>JBDNIG010000173.1:0-11934 GCA_041688415.1 Rhodopirellula sp. | reverse complement strand
TGGTAGTGGATCTTGCTAAAGATCCTATTCAAGGGAGGTTCAGCACCTCCACTACGCTTCATTGAACGGCATTGCGTTTAACGGTTGGGTCGTGATAGTTGCCACACCGCCGCCCACGAGATAGCATGGTACTCGCATGGATGGACCGGATCCATGCGTTGACGCCTCTCGTGCAGCGATCAGCGAATGTGATGTTGTCGTGCGAACACACGTGAAGGAAGTCGTCAAGACTTGCGTCAATTTCCGTCTTGAAATCTGGACCTCGTCGATCGAAGCTTTTGGCGAGTTCCGCCCCATCGATTCCGAACGCATGACGACGACCAACACGACGCGGGGCAAACACTCTCTTCACTTCGACGATTGACAGGGCTGGACACAATGACAACACCCATTTTCAAAGTTATCGCAGCTTTTGTGATTGCTCTGATTTTCGTACCCACGGCAATCGCTGCCGACGCGGTCACGCTGGAACTTTCGACTGGTGATGTATCTTGCGAAAATGTCGTTGTGGAAACAGAGTTGCCCTCCGAACTTGCGAATCGCGATCAATTTACGCTCACGCAAATCGACACGGGGAAACGCATTCCCGTTCAGGTTGATCGCAATGCCAACGAGCCGAAGCTCGTCTGGATCGTGCGAGACAAATTGGATGCGGGAAGAGTTCGTCGATACCACCTGACGTCCGTTGATGAACCTTCGCAACCCAACCGCGTCACGGTCGCCGACAACGGAAAGCGTCTGCTCGTGAAGGTCGGCGAAAAACCCGTGTTCAGCTACAACCACGCCACCGTGCCTTCACCTGATCCGAAACATCCTTCCTACGCGCGGAGCGGCTATATTTACCCGCTGTTCAATCCTTCCGGACAGATCGTTACAGACGACTTCAATCCGCATCACGCGCATCAACACGGGATTATGCTGGCGTGGAGAAAGATGACGTTTGATGGTCGTTCGACCAACGGTTGGGATCAGCAGGCCGGACTCGGCAAAGTGCAGCACGTTCAGTTGGAAGCATTCGGCGACGGGCCGGTGTTTGGCTTTCTCAAGGCACGGTTAAGTCACGTCGACCTGACGGCTCCCGGTGAGCCTGCGTCAGTGCTCGACGAAACATGGTACCTGCGAATCTATGCCTTCGACGACGCCTTTCAGTTCGATATGACTTCGACCCAGACGTGTGCTTCCGCCAAGCCGGTTTCGATCGACGCCATGCATTACGGCGGGATGACGATTCGCGGGCGCGCCGATTGGCTCGAACACGGAAACTTTGACTGTCTGACAAGCGAAGGGAAATCGAAGCTCAATGGAAACCAGACGCGGCCTCGCTGGGTCGACCTCTTCGGCCCGATCGCCGGTCAAACAACCGGCACGCTGATCATGGATCACAGCAGCAACTTTCGCTTCCCCCAGCCGGTTCGGCTGCATCCGACCCTGCCCTATTTTTGTTTCACGCCAGCGTCGCTTGGCTCGTTTACCATTGAACCCGGCACACCCTACGTCTCGCGATACAGGTTTTACGTCCACGACGGCCCGCTCGATGCGAACAGCGCCAATCGGATGTGGGAGCAGTATTCACACACACCCCAAGTGCAGGTAGCGAAGTCAGTGGAGTAAATTGGTAAGCAGGCATTGCGAAGTTTTTCGGTTAATTAAGCAGGTTTGGCGCTAGCCTCGGTTCTCACGTGCAACCGACACTAAGGCTGGACCGTGAGATCTTTGGGATTGACGTCGTATCTTCGGTTTGCATTTTTGTCCGTTAGCAGTTATATTGCACTTCTCCCAAAGTACGAGTCCAGCTACGAAAGACTACAGGAACCAAAGTAAGATGTGTCGAACAATTTTGAACCAAGCACGATTGTCCGTAACGGCGACCACCGTCTCGTTGATCATCCTTGCGTTCACCGCCGCCTTGCACGCTCAGGGACTTCCAGCACCGGCCCTGCAGGTGACTCCTGGCAACGAGGTAGCCTTTACAACCGCTAACGTCGAGTCGGTGACCAGCACCGAAACGCTCGGTCTACCACCGCATTTTCTGTTCGCTGGCACTGATGGCGCGATTACCGTGCCAGACAGTGAGGAACTGAATCAGGACTCCTTCTCAATCGCTGTGTGGGTAAATCCCGATCGCGGATCGCTGGCCGCGCAGAAGGGGGTGCTCGTTAAGTCGCTTGAGACGCGCGGTCAGCCTTGGTACCAGTGGGGATTGTTCTTGATCGATCGTCCCGACACACCCGCCTCGGTCGCTTTTTACCTCAGCAAAGAGGGGTCACTGCAACAGGCTACCGCCCAAAATGTACCGCTCTACGACGGCTGGACTCACCTTGCCGCGACGCACGACGGCAACACAATGCGGCTGTACGTCAATGCTCAGCGAGTGGCCGAGACGGAGGTCCCCACGACGCCCACAACGATGGCTCCCACGCCGCTGGTCATCGGAGCCTACCAGCATCTCGCCCGCACACCGAGCTACTGTTTCCAGGGACGGATGGCGGACATCCGTGTCTACCAGGACTGTCTCGACGAGCAGGGCATCACAGCGTTGTATGGCGAACTGTCTGATCGGTTCCCGTCGCCTACGCCGCCGGCTGCGGCGAGGGAGGAAACTCCCTACGAGCGGAGCTTGAACGAGGCGCTTCGCAGCGGCCCGGACTTATGGGGCGAGCGGCTGATCGCCGACGGTGGCGCGACCTACGAGGCACTCAAGGATCTGCTCCAGCCGCTGTTCCAGTCCACAGGGGAAACGAACACGCAGTACGGACCGCATACCGTGCTGTTTGGTAAAGATGACGGCCAACCGCCTTACGTCGTGGCCACGGCCGATGGGCACGCTCTCTATGCTGACCATACAGCATCTAGGAAACGGATCCAGATCGAAGTCCAAGCACGAGACAAGTGGAGCCCGTTTGCGGGTGGTGCTCCCGGTGCGAGTTACCCGCAGCTCGAAGGAGACTACTATCCAATCCTAGTAACGCGTCATACGACAGACACCGGTGTGAACTTCCTACAAACTACTTTTGCAGGCCGTGTTCCTGGGCTCGACCACCTAGTCGGTTTGACCGAGATCAAGCTGATGGACGCCTCGGATTCAGCTGCCCACCGCGTCCGCTTCCACTGCCGAAATATCGATCCGGCGTGCTTACGTGCTGCGCCGAATGCCTCGATCGCCGACGAAACAGTCACCTTGTCCGTCGCACCAGACCAACCTGCGTACTTGATGTGGTCGCCTCAATTGCCCTTGCCCGCGTCGTGTGATGTGAGCGCTGAGCTGGTGGACCAGTGCAAGCAAGAACTCAAAGACTACTGGGACGAACGACTCAGCAGGCAACCGTTCGACGTGCCCGAACCGCTCGTGATGGACGCGACGCGCAACCTGCTGATTCAAAACCTGGTGCTGCGTTGGCGCTATAGTCTCGGCAGCGCCGTCTACCACAACTCGTTCTACCAGCCCGAGAGCAGTGACGCGTGCAGCCTGCTGGCGAAGTATGGATATGCCGCAGAGGCCCGCGACGGCTTACAGAGTCTGCTGGAGATGACTAAGGGGCCAGGCAACTACACGAACTGGGAAATCGGTGAAAAACTGTCCCACGCTGCCGAGTACTATCACCTGACCGGCGACGCAGACTTCGTCCGCGCCAACACGCCAGCCTATCTGAAGATGATCAGCGAGTTGGCCCGCCAGATGCGTGAAGACCCGCGCGGTTTACTCGAGCCACAGCGGTACTGCGGGGACCAGACGTATCGATCGTATACCGTTTTTCATCAGACGGTCTGTTGGCGCGGCATGCGCGATCTGCGGATCATCTGGCAGCAACTCGGCATGGACGAGGCCGTGGCGGTCTGCGGCGATGCTGACATCCGATTGCGTCAAGCCTTGCAAAACGCGTTGCAGGAGCACACGGACGTTTTGCCCGATGGCAGCCTGTTCATTCCAGGTCGACTTTATGAAAACGTCCCGGTTTTCGATCCGATCACAGAAACTCGCGATGGATCGTACTGGAACCTCGTCATGCCTTATGCCTTCAGCAGTGGATTCTGGCCATACGATTCACCTACGATGGATGGTGTCTCGCGTTACATTCACCAACATGGCGGCACTTTTCTAGGAATGATCCGGTTCAACTATTACCCTGTTGCGATCGGCACTCATCGTCCGGGTGGACTGCCAGGATATAGCACAACGGGTGTCGATAACGTTTACATGCCAGGATACATCCGGTTTCTCGCCGATCGCGATGAAGTCGAGCGGCTGATCCTTTCGTTTTATGGCGCGTTGGCTCACGGCATGACACGCGGCACGTTCATTGCCGGAGAGGGCGATACGCTGGGCGCCCATCCTGACTACAATAGCCGGTCCTCGTACGGCTCGTACTGTTCGGCCAACAACACGAGTAAGCTGCTGGCCCTGCGGCAAATGCTGGTTCGCGAATCGTTCGATTCCGAGACGGGGTTGCCCACCGGTCTCTATGTCGCACACGCCACACCGCGGCAGTGGCTCGAAGCCGGGCAAGCCATTCGGATCAAGGATGCACCGACCGCATTGGGCCCAATCAGTTGCACGATTACATCGCATGTGGACGACGGTTACGTCGCCGTGCGTGTGGTACCGCCCACGCGCAGCGTGCCGAACCCGCTGCGCATTCGTGTGCGTCTGCCACCGCCACTCAAGCTGGCCGGTATTGAAGGCGTAGCCAAAAACATTACCCTGCTGCCCGATGGTGAAACGATTGAATTACGGCAGTGCACGACCGCTCTCGAATTTCGTGTCCATGTTGATCGGTAAGAGGTTGCTCGGCAGGGGCGGATGGATGGAGCGTATGTGACTGCCTTGGCACCAATGAGCATCGAGAACGCTACGTCGTTGCGACAGCAATGTAAACAAACCTGATTTTCTGAAAGCCATTCCATGAATTCGAATTTTTTTGTCGCCGTGAGCTGCTGGGCCCTCGTTGTTTTTTCGTTTGGGACACCGGGCAGCGTTGCCGAGGAATTGGCGATCGATCTGTCGGCAGACGGGGCGGCAGATCGATGGGTATTTCCAGATTCCACCGCCACGATTGACGATGGCGAGATCGTCTTGGACGGCCGTGCAGTGATGTCGCGAGCTTTCTTTGAGCCCATGCAGTGGAGTGACGTCACGTTACGTGCGAGGTTCTTTGTTGAGCCGGGCGACCGTGGAGTTCTTGCTTGCGGCTTCATCGTGCGTGCTGTGGATACCGAAACGTATTATTACGTCCATTTCGATCGCAACCAGGCGATTCTTGTTCGCTCGGATTCCAGCGTATCGTGGAATGAAATCAAACGCACTGGTGAGTTACACAAAGCCGCAGGCGAGTGGCACGAAGGTGAACTGCAAGTTATTGGAGACACGTTGAAGATCTCGTTGAATGGAAAGCTTTTGTACGAAGCGATCGACTCGACGTTGAAGGGTGGGCGAATTGGCTTCTATGCGAATCAGGGACGAGGTCATGTCAAGGATATCGTTGTGAAGGGCGCTGGTCACAAAACTACCGACAGCTTGAAGATCCCACCGAAATCGTACGTTCATGTTTGCACGGACGCAGGCGCGGGAGGTTATGAAGCTTTTCCCGATGTCTGCCGACTGAGTGATGATCGGCTGATGACGGTCTTCTATGCTGGCTACGGTCACGTCGCACTGCCTAACGAGCAACTCCCTCGAGGAGGCCGGATCAGCTACTGCACGTCCGACGACGAGGGCCACACCTGGAGTGCTGCCAAAGTGCTGTACGACGGACCCGATGACGATCGCGATCCATCGATTGTGCAGTTGGCGAGCGGTCGGCTGATCTGCAACTTCTTCTCTTTGCGGAAGACAGACCAAGCGGGCCGGCGATTTTCGGGGCTGGGGACCTGGATGGTCACGTCCGACGACATGGGTAAAACCTGGGCCGCGCCGCAGCAGATCGCTCGGGATGTGTATTGCAGTTCTCCGGTCCGTGAACTGTCCGACGGACGACTCATTCTGGGGCTCTACCGGGAAGGCAATGGGCCAGCTAACGGTGCGGTTGTCATCAGCGACGACGGGGGCCGGACGTGGGGCGATGTGATTGATATCGACAACGGAGGAACGCCGCTCGCTGCGGAAACCGACGTCATTGAGCTGAAAGACGGAACGCTCTATGCCGCCCAACGCGCCGCGATGTGTTTCTCCGTCTCGAAAGATCGTGGCAACTCATGGAGCATCTCCAAACGAATGGGCTTCGCCGGTCACTGCCCGTATTTGCATCGCACGCGAGATGATATCATCTTGCTAGCGCACCGCGTGCCAGCAACCAGCCTGCACTATAGCGTAGACGAGTGCGAAACCTGGAGTGACAATGTCGCGGTTGATTCGGTAGGTGGCGCGTATCCTTCGATGGTAAATCTCAAAGATGGAACCGTGCTGATCGTCTACTACGAAGAAGGCGAGGGGTCGAGTATCCGCGCCAAACGACTGCGGGCAACCCAGGAGGGGATCGAGTGGCTTGCACCATGAACTCATTAAACGAACGCCTGCGGCAACTTCCGGAAAGTCGAACTCATGAAACTCTCTCTAAAATTTCTACTGGCGACACTGCTTGTCGCCGCCATCGCGACGCCTGTCCGTGCAGCGGAGAGTGAAGTCGACCCCGACAAAAATGTCCGTGGCCCGCGTGACTTGGCACTGACGTGTCGCAGCGATTTTGACAATACCAGCCTGCCGTATCGCCTGTATTTGCCATCGGCATACGACGGCAAACAATCCGTTCCTCTACTGGTCGCGTTGCATGGCACAAGCGGTAACGCGAACACCTACTTCGATCAATCCACGTACGGCAACGGGATCTACCAACGTGAAGCCGAGCAGCGGGGCATCGCGATTCTGTGCCCCTCCGAAGGTGATCCAATCGGCCGTCCCACGGAATGGCGCGGCGTCGGTGAGTTGCATGTCATGACAGCTTTGGAGGACGTGTGTCGACGGTTCCAGATCGATCGCGACCGGATCGTCTTGACTGGGCAGTCCATGGGCGGCACGGGCACCACGTATCTCTGTTGCCGCTATCCCGACCTGTTTGATCTTCTGAATTTGCTGCGGCCTTCCAATCGCGTGCTAGTCGGTTTCAAAATTGATGGTGCGGGACTACTTGAGATATTGGAAGACAACATCCGTCAAGAAAAATCGTTCGACGGACAGTTTTTGGTGCAGGTGTCTGGTTGTCGTTACGCATTCGATCGATCACGGCCTGCCGGCGAGCGGATCGTGGACAGCGACATTGACCCCCAACGGACTTACATCGTGGCCTGCACCGAAGGCCTGCTCAGTCGCGGCGACATGCTGCACCTAGCGGGACGATTGGGAAAGATCGAGTACGAGGAACTCGAACTGACCAACATCACCGCCGCCTGGCGGTACATCGACAAACATAACGGTATCATCAACACCCAGCTCGATGGCCGCGTTCGCGACGTGACTAAGGAGCCCTGAATTACTCGTGAGTCAGAATCCGATTAGTCGCGGGCAGACTGATCGGGTTTGAGTAATGATAAATTTTACAGAGCTCCACTTCGTCTTCCATCACCGGCGTTGGCTGCTCAATCACGAAATCCGCAAAGTGACTTTGATTGAATGCCACAAACGCAAGACTCAAACAGTTGATCAGTGGCTCTGTCTTGCGTGTCAGATCAGGAAACGCAATGGGGCCTGTGTCGGTCTGATACATCCTTTTTTCAAGACTGATGTTCATCGTCTTGACCGGACACTCAATAACGGCCTTCAATGATGCGTCCTCATTAACCAGTTCGGTCTGTGACACCAGAGGGACTCCCTGAGCCGTCGCGTCTCGTATTTGCTCCCATGCGTCCAGCGTCTGCACATGGGTGCCTTCGTGAAGCAGCAGTCGGGGCTCCCCCCATCCGTTCGGCGATTCCAGCGTCTCACGGTATCGCTCGACCTCCAGTCGAGCTTTTCGGCGAAACAGCAGCCAGTGTCCGCCACCAAAAATCGGCAGGAAATCATAGTTATCTGGGTAGAACAGATCCTTTTCACCAAACGTGTTCTCGCTCTTACAGGACGCACACTGATAAAAAACGGTGCTGTCACCGGTCGAGGAATCCGTGATCGTGGTGCGGCTTTCAATCCAGAACCGCACGGAGTTCAGTTCCGATGTACCGCAGATAAAAGAGCGACGATAGTCAAGGCACGAATAAGAATTGTTGGATTCATTCGCCCGAGCTGGCAGCGCTGTGCTCGCCGCCAACGTTGCAGTGACGAACGATGAAGCCGCAGCAGCAGTTTTCAGGAATCGACGGCGTGTGTGTTCAGGTGTGGTCATTGGAAAGTCCAGATGGCAAAGAGAGTTAATGGCAACGGAATAGTACAACTGTTCCACGGGGATGTTACACGCGGGACACAGCTATTGTGGCGTTCACGGTGGAATCCATGTTCTGGCGAACGTAGCTACTCGGATTATTCATTCGCGGTAGCTTATCGACGATTCGTCGTGTTTCGCCGAGGTTGAAGCACCAGACAGTACGATTTGGTAAGATCCAGTACAAGGAACTCGAACTGACCAACATCACCGCCGCTTGGTGGTACAGCGAAAAACACAACGGCGTCACCCCGTTGTTGAATATTTCCACCTGACCACGCGGAGACGAACCGATGACACGACTGAAACACGCCCACTTTCGATTTCAATACGATAATCGACAACCGATGATTCGCTGCCTATTGCTGGTTGTCAGCATCACGCTGGCGTCATCAAATGTTACCTGGGCGGACGCATCAGCGACATTGAAAGTCGCTACGTTCCAGGCTGACGTGACACATCCACTGGGGTCACCGCTGTGCATTGGCCTTGTCAAACCAGCGATGGAAATCGTGACACCGCTGACCGCGCGCGGGATCGTTCTGCTCGGTGCCGACGAGCCGATCGTGCTGTGCGCGTTTGATTGGGCGTTGATTGCCAACGAGAGTCACGATCGGTTTTGCGAAGCGTTGGCTGAGGCGGTCGGGACCTCACCCGAACGAGTGACGGTGCATACCTTGCATCAACACGATGCGCCTGGCAGCGATTTTGCCACCGAACGACTGCTGGCGGAGCACGGTTTGGAAGGACGATATTCCAACCCCGACTTCGACGCGGTTGTGATGCAGCGCGTGGCGGCGGCCGCAAAGGCGGCACTGGAGACGGCCCAGCCGGTGACGCACATTGGACTGGGCAGCGGGCAGGTTGAGAAAGTGGCGTCCAACCGCCACATCCTGGGCTCCGACGGCCGCGTAATCCTGCAGCGGCAGAGCAGTGGCGGCAGAAACCCGGCCGCCCGTGAAGCTCCCGAAGGTACGATTGACCCGCTCGTCAAGCTGATCGCGTTCTACAACCATGACCAACCCTGCGCGGTGCTAACCTACTATGCCACCCACCCGCAAAGCTATTACGGTCAGGGTTCGGTAAACTGGGATTTCGTCGGCATCGCTCGCGAAATCCGTGAACAGGCGCTGCCTGGAGTTCCCCACATTCACTTCGACGGTGCCGGTGGGAATGTTGCCGCAGGCAAGTACAACGACGGCTCGAAGGAAATGCGAACCGTGTTGGCTCAGCGTCTGGCCGATGGAATGAAACTGGCGTGGCAGTCACAAGAGAAACAACCGGTCACCGCCCGCGATGTTGGTTGGCAAGTCGAACCCGTCGCCCTGCCGATAAGAGACACACTGGTGGAAAATGAATTATTGGCGCGGCTGGGTGATCCGAATGGGAAAGAGACCGATCGCATGCGGGCTGCTCGGGAACTCACCTCCCTGCGCCGCACCGCAGACGGGCATCGCACATTGACCAGTTGCCTGAGTCTGGGCACCGCGAGAATTCTGCATATGCCTGGCGAACTGTTTGTTGAATATCAACTGGCCGCTCAAAAGATGCGGCCGGATCTCTTCGTCGCCATGGCGGCCTATGGCGATCTCGGACCAGGCTATATCGGCACCAGCATCGCGTACACGCAGGGAGGTTATGAAACCGGAACTCCGTCCCGAGTGGCACCGGAAGTGGAGCAGGTATTAACCGCTGCAATGCAAACACTGTTGCAGCCGAAGCCGGACGAGAAACGCACTTCGCTGTTCGACGTCCCGGAAATCCATTCCTCTTGGGATGATCTCACCGACGGGATTGAAACCAAAGCCGACTGGGAGCAGCGCCGAGCAGAGTTGAAAGCAAAGTACCTGGACCTGCTGCGCGACCAATACAAACCACAAAAGCCCGCGTTGGATTTGCAGGTCCACGAGGAAGTCATTGTCGATGGTCTTTATCGCCGCCAGTTGATCAGCTATGCCGTCGAGTCCGACGAGCGGGCACACGCGTATCAGGGAATCCCGCTGGAACTGACTGGCAGAGCGCCCGCCGTTGTCGCTTTGCACGGCACCTACGAATTTGGTGCGAAGCGAGTCGCCGGCCTGATTGACAACCCGGACAAAGCGTACTTGGACCACCTGTGCCGACGCGGCTACGTCGTCATCGCGCCTGAACATTTTGTGTCCGGGCACCGGACTCCACCCGAAGGTCCGTACGAGACCGGTCGGTTCTACAAAAAACATCCGCATTGGACAGCGGTTGGCAAGTTCACGTACGAGCATTCGATTGCGATCGACGTGCTGCAGACACTCGACCAGGTCGATGGCGACCGCATCGGAGCACTGGGGCATTCGCTGGGCGGCCACGGGACATTTTTTCTGGCAGCTTATGACGAGCGCATCAAGGCATCGGCGTGCAATTGTGGAGGCTCCTTTCTACGCCACAATCCGAATGTCTTGGCAGTCTCGCGCGACCACTGGTACGTGTACTTCAAGCACCTCCGCGAAGACCTGCTCAACGGTGTCCTGCCACCGATCGACTATCACGAGATCATTGCCTTGATCGCACCACGGGCCTTTTTGGATCTTTCCGGCCTGAACGACGGCAACGGTCCCACCCAGCGGCAACGTCTGCTGATGCTGATGAAAATCATGGACGTCTATGAGCTGGAGGAAGCCC
This sequence comes from Rhodopirellula sp., assembly GCA_041688415.1. Taxonomy (GTDB): domain Bacteria; phylum Planctomycetota; class Planctomycetia; order Pirellulales; family Pirellulaceae; genus Rhodopirellula. The sequence goes on along the minus strand of JBDNIG010000173.1, from coordinate 937 downwards.
CGCAGAATTTCGGATTCTACGTACACGGACGCGGCCACAGCGTTGCCCACGAATCGCGACAACTGATGTATGGCTGGCTGGATACCCACCTCAAGCCAGCGGAAGCAACTCAAACAGGACTCGTCGCACCCGCATCGGAAACCGCCGTTCCAGCTGATTCGCAATAGTAAGCACCTATGCATAAATAGGTCGATATAATCTCGTTTAACCGTTAGCTGATAGATATCTGCGGTAGCTATTCGTAATAATCTGACAAGATCGAGTACGAGGAACTCGAACTGACCAACGATCATGATCGTTTGACGGTATAATCGAGCAATACAACGACATGGTCAACATGGTTACCAATGGCTTCGGCTAGGTTTTAAGAGGAATAATAGGATGCTAACGCGACGTGATTGGATAAAATCAACGGCACTGTTGGGCGTGGCAGCGACCGGTCACTCGACCGCGGCGCTGGCGGTGCGAGGCACCGAACCGGGAAGCGGCGACTCCGAGGCGATCAACATTGGCTCGCGGAGAGAACTGTTCGTCGATCAATACCTCATCGAGCGGCTCGATGGCGTCAGGCTCGAACTGCATCGCCCGATGCGGCGTGAAGTCGTTTTTCGTACCGATGCACCGTGGGAGGGAAATGGAAGTGCCTATCAAAGCGTCTTCCGTGATGGCGACCGATTCCGCATGTACTATCGCGGCGGTCATCACGTGGCGTCGAAGGCTTACGAGAAGGAGAAACACTCGTGGGAGACGTTATGCCTGGCCGAGAGTCACGATGGCATCCATTGGACGCGTCCGGAGCTGGACATCGTCGAGTTTCAAGGATCGACGAAAAACAACTTGATCCTCGACGCCGACATGGTCAGTGAGATCGGCGGCAGCCCCGCTCACACGGCCACTTTCAAAGACACGAATCCTGATTGCCCGGATGCAGAACGCT
>JBDNIG010000172.1:0-4327 GCA_041688415.1 Rhodopirellula sp. | reverse complement strand
TGTGCGTTCTTTCAAAGGATGACTTTAGAAATCTCCCTGACAGAATGGCATGTCCACGCTTTTTTTTCCATACACCGTACTTTCAGCATCCTTCAGTCCTGCGCACGCTTCAGTCGGATGAGCCGCAAATAGTCCGTGTCGGTATAGCCACACGACAGCGCTCCCGCTTTCAATTGGCTATTTCGCATGTGCGTGATGACTTCCGTCACGCGTGCCTTGATTTGGTCAACGATGATGTCATCGAAACCCATCGGCGCGTCGACCGGGCGTTTACGCAGCACCATGTTGTAGGTGGCTTGAACGTAGTTGCCTTTTTTGATGCCACCCGCGCCGGTCTCCGTCGCGATGCTCCAGACTTGCTTCACTTGTAAGCCCGCCGACCACATGACCAGAGCCAAATCTTCCCAGACATCGGTGTCTTTGTGCGTGAACATCAGCACTTGCAAGCCATCGTCGGGCATCTGCTTGGCGAGGTTGGCGTAGCATTCCGACATGGCAACTCGGAACGCGGTGTCGTCGCCGCGAACTGCGTCGTCGCGTTTTGAATCCGCATACCAATCGGGGAAGCATGCGTTGATATGCGGCTTGTACCAAGCGAGAAAGAACTCAGAGAGCTCGGAGTAAATCACCGCATCGGCGTAGGGCGGGTCAGTTATCCAGAGATCGCAACTGACATCCGCTAGGCGAGCATCCTTAATTCCGCATTCGGTCTTGCCAGGCGCTGCGATCGACTGATGCTGAGCATTTGCGGGGTTGCTCATCATTCGCCAACCACGTCCAAGGTAAGCGATCATCGTATTGAACGCTTGGTTATAAAAAACCTCGACTGCTTGGTTGCCACCTGTGTTCCACCGAGAGAGACGCGCACTCTGATTGATAATGTTTCCCAAGCAAAGCGAAAGCAATGGTCTCATGTTCTCAGATACCAAGCTTAACCGTCTGGAATACTCTGCGGCCATAAGAAGCTGCCTCGGCGTGAAAAGATGATGCCAGTAAATCCAGCCTCTGGTGCGAATAAGCTCACGGGTCTTTGCACCGTCCTGAATTCGCCAGTCTGGTGTCCAGCCATTTGCTTGCCAATCACTCAGGTTATCTCGAACAATCCGCTGACATTCAGTTTCCTTCGCTTCGTCCAAATCATCCGGTTCGCGAAACGCGGTTTTCTTTTTGTCGTTCTCCCAACGGATGCAGTAGAGACGTTCCGTGTAAAAGTCATCCTCACGCGGTGAAATGTCCGCTTTCTCCCAATTCCGCAAGCCGCCGTGATTGGCGATCAGTGTGTTAAGTGGAATCCGCCGAGTCGCATTCTCGGTCTTACCTTGTGCATGAAGGATTTCCCACAACGAATCTGGGCAAACGACATCCGGCCCAGTCTTTGTGCCACTGGCGGCTTCCGCATAGCCATCGCCGCCAAATCGGATCTTGAAGGCAAATCGTTTTTGTTCAGGGATCGGTACTAGCTCCGCCCAAATCTTCTTTTTGTTCTTGAGCACCTGCCAACTACCGTTCAGCGGTACACGCCATCCATCCCACTCGGGAACAACCACTTCGACGCAGTACAAGTAAAGCGTGGCACGCCAGCCTTCGGCACTGGTTTCAAGACCGTTGGACTCATACCATGCGTCCATTTCTTGGTAGAGGTCGTCTTGTGCTTTCAGCACTTCGGCGTGGAATGCTTCGGGGCCACCGATCAGCTTCAACGCTCCCGTCGAAAGTAGGCAAGCAACCGGATTGAGGTCGGAAGCGTAAACGTCACAGCCGAGTTGCGCCGCCGCGAACGGGATGGAGCCCATTCCCGAGAATGCGTCGCCCACTCGTAGCGTTCGGCCATAACGACGCACCGACATTTCCTCCACCCATTCTTGCAGTGAAAATGCTGTGGTCCCGCAGTAGGCGTTGATCGCGACCCAGCTTTCTTCCGGCGGACCATCAATCTCTTCGACGCGACGACAGTATTGACGTTGGGTTGGATGGTTGAGCGTATAAAACACCCGCCTCTCCAAGGCTTCCCGTCGATCACGACCTTCCTGATTCAATCGCGGACGCCAATAGATCTCTTCGCGGAACAGCTCTTTCTCCTCTTCATCTGCCAACGCGAAGCAAAGTTCAGAGAATCTTGGTGCTGGAGGTTTCGATGAATTGGCCGCCAAGTCTTCGTTGCGACGCTTCCACATTCCATCTGTGTCGAAGCACATGAGTCGGAAGAAGATCTCGAGATCCTGCGGCCATCTGGCAGGATCGTCCGACGCTTCAAAGAGCGAGGCGATGATGACCGCACGAGTCAGGACGACAGGTTTGGTTCCCCACCACTTGCCAAGCGAATTCAGCACCTTGCCCGTCCGCGCATCACGTTCCAGATAGCTTTCCAATGATAATTGGGCGATCGAAAACTGGACTTCGAGCAGTGACTTCCGTGCGGTGGACATGGGCTAAAAGAGTTCCAGTTGATTGGGTGGTGGATCGCGCCGGACCGGCGGGGCGTCGTCTATGCGGTCTTTCGCTTGGCGGTCTTCTTCCGATCCCTTGCTAACGCGTCGGGTTGGGATTTCGTCTTCGTCGACATTTTGGGTTGGGATGTCTTCATTGCCTTGGCCAGCAGTTTCTTTTGGGGAGACACCGATTTTTTCTTGGTCGGCTTCGGCTGTTTTTTCGCCGTGCTGGCTTTTTTCTTCGCTGATGCTTCGGGTTGGGTTTTCGCTGTCACCCCACTCTTCTTGGTCGCTCGCTTTGGTTTGGCTGCCGGCGCGGAGCCAGTCGACGGGGTGCGAGTCCTCGCTGGGGACTTTTTTTTTGCGGCGGGGGTCCCGGCTTGGTCCTCGCTTATGCGTCGGGTTGTGTTGGGATCCTCGCTTACGCTTCGGGTTGCGATGTCGGACTCTTCTTTCGTAACCCGACGCGTGAGCGAGGAATCCCCACCGTCTTTCGTAACCCGACGCGTAAGCGAGGAACTATTCGTCCGCGTGTCGGCGGGGTCATTGAGTGCGAAGAACAGTGCGCGTCGCCACCCTTGGCCTTTTTTCTGGGCCGGACTGCTTGCCCGAGCGTAGAGCCACCAACGTTCCTCGCAAGCGAGCTGTTTCCAGCCGGCAAACAGTGCGTCGGTGTGCGTACCGTCTTCGTCTTCCATCAACGCCCACAGGAGCACCGAAAGTTCGCGAGTCATGAGCGGACTAAGGGCGTTTTCACCGGTGACCAGTTTGGGAGCAACCTTGCTGTCGCTGCGGCCCTCCATCCCACGCACTAACTCGTTCTGGACTGCTGCGGCAACCTCTTTCCAAACTACGCCGGGGATAGAAGCCAATTCACGTCGTGGGTATCCGCGTTCGGTATGACCGATCAGGGTCAATCGGCATGAATGATCGCGAGCGACATCCACCACGAAGATGCCATGCTCGGCATTCATATCGACATCGCCAAAGGCGGGCGGTGGTTGTGGTTCAGACTTGTTCATGATCGCGGTCCCTCGCTAACGCGGCGGGTGGTGAATGGTCATTTTCGCTTACGCGGCGAATGAGGCCCGATCCTCGCTTACGCGTCGGGTTAGGATTTTCATAACCCGACGCGTAAGCGAGGATGCCTGTTTTCATAACCCGACGCGTGAGCGAGGATCTTAAGTTTTTACTGTGTTATGAGGTTCGGCGAGATCTTTTTGGACTGCTTAGCTTGCCACTCGATGATTGCTTTTCCGGTGGGAAAAACGACCGATGATGCTTCGAGTTCCCATTGGGCATCGTCCAGTTCAACGTCAAGGAATTCATAAGCTCGCAATAGCTGTTCGTCCGTCAATTTCAATTTGTTGTCCCACGAAATCGCAACACGATTATCGGATTCCGCTTTGACCGCTTTGGCACGCGGCCCCGTGATCACGGTTCCGGCGGGTAGGTCACTTAGGAAGGCGTGGACTCCTTTTCGGGACACCAACCCAAACTCCTTGAGCGCCTTTCCAGCCAAGGTGGCTGGTTTCTCCAAATCGAGGGTGGGTGAGGTCGGTTCGTCGTCGTCATCACCGCCCGTCACAGGAACCGTGACGCTGATCTCATGATGCAAGGCACCTTTCTCGGCGAATATCTTGACCGTTGCACCTTCGGCGACGTCGACACCACTGCTCGCGTACGCCTTGCCGTTGTTGGCCGGATCGGTACCGTCAGCGGTCCATTTGATTGTCGCATCCGCAGGCACGACGCCGATCTTTAGCGTTTGATGCCCTGCGGTGACGCTCGTCAGGAGATCGTGTTTCAAGTCGATCCGGTTCTCGATTCGATAGGGTTTGCCTGGCTTGTTCTTGCCCGTGGAATCTTCGGCTTGAAACACAACCACCATGGCGTCG
>JBDNIG010000024.1:0-11209 GCA_041688415.1 Rhodopirellula sp. | reverse complement strand
GTGCCGAAGGTCAGCTCGACAATTGGGACTAAGTCGTAACAAGGTAGCCGTAGGGGAACCTGCGGCTGGATCACCTCCTTTCTAAGGATTCTTAGAAATAGGTTGCGTCAGGTGACTGACAAGGCTGAATCCGTGGAAACGATCCTCGCATCGACTCAACAGAAAACATCATCTTCGGATGAGACTCTATCACCTTTTGGTCTACGAAGACCCAGCTTGGCTCGTCGCCTGCCAAGCTGGGTTTTTTCGTGCGCGCTCCGAAGCGACTGCTGGCCCTGTTCAATAGTGCCGAGTGGCTGGCAGCACTGAAGGCGGCAAGCGACGAATCGACCGCCGAGGAAAAAGAAGCGGTCGTTGCCACGGCGCGTCGTGAAGCCGAATCGATTGATTTGGACGAAATCGCCACCAGACGAATTATCGACGATCAACTGCGTGATGCAGGCTGGGCAGCAGAATCCGAATTGTTGCGATACTCCGCAGGCGTCCAGCCGATCAAGGGACGCAATATGGCGATCGTAGAATGGCCAACCGAAAACGGTCCCGCTGACTACGTCCTATTTGTTGGCCTGACGCCAATCGGCTAGGTTGTGGGGAGCCATACGATGAACGATTAAGGGAAAGCGGATGATTTGCCTGAGGGCTGGGTGCTCGCGACTATCGCAGAACTCTGGCAGCTGAATCCAAAGTACGCATGTTTGGAGAGGTGAAAAAGGGGTTTACTCACTTCACGGATGGCGACGTCTTATTCTGTGTCATTGCGGTTGGTAACTTGACCGGAGTTGGGTTCACGAAAGACAAACCTTAACGCCATCCCGCTACCGATCCCGCCAATTGAAGAACAACGCCGTATGCTTAAAACGATCGAGCAGGCGTTTGAGGGGATGGATCGTTTTTCGTCGATGTTAGCCTCCTCGCAATCCGAACTAACCCAACTCGATCAATCTATTCTCGCTAAAGCGTTCCGGGGTGAATTGGTCGCGCAGGACCCAAATGACGAACCGGCGTCGATGTTGTTGAAGCGGATCAAGCAGCACAGGGAAGAGGAAAGTGTCAATAATCTGAACGCCAAAAAGCACCGTGCCAGTCGGAAGGCAAAGTCGTGAGCGATTCCGACGTAACGCCCAAAGTTTCATCGTTAGTCTATCCTGCGTCCATTGCGGGAGTCAATTCGCCCCTGCGACTGTACGGGGAGAACGTCCTCTGTGCAGTGTGCACCGCGACGTCGCTCGCTTGCCATCCTTGCAGGCAGTCATCAGGGAAAGACTTTGTTTGCTTCTAGTCCCGAATTTGCGCCAACCGAGGTGGTTCGTTTTGTCCGGCATTTCGATAGTGGTGCGGGAGCGATGCGCGTCGTCACTGATCCTGACGACATCACCCGACTGGTTTGCATGGACACTTGGCTGCGAAACCCAGACCGACACGGCCCAGGAGAAAACCGAGTCAACTTAGACAACGTATTCTTCAGCATGGAGACCGATAGCGACAAAGTTCAGTTGAAAACCATGGATTTTACGCACGCTTTCACTAACGGACGTGACTTGACCAGACGTGTCAAAGACATCGATAACATTCGTGAGAAGGAAGTATATGGGCTTTTCCCAGAATTCCGAGCTTCGCTGAGTCGAAACGTGGTCCGATGGTTCTGTGAGCAACTGGCGAGTCGCCCGACTAATCTGGCGACTGTGGCGGTCGGGTTGATTCCCAAAGAATGGGAAGTTGAGCCCGAAGCACGCACATCGCTCATTCAGTTCGTTGATCTGCGGGCAAACTTCCTGATCGATTCGCTTGAAGATTTACTTTTTGATCCAGAACAACACAACCTTCCTGGAATTGAGGAGGACAAAAGATGACTCCCACGAAAGGCTATTACTCGATCGTTCAATACTGCCCGGACCCGTCTCGCGGCGAGACAGCCAATATCGGTGTTGTGTTGCTGGTTCCCGATCGCGGCTTTTTTTCCGTACGTTTGGTCAAGGACAATTCAAGGATTCGCCACGTTTTCAACGTCAGTGGTGACGAACTGAAACAATTGAACGGGTTTAAAAAAAGCTTTGCGAGCAGAGTTCAATCTGAATCGCACCAGATTTTGACACCGGAGCAGCTGCAAAAGTTCATCGACACGCGAGGGAACTTCATTCAATTGACGGTACCTCGCTTTGTGAAGGTCCGCATGTGTGATGAGGTGCTTGAATCACTTTTCACCGACCTGGTTGGTGGCGAAAAGAAACGCGAAGCACGGCAATCGTTTGAAAAGTCGGTTGAAGAACTGCTGTTCAAAGCTGGTCTGCATCGCTTTGTCCGCCAGCATGTCTCAGTTGATTTACCACAGGCTCACCGTCGAATTACGGTTCCGTTCGGTTTTCAAAATGGCAAGTTCAATCTACTGGAAACGGTCAATTTTGATACATCGAAAGAAGATGCCAACTTTCGCAAAGCGTGTGTTCAGTCCATGCAAGGGCGTTTCGTTCACGAAACCACGCACGAACAATTTGGCGAGATGCGATTCAACGTGATTGGACGTTTTGCCAGCCAAGAGGACGAGAGCATTCCAATGGTACGAGACACGTTGCGAGAGAACGATGTCAGGTTGATCGTCGAGAAAGACTTGCCCGAACTCGTCGATGAAATTAGACGCACGGGCAAAGAGATTTCTGATCCAATTTGAACAGAGTGCGAAGGTGGGTGGTGGTGTGGGCATTGTGTTCGGCGTATTCATGCGCCCCGATAAAAATTCGGTAGAATCTCGGTCGGTAACGCCGTACTTCTTCGCGAAGGTAAACGGACGATCGCATATGGCACAATCGTTTGGCACCGTCCAGAGAGCCTTCCGATGCACAGGGTCGGAGAAGTTGGATAGTTTTGAAATGACTCACTTGGCGAACTGCCTGCGGAAGCACATCGTGGCTACTATGTATACGTCCTCGACTCCGGATGGAGCGAACCGCTCGGCGAAGCCCTGACAAACAACTTCGACTGTATGGCCAGTCAGGCGTCACGAAACAACGCCGTCGTAATCCGAGGCACAGTCGCGGAACATTTTGCCGACGAAGTCCTGTCATGGCACAGTGTCAACGGCCAACCGGCTGACAATATCCTCCCCGCGATTCTTGTCACAACGAAGGATCCCCATCAGGTTTTGCGAACGTGAATTGGAAGCACAAAGCAACTCGAAGCACCCAATGCTACTAATCCCGTTGCGTGAGACGTGCAAGACTACAGCAGATGTCGCCACACTGATTGATCGATTATTCGCCGACATTCGCGATCGCAAAGAGCTCACAAAATTCCAAGTCGCAGACGAATTGAAAAGCGGAGAAGGCAGTGCCTTGGTCGACGCACTGATTTTGAGGCCAGCGTTCAGCGGCGTCGGCGTTGATCTAAAAGAGTTTTTCAAATGGTTCTGGGGTCGCTAACCGATGTGGTTTTGACTTCTCGCAAATCATCGCGATTAATCCAGATGTACCTTCCCGGCTTGGAAGCCTGGACGTCACGCCGAGAGACGTACCCGCTAGACGCATGCTGACGACACCGTCGTGCGGGATACGCGAGCCCACGCGGCGACAACGGACGATCTATCCGGTGAAAAGCCATTGCAAAATGAGTATTAACGAGTTCTTCTTCGAGCATCGCTTGCGAGCCCCATTGTTCAACCACATATGATCGTGGGGCGCGGTCCGGAACGAAGAGGGACAAACGCCGCTTGAGTTTGCGAAAGAAATGCTGGGCACCTATACGATGAGCTCCCGACTGCAAGCGGGTGACCTGGGCGCGATAAAATCGATGCTGTCTCAGCTCGTGGGTGGTGACGACGACGATCCACTCGCCTCAATGCAAACCACGCTCGACGAAATCAGGGAATTGGGTGGTGACATGGGCGGCGCGGCAGATAATTTGAGCGGGATGCTCGAAGAACTCGCGGGAGGGATTCCCGCGATGGCGGGTGCCTTGCCCGAACGTCAAGCCTACTCTGAGGGAGTCCAAGACCAGACACAGCAAGTAGTTCAAGTCTGGACGCAGATCATCAAATTGCTGGCAGCGGCTTCGACTACCGAAACAGCCGGCTAAGGACCGTTCGGTCTTTAAGTGTCCGATTTGGTCGTAGCGAAAGTCGCCAAGACTTTCGAATTGTTGGGTGGCCGAAACTCTTGGCGAGTTTCGCTACGACAGTTATTCATCGAATGGTCCTAACGTCAATTTTGACTTGGCAATCATCGCACAGAGGCACATCCACGGTCTCGCGATGGCAGGTGCTTTCGTAACAATCGCCGCTGAGTCGGTGGCAGGTGACTTCGGCTGAATCAGGATCGATCACCGAGTAAGTCGGAACGCCTTCGGACTCATACAGTTCGCGCTTGAAGTGCAGGTCGTTTTGCCGCGTCGGGTCCGAAAGGACTTCGGCGACCAGTCCCGGCACCGATTGCAAGTGTCGTCGCGGAACTTCACCACAGACAACAATTAGGTCCGGTCGCACTACCGTGCGGTCGTTGACCACCCAATCGAGCTCGGCAATCGCTTCGGCGTTGCAGTTTTGTTTGTCGATCGCAGAACTGAATGCGTACGCCAAACGAGTTGCGACCGTCTGATGACGTCCAAACGGACTCGGGCTCATGGCGATGGCATGCCCGTCCCATAGTTCCCAGTCACCTTTCCAGTGCTGGTAGTCGTCGACGGTGTAGCGCGGCAGTAATTTTTCAGCGGTCAATGCTTTGCTCTCTTTCGCAAAATGTTCTCCAAACGGAATTCGATTGCCCATCGTTTTGATGCCACGAACAACGCCATGATAATGCAAAAGAAGTGACGACGTTAATCAATTGGCGTACAATGCATCCCAAAGATGCCGCGTCGACTCGGAGAATTTCTATGCCCACCGTACTTCTTGATCGAGAACTATCTGACAAATTGCGTGCTGAGCGTGCTCAGCTTGGTCTGGATCGGTACGACGAAATCTGGGAGGGAACGTACATGATGGCGTCGATGCCGAATAACGAGCACCAGAAAATTGTTAGCCGGCTCACCCGAATCCTGGAAGAAGTCGTCGGCGAAAATCAGCACGGAGACGTTTTCCCAGGAGTCAACGTCAGCGACCGATATCCCGATTGGAAGCGAAATTACCGCATTCCTGATGTGGCGGTTTTCTTACCGGGAACCGCCGCTGTCGATCGAGGCAGTTGCTGGCAAGGCGGCCCTGATTTTGCAATCGAAATTCTCAGTCCCGATGATCAAAGCCGTCAGAAATTGGAGTTCTACGCCAGCGTCAAAACCGGCGAGTTGCTGTTGATTGATCGTGAACCGTGGCAACTCGAACTCTACCGGCTCGAAGGCACACGACTGCAAAAAGTCGCAGTCGGCATTCCTGGCGGCGATATCGTAGTCAGTAACACGACGGGACTTCAGTTTGAGCTGCGCCGCGACGACGATGCCGATGCCGATGATCGACCTCTGCTGATCGTCGGCGACGGCAAATCCGGTCGCACTTGGACGATGTGAAATTACTACTCAACCGATTGACCGAGCACGGCAACACCGGCACACACCAGTCCGAGAGCCGCGAACAAAGCAGCCTTGCCGACTTGGCGGTTGTTCGACGAGTTCGACCACGCATTGTTCGAGGCCGTCGCGCATTCGATCGCATAGTACGCGGCGAAGGCTCGCGATGCGTAGGCAATCACCTGCATCACATCGACGAGCCAGCACAGACTAATCGTGGCCGCGCCGATGACAAGGTAGACGCTACGGCCCGAGAGAAATCTGCCGCCGATCGTTTGCATCAAACCGCCGCAGCCAGCTTCGTCGGCGACGGCCGCAGAAAACTGACTTCCAATTGCGGCGACGGTAATCATGATCGGCAGGACCGCCGCAATGCTGCCCGCCAACACCACGATTGCCGTCACATCCGCATCGGCGGATGCTTGCGCCGGTGTCATCACGACCAGCATCAGCAACAGAAAAACCAGATAGATCACCGTTGCGATTCCTTGGGCGGCGCTCATCGTGCGGGCACGCTGAGGCGCTGAATGCTCCGCACCAAGAAACCGTGATGTTTCGAAGCCTTGAACGACAATTAGCAATCCCAAGCAAACACGAAAAGCATGCCAATGATTCGCGTCAGGATGGATTGCTGGTAAAGCCCAGTCGCCGATTTGCCACAAACCAAAGTTGTGTGCGATCAGACCAGCGATCAGGGCGGCAATCATCGCGAGATTCAAATTGATCGCGTACCGTTCAACTTTCTCAATAACCTTCAATCCAAAGAAAATGCCGATTAGGGCAATCGTCGCCAGCACGATGGACGCGATAATTTTGGGTGCCGTTTCATTAGCGTAGCCGAACTTGTCGAGCGAGAACTGAGCCAGCAGTTTGATGTAATAGGTAACGGAAATCAGATAGGCGACCGCGAGCACGTAGTGCCCCGTCCGTTCGGTCAAGTGCCGGCAATGGATCGCGAACGCTCGATGGCTGCGGTGGAGCCAGTGGTCGCCCTGTGCCGTGTTGGCGGCAGGAGTTTTTCCCGTCGAAGCGTCATCGAATCGAATATTGAACCGGATCGCACTTCCGATTAGCCAGGAAAAACCGAGCAATGCCGCCATAACCAGAGGCGAATAGTTGCCGACGACCGACGCCAATAACGGAGCACAGACCAAGAATCCGCTGCCCATGATTGAAGCCAGCGGAGTGACGGTCGCCGTCCACTCATCGCTCCGCCGGATCCGCGGCGTGCAAGACAGCACGAGAAAAACAAGGACCGCCACGCCGATGATCGTTGTGCTTAGCACCGTTATTAGTCCTGGCGTTGTCCAATAAAGGTATCAGGCCGCCGAGCGCTTCGTTACCTCCCGTCGGGCTAACCTGCAAGTCGCACGATGAAACCAAACACTAAAGTTGCTGCAATCTTATTCGTCGAATTTACGAAATCGTGAGCCATCGTAGTGAAAGCAAACGAAATCGCCATCAGGGTCAATCCATCCCAACTTGACGGTCAATTGTTCTCGGAAATATGGTGTCCCCGAGTCGTCCCCGCCAACGACAGGTTCTTTTAGGATTTCGACAATGATGACGGGTTCACCGTAAGCCGGGACACTTCGGTTTTTCATCCCTGCCTTCCACCGAACGATATCACCGACAGCAAGCTGGTGGTCTTCGAGGTAGGTCTTCAAGTGAGTTTGCAGTTTTTCGATTGTCTCTTCCCGAGACTGGAATACTCGCGTCGACTGCTGAGGACGCAGTTTTCGCAAGATTCTTGCCAGCTTGTCTGGCGTCATCTCGGCATCAATCTCCTCATCATCTTCGTCGCCTGCATCTGCCTGCTGTTTCATCAAACGTATCAACGCCGCTATTTCTTTTGTATTCTGTGTCATGATTGGGTCACCTAGTAGACGGAGAGCTCTTGGATCCGAGAGGTCGACGATCTCCGCTTAGACTGGATACTCATCGACGAGTTGGGTTTAACTTGCTTGTAGATGTAATCTGGTGAACGGTACTCCCTCTGAATATCAATTAAGTCGAATTCCGATGAGGCTTTTGAACTCGCAAAGGTTTGGACCAGCCTTTCGCGACCGAGAACAATTGCTTTGCCGATCTCCACCGCGCCGTGTTTGGTCGGAAAACCGCAGCGGAGTAATTTGCCTGCAATCTCCGACGCATTGCTTCCAATACCGAACGTTTCGCAGTACGTCACCAGTATGAGAATCCAGTCCGGCTGCATCATCTTGCGTTGAACAACCTCTTGCCCTTCGACATCCAAGCCAACGAGCACTTCGCGGGACCCCTGGGGTTGTTCACGATAGATAAGCCGTGCTTTCTGAAAGTCACGAAGCAGGTGCGAAAATTGTGACTCGTTGTCGACACCGAGTGAGCTACGCAACGTTTTGCGGGGCACGACCGCATTCTCTCCGGCGTCTGCGAGTAACTCCAGAAGTTTCGTTCCGTGTTTTCCATAGGACCGCAGCAGCGATTCAACTGCCGAAGAATCATGACGTTTCGCGGCGATCATCAAACTGCGCGCGACGGTTTCGCAAATCGCCGCGAATGAGTTCGCGGATCGACGTTTGGCAAGTCGCGAAAGGTCAAGCGTCCCTGACGCTTCCTCGTGCAATTCGTCCCGCGATCGAATTCGTAGGGAAACTGTCATGCGTTGCAGTAACACTTCCGTCAAGCCTTCGTCCGGTTCACTGGAGTCCAATGACGCAAACGTTTGCTCGATTTTCGATTTCAACTTCTCCCAGGGAAGATCGCTCCACCCAGTCCAATCTCCAGCCATAACGCGATGCCTTTGAGAATGCTTTCTAAATTAACTTCGCTTTTTAGCTTAGTTACACTTTACTTACTCGTCTATCGGGTAGTACGGCAAGATCAGCCGGTCGGATTGGCCGTGAACAGTAAATACGGCAAATTAGGATCAACCGCACCACAGACGACCAGCCGATTCCCTTCTTTCCTCGCTACCTCGAAGAAGCTCGAGCCTTGGCGGAGCAAATCCTCTGCCGATGGGGTCTGCCCAGCAACAAGTTGCCAATTAGGACGACTCGATGAAAAAGCTGGCTCGACGCATCGATTGGTCACAAATGAGCTGATCCAATTTCGCAGTCTCAGAATGTCAGTTACCCGCTGATGAGCCCGCGTCTCGGGGCTGAGAGACGGTACGAACAAAGTGTCAATGTGCGTTTGCTGGATCAAATCCTGAACGTCAACCGTCAGTAAATCCTTGCAGATGAGAGGTGAGAAAACGCCAATCGGGGTCTCGAAGATCGAAACCGTGTCCCCCGTTATGTTTCGCTCGGAAATTCCCTTTGGCCATTTCCGACCAAAAAATTCGCAGGGCTGGTCGGTTCCATAACGAGACAGCTTGATATGCTGGCAAATCAACTGCCCGTCCGGCCCCATCACAACGCCAACATTGCTGTCGAGTTGCTCGCCTGCTACGTGCGTTCGACCGAAAACTGTCAAAACTGGGTACGAGTCGGCGTAGTACCCCTGCGATAATACATCAACGATTGATTTCTCGACCGTTGGCGTCACGCTCAATTCTGGAAAAATTAACACCGTCGCGCGCTGCTGCTTGGCGATTTCAATCGCTTCCTGAGTTCGCTGCAACAGACGCGTTTCGTCCTCAATCTCGGCGAGTCGTGTGTAAGGCTCGTCGAATGTTGGAGTACGCAATCCGTGATGCAGCAGCTCGACATCGGGAAATGGCCACATCAAAACGCGGTATTCGTGCGATGGCGTGGATGCGATTTGATCCAATCGACCGGCGAGTCGCCAGTTTAGAGATTGGAAGCGAAGGGTAGGACGTTGCGCCGTCGCGGGAACGGGAATCGCGATACATTCACGCGCATAAGCGAAAAGAGATGCTCCCTGCACTCGCGGTCCGCCAACGGAATTATCGTAGATTTCGGCGAGGTAATTGCTCCGTTGGCGTACGTAACAAGCGTGTCCGTCAAGCGACTGGATCGGCTCAATTGGCAACATTGATGGCTGTTCGTTGCCGAGCCGGTAATCGAATTCTTTCAGAAAGCCAGCAGCGGCATACTCGAACTCCAGTCGTGTGTCACGAACTGCATCCAAGTTGTCAGCGGCATTCTCAATTCCTTTGGCCCGCGACTCCAGTTCCGCCGATGTCATCTGCATCGTGATCAACTGGTCTTCTAAGAAGCTGAAGCCAGAGCCTCCGAAACGATTGTCGAAGAACACGCACAGGTGTGCGAATTGCTTGGCGTAGGAGGGCGAGTCACGGACAAGCAGTTCCACCAAGCGTTTTCGTCGCTCGACAAACGCCGCGGAGTCCTCTTCCGTTTCTGCTTTCGGCACAAAGCCCCCCTTCTAGCTGAGCGGCGCGACACATTATTCAAGATGTCCCAAGTCTACCCTCCGACTTCGTTACCAATCTATCCCCCCGCGTCTTCCTACACCGCACCATTCTGCGAAGACTCACGAGTCTTCAAAAGGACCGTGCGCGGATGACACTCGGGAGTGAAACGCAAGATCTGATTTGTCGCACGCGGTCTCGGTTCGGTGATGTACGCAGTGTGGCGCTTGCGGATTTATCGCTAGCGTTTATCTTACGCGTTGATTTTCTGGTTCATATTCCCTCTGTATTTTCGGTCTTTCGCTCGTGCTTCGTACCCATACCTGCGGCCAACTCCGCAAATCCGATGTCGGTTCGCCTGTCACCCTCTGCGGCTGGGTCGAGAGCAAACGCGATCACGGTGGTGCCGTGTTCATCGATTTGCGTGATCGTTACGGGTTGACCCAGGTCGTCATTGGGCCTCCCGAAGCGGGGGAGGGCATGATCGATACGGCGGGGCACGTGCCCAATGAGTCCGTGGTGCTGATCCGGGGCCAGGTCGCCGATCGGCTCGAGGGTAAAATCAACGCGAAGCTCGCGACGGGCGAAATCGAAGTTCGCACGGAACACTTTGAGATTCTGTCGGTTTCGCAAACGCCGCCCTTCACTCCAGGACAATCGGAGTTGCCCGGCGAAGATTTGCGGCTGAAGTATCGCTATCTCGATCTTCGCCGCAAAGAGATGCAGGCCGCATTGATCCGCCGCAGCGAGATCATCAAGTGCATGCGGGATTATTTTTCACAGCACGACTTCATTGATGTGGAAACCCCGATCCTGGGCCGCAGCACACCCGAGGGAGCTCGCGATTATCTCGTCCCCAGCCGCGTCCATCCCGGTCATTTTTACGCGTTACCGCAATCGCCGCAGTTGTACAAGCAAATCCTGATGGTGGCGGGGTTTGATCGCTACGTGCAGGTCGCTAAGTGTTTCCGCGACGAGGACTTACGTGCCGACCGCCAGCCTGAGTTCACCCAGCTCGATTTGGAGATGTCGTTCGTCGATGCCGACGATATCATGCAGTTGATCGACGGTTTGGTCGCGAAAACGGCCAAACAGGTGCTCGGCAAAGACATCACGCTGCCGCTGCCACGGATGACGTACGACGAAGCGATGCGCCGGTTCGGCAGCGACGCACCCGATCTGCGTTTCGGTTTGGAGATCGTCGACGTCACGTCGGTAGCGGCCAAGACCGAGTTTCGCGTTTTCCGCGGCACCGCTGACGCGGGCAATTTTGTTCGCGGCATTCGCGTCCCCGGCGCGGCCACGTTGTACTCGCGGCGTCAGATCGACGAGTTGACCGGGTACGTGCAGCAGGATTTTGGTGCCAAGGGACTCGCGTGGTTCCGGGTGGAGGACGACGAAACCTTG
>JBDNIG010000171.1:0-1532 GCA_041688415.1 Rhodopirellula sp. | reverse complement strand
CCGGCGCTTCGGTGATGATGACCACGCGTGGTCGGTCGAGGTCGGGAAAGACGTCGATCGACATGTGCGCTGCGAGATAGGATCCATACACCAGCACAAAGAGGCTGACGATGACCACCAGCATCCGGTAGCGGAGCGAGAAACGAATGATTGAGTCTAACATTGTCGATTTTTGATTGATGAACGCCGATTGGTTAGTGATGAACGATTCACTTTCGTTTTTTCTCGTTGACGATTGACTGCTGTGCTGATTTCCTTGATGCAACCACGATTGCTGTGATCTGATTAGCTTCGTCGAGCAATGAATCAACTTTGTCTCGTGAAAGCAGTTCGCCTTCGATAATCAGTTCCATCCAGTAGCCGCTCTCGTCGGCTTCCTCGATCACAACCCCAAGTTTGGCGACGAATTCCGCTTTCGATCTTCCCCTGCAAGCCGCGCGATAGTTAGCGCCTACGGATGTGCCGCTGCGAATCAGTTGGTTCCCAATCGCTCGTCCGACGGAGTCGTTCGGCAATGCGCCAACCATCTTCATGACGCGCAGACTAAACTGCTTCGTTCGCTTTTTTAATTCTGCCTGATCCACATCTATTCTCCAAGTTTTCAAATCGACAATCGGAAATCATAAATCGACAATCAATGCGCCGCATGGGTGGTGCCGTCGGGGTGAACGTGCAGTCCCGGTTGCTTCCCGCTGGCGGTTTGTGACTTCAGCACGCGGTTCAATGACGCCGCCGAATTCTGAGCCAAAAACGATCCCGCGGTGATGTCGCCGTCATTGGCAATCACGATGTTAAGTCGATCTTCATGGAGAACATGGACGGGGATTTGTTTGAATAGATCGCCATTTTGTCGAAACACGTACGCTTCGGGCCCCACCCGCACGACCGCCTCCGAAGGCAGTACAAACACGTCGTCGAAACGCTGTACCGGAACATGAATGCGGACACGTTGGCCGGGACGAAAACGCCAAATGAGGAATTTGCGTCCTTGCTCTTGGAATATCCGTGATTGATTGGTCAACGGAACGAAGAAGTCAAATGTGCGATTATTCTTGTCGATGGAGTTGGAAAGATGACGGATATGAAACGCTTGATTTAGATCCGGCCAACTCTCATCGTTATCGTCCGCGAACTCGATTTCGAGCGCTCGGTTTTCCTGAGCGGCCCGTTCAAGAAATACCGCTTCGCGTTTGAACGCGTGTCCGACAATGTACAGTAGATGGTGATTCGACAAATTCGCGAGCAACTGCCCCGCCTGGACCTGCTGCCCGAGATCGACCGCTAATTCCTGGACCTCATAAGCAATGCCTTGGTCGTCCGTTGACTCGAGCGT
This sequence comes from Rhodopirellula sp., assembly GCA_041688415.1. Classification (GTDB taxonomy): domain Bacteria; phylum Planctomycetota; class Planctomycetia; order Pirellulales; family Pirellulaceae; genus Rhodopirellula. Next base: position 199 of record JBDNIG010000171.1, on the reverse strand, counting down.
AAACGCGGCCTGCTTAATGACTGCGGGCGATGACGGAATGGATAAAGCGGTGGCGTCACGAACGGGAGGCGCGACGACATCGACGCTCGACACATACGATCCCGATTCAATCTGCTCAATTTGATCAGGCGTCAGCCCTCGGTTAAGAAGTTCTTGGCGGGCGGCCTGAATCAGTGTGTTCTGGCGGCTGATTTCGCTT
>JBDNIG010000170.1:0-10579 GCA_041688415.1 Rhodopirellula sp. | reverse complement strand
CCTCGCTTGCGCGTCGGGCTTGTATTGCAACAGTCTCTTTCGTGGGCGAGCGGGGTTGGGAGTGAGGAGGGCTCAGTCCATCTGGTTTCGAGGCATCGGAGGGATCGCACCCTGCCGCTGCGTTGGAACTCGGTTTACGAGTATTCATGTGCCGCGCCGGTTGCCGTACCAGCGAATCTGCATGCGATCGCAGTACTGAAAACCCGCCGCCGCCGCCCACGGGCGCAGCCAGACCGCGGCCGCATCGAGCTGCTCGACCGTGATGCCCTGCGGCATGATCCACACGTCGGCCGCAGTAACACCTAAATCCTCGATGACCTCGAGAATCTCGTCAAACTCCCCAGGTGAATCGACGACAAATTTGACTTGAACTGCGGATGCACGATCGATCAACCGGCGCATCGTCGGGATCGGCATCCGCCGTTGTTCGTGCAGTTCGCCCCAGCGAGAATCGTCCGCCAGGGCCGGCCCCGAGCCTTGCCCAGGTGCGCTTCCACTGAGCTTGGGGCTGAGCGATAGCAAATCGCAGGGAATCTCGATGTCGACCGTACCCGCCGTTTCGATCGTCACGTGCAATCCGGCCGCCCGCAGAGCGATCGCCAAATCAGCGATCCCGGCCATGATCAGCGGCTCGCCGCCCGTCAGCACCGCGTGCCGCACGGCCGCGTCGGCGTCCAAATCGCCCTCGGTTGCGGGCAGCTTCGCCCTTCGTGCGCCTTCGACCAAATCGCTAATCGTCGTCCGCCCGCCCTCGGGATTCCACGAGGCGTAGGGTGTGTCGCAAAACCAACAACGCAAATTGCAGCCGCTGGTGCGGATGAAGAAACTCGGCACCCCCGTCAGCAGTCCTTCGCCCTGCCGGCTCGTAAAGGTTTCCGCGATCCGCAGCGATTTGCTGTCTGGCCCGCTCTGGGGTAATGCTTGTTCTTGCGTTTTCAAATTCCGGGACCGTCTGAACATCAAGTGGCGTAAGCTTCCAGCTTGCGATCCGAGAAACGCAAGCTGGAAGCTTACGCCACGTCAAAACAGCGTCAAGAGTTGTTCCGTGTTCCTTCGAACCTATCCGATAATCCTGAGCCGACGGCGCTAGCCGCGGGTTCTTCGTTTGCCGCAGGTTCTTCCGAGGTTTTCGGATAGGTTCTTAATATCCCAAAAGCACGTAATCTCCGTTGAAATGGAACTTCTCTCTGTGCCCCTCCGTGTTTCCTGTGGTTAACATACCGACCGCTATAAGAGTTTGCGATCCGCTGCGTCGCTGCTAACCCGACTGAATCATTCCTCCAACACGATTTCCCATCCACATTCCGAGCCATTCTAAATGTGTCTTCGATCCCTTTGCGTTGCCGTGTTCGTCACGGCCTGCTTCTATCCCGCCGCCGCGTTTCCCGACGAAGTCACACCTCGCCGCCAAACGCATGCTCACAACGACTACCAGCATCCACGCCCGCTCTTGGATGCACTTGATCATGGATTTGCAAGCGTCGAAGCGGACGTGTTTCTGGTCGATGGCGAACTTCAGGTGGCGCATTCGCGCAGCGAGTTGAACCCGGATCGCACGCTGCGCGCGCTGTACCTCGATCCGCTGCGTGAACGCGTCAAACAGAACGGTGGTTTCGTGTACTCCGACCACAAACCCATCACGCTGTTGATCGATTTCAAGACCGCGGGCGAGCCGACATTCGCGGCGCTGAACAAACTGCTCAGCGAATATCGCGACGTGTTTGCATGGACCGAAGACGGCATCGATCATCCCGGCGCGGTGGTCGCGATCGTCAGCGGTAATCGGCCAATCGATGCGATCAAGGCGGCATCTCCCCGGTTCGCGGGTATCGATGGTCGGTTGTCTGACTTGGACAGTGACCTGTCACCCGAATTGATGCCGCTGATTAGCGACAACTGGAGCAAGTATTTTAAGTGGCGTGGCGAGGGCGAGATTTCTGCGATCGAGCGGACGTATTTGGGGCGAATCGTTGCTCACGCACACGCCCACGGTCGGCTCGTTCGGTTCTGGGGGACGCCTGACAATCCAGCGATGTGGCGTGTGTTACGCGATGCGGGCGTCGACCAAATCAACACCGACGACCTCGCAGGACTCAGCCACTTCCTCAGCGAGCAGGGCAATTGAATTTCATCAACGCAGATCCCCGATATTTTTAACCCCAGATTCTTTAACCTAACTCTTGGGATCGGGCATGAGACGATCCCGATTCATTACAAACGACGAAGCACGCTTTCGTCGGAGAAGTCAAAAAGATTGCACCTCGTCCGGTGGTTGGGTAACCTTGCGTTGTCGGTGAAATCGAAAACAGACGCTGTTTTGGAGTTGACCGGCATCCCGCCCAGAAATCCGGCCCACCTGTGAGTATCCTCATTATGAACCGCCGACTACTAACACTTCCCATCGTAGCATTACTGACCGTATGGTTGATTTTTGGTTCTCGACCGAGGACGGTTTCCGCATGCACCACGGCGGTCATCAGCGGTCAGGCCACGGTCGATGGACGCCCCTTGCTATGGAAGAACCGGGATACATCCTTCGGCAAGCATAACGAAGTGACGTTGATCAAGGGTGGCCAATTTCTGGCGATCGGGGTGGTCAATGCGGGGGACCGAAAGCGGGTATGGATGGGTGTCAACTCGGCTGGTTTTTGCATTGAAAATTCGCTGAGTACGGACTTGGCGGACCCGGCCTTGGCCCTTAATGGCGACGACATTGCGGTTTCGCAAGGGGGTGCTTCGCCGGCGGAAACGTCCAAGGGCACCTCGCATTCCAAGCCAAAAGCTCCAAAGTCGGGCAACGGCAGTTTGATGCGGCAGGCACTGCAGCGCTGCGCGACTGTCGATGACTTTCGTAAATTACTGGAGGAGACCAACCCGACCGGACGCGGTACGGTCGCGAACTTTGGAGTCATTGATGCTCAGGGGGGCGCGGCCATGTTCGAGACCGGGCCGAGCGACTTCACGATGTTCGACGCCAATGATCCTGCCGATGCTCCGCACGGTTACATTGTGCGCACAAACTTTGCGACCACGGCACGAGACCTCCCAACGCATCCGGCAGCGGACCAGTTGACGGAAATCTATTCGGGAAAACGTTATCTGCGAGCATGCAGTTTAATTGATCGTGCCGGTGATACGATCGCCCCGAACAAAGTATCACTCGAGTACGTGCTGAGAAACATGACCCGTGATTTAGCCGATGAGAGTGGCAACGCGTTTGCGGGAACGGTCAACGCGGCGACGAGTGTGTTGCCGGCGAGCATCGAGACGCAGTCCACGATCAGCCGCACAACAACGGTTTCAGCCGCCGTGTTTCATGGTGTGCGACCGGGAGAGGATCCGACCCTGACGACCATGTGGACGATTTTGGGAGATCCCAAGTTTTCGATCGCCGTGCCGTGTTGGGTCGGCGTCGATGCGGTCGCTGATGACTTGACTGACGAGCGAGGCGCCGAAATCGGCGAGATCGCGATCACGCTGCGGGACTGGTACAGGACCGCGACCGGTGTTCGCACGGACGGACTCACCGGGATTTGGACGGACCTGTGGCCGATCGAAGACGAAATCGTGCAGGAGACCCAACACGCCCGCGAGTCTTGGCTGCGAGATGGTTGCAGTAGTGCCGAGCTCACCAGTTTCCACAACCGAGTCACCGATCGCGCGCTGGTGGCGATGCAGCGGGAGTTGCTCGAAGCCAAGCAAAACGCGTTGACGCCGCCGAAGAAAACCCGTGTCGCCATTTATGATCACTCCCCGGAGTCCAAGCCCGCCCGCGGTTGTCGGAATCTACTCAGTGTTCTGACCCCCGAGCATGGCTTCGAGTGTCAGCGATTGCGCCCCGAGGAGATCCGCGATGGACGACTGGCCAGCTTCGAAGTGTTGGTGAGGCCGGGCGGGTCGGGAAGCAAGCAAGCGGAGATGCTTCAAGAAACCGGTCGCCACGCAGTGCGAGAATTTGTGAAGCAAGGAGGTGGTTACGTCGGCATCTGCGCCGGTGCTTACTTGGCGTCAGCGCAGTATGACTGGTCGCTCAACATAATTAATGCTCGCGTCTGGGATCGCGCCCATTGGGCGCGGGGCACCGGCACCGTCAACGTGGGTTTAACTCCCGCTGGCAGTGACTTTTTCGATGACAGCGAAGAATCGGTTCCGATCTACTATGGCCAAGGTCCACTGTTGGTTCCAGGTGATTACCCGGAGCTGGCGAGCTATGAAGTGTTGGCGACTTACGAAACGGAGATAGCCGCCAAGGGAGCACCGGTCGGGGCCATGCTCGGAACGCATGCAATCATTCGTGGTCCATTTGGATCGGGACGAGTCATCTGCTTCAGCCCACACGCCGAAGTCTCCGCAGGCCCCCACGAGCTGGTCGTCTCCGGTGTCAACTGGGCCGCCTCACGGGGAGGAAGCTCAAAAGTGATGCTTTTATGCAGACCAGAGTGGAGAAATAGGGCCACCCACCCAAATGAAACGAATAGCGATCCATACACCATCGATGGTGGCACTTAATTTCCCTTGATTCGTCGAGACCGATGCTATCACGAATCTTGCATGTGTTCCACGATCGGTTCGTTAGTGACAGCGAAACAACAAAACGCGCTGAATGGTAGTGGACGAGGCAACGAGTCCAGCAGCGAAGGACTCGTTGCCTCGTCCACTACGCGACCTATTGTCTCGCTGACGCTTACGGCTCTAGTTGTTGAAGTACTTCCAGCGGCGGAGTCCATCCGATACGTCGAATGACATCGGGAGTATACTCACAGGAGATCGCAAACAGATCATTCTTCGCTGCGATCGCCGGCGGGATATTGACCTGCACCTGAGTGAAGCCATTTGCGAACCAGGACCGCCAACCATTGGTATCGCTTTGATCGAGTGCGCGGCCGTTCAGTTTGATGGCGTCGATCGTCGGGCTGCGATAAGGAAGTCGTAATCGGAAACCGATGCCGTGTTCAAGCGGTTTCTCCACCTCGTCGGTTGATTGAGCTTTATCGATGGCCAGCAAAACCTCTGGTCCCGATCGCACCAGTTTTGAAAACGCTTGAGCATCAACGTCTTCGCGCCGTATCACATCCACCAAGAATTCGTCCAGATCCTTGCTGAAGACCCTGCCGGCTGCCGCTGATGTCGCCACAAAATAGGTGGCTCGGCCATCCGTTTGCGGGTAGAGCACCGCTTGCGAGAATCGCCCTTGCTGTTGCCAAATCTCCACTCGGCTGCCGCGTCGAGCTGCCGCAGTGCCGCCATACGCGGTGACGTAGTTTCCGACGAAGCCCTTGACTCGATCAACTGGGTATCCCTCGTAAGGTTCGTCTTGCCAGCGGCTATTCCCAATACGCAACAACCCTCTCAAGCGAGCAACCCCGCTTTGCTCCCAGGCAATTTCAAAGGCGCTAACCATCGTGTGATATTTCGCATAGCCATACTGCGCGGTGTAGAAGTTGGGCTGGCCACGCCAGGTGCGGTCGGCGATCGGGTTCATCACCGGGCCGTGGAACGATCGCTGCCCGTCGGCTTCGAAGCGATCGGATGGAAATCCTGCTTCTTGCCCCGCTTTGATGATGGCTTCGGTAACTCGCCAATCCCAGGGGCGCAACGCGTAATTGGAATATGCCGAACCGGTTATCTCGAACATGATTTGCCCTTGATAACGCGTGCGGTCGCCAAGTTTTTCCAGTGGATACTCTTGTAGGCCAGTGCCGTGCATGTCCGCATGCACTTCGGGACGCCAGCGATCGACGACATCCAGCACTGCCTTGACCTCCGGTGCCTTGTCCATCGATTTGTATTCCAGCTTTTCCAGATCCCAGTGCTGCGGCCCACCGCCCGTGTAGGGATCAATCTTGCTTTCATTCAGAAAACGATCGGTTCGGAAGAACGCCTCGGGATGGTTGATGGGCATGATCAGTAGAATCTGCTTCCGGCGAATTTCGCGGGCCTCGTCGGAGTCTGCCAGCAACCACTCGACGAAGTGCAACACCGTCGTCGTTCCAGATCGTTCTGGACCGCCATGAAGGGAGGTGACCAACGCAACCTGCTTGAGTTCGTCGTCCACATCCGGGTCGGTAATCTTCAGCAGGTACAGCCCGAGGCCTGCGGCAGACTCACCGACTCGGTCAAGCGTGAAGACGTCTGAGTGTTGCCGAGCCCAGAAGTTCAGCGTCGCCTCGTACTCCTCAAGTGTAATACGATGGACGCGCTCCGGATTTGCCGGATCAGCGGCGTACAGAGATGACCACAAGCCACACAGAATCACACTCAATAAAAGCCGATGGATCATTACAAGTCGCTCAATACGGGAGATGGCGGGGGAAAACGGCAATTATACCGCAAATTGAATGCTCGTTCACGCATCGTTTGAATGATCGCAATGTCCCGTGGAGAATCACGATGATACTTGTGCGGCAGCGTGGGAGACATGTTTACAGGTCGTTTTCTTTTTCGGTTCGGCAAGAGCCGAGCTAACTGACACCGCTGATTAATTGGATCTTTGGCTGCAAGAAGGAGTGGTACGGACGAAAGATCAAGACAACAAGACGAAAGGGGCCACCGTAATTCTACACTGCGCCTGCGAGAACGTCGTGCTACTGCGTTTGCAAAACGAGTCGCCCAGCGGCTAGATCGACGCATCGCCATCGAAACCGACGGTAATCCCTTGCTGATCGGTCGACGTCCAGAGGTATCGACAACGGGGACGACTGCGATCGTCCCGTTCGCGACAGCGAGACAATAAAACGCGTCGAATCAAAGTAGCTACCGTCGCCAGACGGTGAAATCCACGTTCTGGCGAACGTAGCTACTCACTTTATTCATTCGCTGTCGCTTAATCCGATCCTTGGCTCCGGCGTAATCACTGGTCTCGGGCGTCGCCGTCAACGCTGCGCGAATCGGATTGAGGTCCACGTACGCCGCACGTACCAGCAAACTGGATTCATCGAGCAAAATTTGAGCATAATATCGATCTGCCTGCCTCACTCATTGAGGCTCCGCCGTTTGGTTACAATGTTGCCGTGGTCGCTTCGGTCGCATCATTTTTACGCAATGTTTGTCGCTCACCCAAGTGGTGCTGGCCGCCAAAAAAAGGAATACCAAATGAACAAGTCAACGCCGATTCACCGGGCAGTCATTGGAATGGGTTGGTCCGGCGAAGTGCATGCCAATAACTTGGCTTTCGAGCACCATCGCCGACTCGATGGCGTTGCGCGATGGGTTCTACTGACGCTACTGCTGTGCTGTATCAACACATATCTCAATGGCGATGACGATCTGCCGGGCGGCGGCCAAGCGACTCCGGTGGATTCGATTTCTCTGCCCGCCGGGTTTCGTGCTCAGTTGCTGCGATCCGCAGAAAAGGGTGAAGGATCGTGGATCAGCATGTCGTTCGACGATCGTGGTCGTGTCATCCTCGGGCGGGACAAACGCGGTGTGGTGCGGTTGACATTGAGCGATGATCGCGGCAGCGTGGATCGTTTTGAAGTCATCGAAAACACGTTGAAGCATTGTCGCGGCGTTCTCTGGGCACACGACAGTCTTTACGTTTGTGCAACCGACACCAGCGGTTTCTATCGGCTGCGCGACACCGATGGTGATGACCAGTTCGATTCCGTGCGGGAACTCAAGGCGTTCGATTATCAGAGTCGCTATGGGCACGGTCCCAATCAAGTTGTTCTCGGCCCGGACGACATGTTGTACATTGTCAACGGCAATGATGTGGCATTTCCAGAAGGTTTTGCACCCGATTCGCCCTATCGAAATCCTCAGGACGACCATCTGTTGCCCGAACCGCGCGACGCGGTGCAGGACGTTCGCGTGGGGCATATTGTCAAGACAGATCCCGACGGCAAGAACTGGGAAATCATCGCCGGCGGTTTCCGCAATCAGTTTGACATGGCCTTCAACGGCGACGGCGAAATGTTTACCTATGACGCCGACATGGAATGGGATATCGGACTGCCGTGGTATCGCCCGACGCGGCTGAATCACGTCGTCTCCGGCGGCGAATACGGCTGGCGATGGGGGACGGGCAAGTGGCCGGAATACTTCGCCGATAGTCTGCCCACAACGCTCGACACCGGACTGGGTTCGCCCACGGGACTGGAGTTCGGCACGCGGTCGAATTTCCCACCGCCGTTTCGCCAGTCATTGTTCATGGGAGACTGGCAGCACGGTCGCATTTTTGAGGTCCAATTGACGCCGCGCGGTGCCAGCTATGGCGGAGAATACAAAGTATTTCTGGAAGGCGGCGCGTTGAACGTCTGCGACCTAACCTTTGGTCCCGATGGAGCGATGTACTTCATCACCGGGGGTCGCGGTTCGCAATCGGGACTGTACCGGATCAGTTACGATGGCCCCGATGTCGTGGAGGAAGAGCAAACCACTGAGCAAGCCCAGCAGGCTCAGGAAGCCGCCACATCGCGTCAGGTGCGACACGAGTTGGAGCAATTCCACCGGCGGCACGACGCCACCGCGATCGACATCGCTTGGCCTCAATTGAACAGCGAAGATCGCTGGCTGCGGTTTGCGGCGCGACTGGCCATTGAACGCCAGGATCCGAAGCTGTGGCGCGAGCGTGCGTTGAGCGAATCGCGTCCGAACGCGTCGATTGCCGCGCTGCTGGCGCTGGCTCGGCTGGGACTTCCCGAGGATCAGTCCGAGTTATTGGCGGCGCTCGACCGGCTACCGCTGCAGACGCTCGAACGCGAACAAATGCTCGATGCGCTGCGTGTGTGGGGATTGAGCTTCATCCGTCAGGGCCATCCCTCCGATTCGGATCGAACCCGCGTGCTGGCACGACTAGAACCCTTGTATCCGCATGCCAGCAATTACGTGAGTCGCGAGTTATGTCGTTTGCTGATCTATCTGCGGGCACCGGACGTGGTCCCACGCACGGTCGAATTGCTCCGCCCGGCGATTAGTCAGGAAGACGCCATCTTCTATTCGCAACTGCTGGCTCGCGTTCCCGCAGGTTGGACGGCCGAAACGCACGAGATGTTTTTTGATTCGCTGCTGGCGGCTCGCCATTACCGAGGCGGGAACTTGTTGCGTGATTCTCTGCAGCATATTCGCGACGACGCCATCGCCACGTTGACCGCTGCCGAACGGGAACGTCTGAAGCCTCGGCTGGAAAAGCTGGCGATCGTTATCGAGGACGATGATGTCCAGGATTTGTCACAGGCACCGTTTATAAAACAGTGGACGTGGGAAGAGTTAGAATCGGAACTGCCACGGACGGGTCACGATCGGTCATGGGAACAGGGCCGCGTCGCGCTGTCCAAAGCATCATGTATGAAGTGCCATCGTGTGGGCGAACAGGGCAGCTCCGTGGGACCGGACCTGACGCATGTCGGCCACCGCTTTGACGAGACCGCGCTGTTGGAATCGATCGTGTTACCATCCAAAGTGATTGACGAAAAACATCGCCTCAGCACCTATGTACTCGACAGCGGCACGGTGATCACCGGTCGACCGATCGGCGTATCAGCCACCGTCATCACGATCCAGGCCGATTCGCTGCGTGCCGAAACGCTGCAGATCAACCGAGCGGAGATCGAGCAAACATCTCCGGCCAATCTTTCCCCCATGCCGACCGGTTTGTTGAATGTGCTGACGATGGATGAGATATTAGATATGATCGCGTACCTCAAATCCGGCGGCGATCCGCAAGCGGATGTTTATCGATAGAGCTATCAACGCATTGAATGGCTTGGACTTAAGCTGCGTCCGTGTTTCCGCACCACGTCGCACCAACCGTTAGACCTCCTGCATCGGACGAATTCGCCTAGGCGGTAGCGGACGACCATCTGCTTCGAAGCGCCCGACGATATCATCGATCACATCACACAGGTCCCCGTACACCTGTCGCGGATCGTCACCGTGAATCCCCGTGATGAGATCTGGGCATTTACCAAGATAAGCTTGATCTTCTTCACTCCACTCGACCCATTTATGATATTGATCACTCGTCTTCATCGTCATCCGCGACCTTGTTGATGGCCCGCTCCACTTGTTTCTCTTGATAGGGTTTGGCGTCTTCTCCATCCTGTCCACTAATCGTTACGGCCCCCGCGAACCGCGCATGAATGAACTTGCGATGCGATCCTTTACCGCCCCCGTCTATCTGAGCGAAACCGGCGGAATTGAGGTCTTTGACGAGTTGTCGGATCTTACGCGGCATCCAGTTTTACTTCCAATTCTACTTCAACATCAACGATGTTGCCACGTGTACAATATAGCAGACCAATTCAGTCGTGGGCACCCAGTCGCGTTCTGGGCATCGGCACTGCCAGCGATCCGTGATCGCCTGCAAACGGCACATCCAACGACCAGAACGGCCTGTTTTTTCCAAGATTTCAAGTCGACGCCATGAAAGAAAGGGGGGGGGGGTGAGCAATTTCTGTTACCATCCATTCTGAACGGTGGTCAGCAGTCCGTCCAGCATCAGCGATTCCCGGCCAACCAAAAAACCACGTGTTTTGCGGGCCCAAGTTTTGCTAGCACTTCGCGATGTTTTCGGCACGGCCATTTCCGTAAACCACTGGGATAGCTGCACTTGCTGCAAATGGCGTCATCAACTGACCGG
>JBDNIG010000169.1:0-3958 GCA_041688415.1 Rhodopirellula sp. | reverse complement strand
GGGTGAAGTGCGTAAAGCATTTGGATTTCAATACTTAAATGCCGTACGACCTCTTCGGGGGAGAGGGGAGACTGGATAGGCTGGGGCGATCCGCGTCGGGCGTGGATGCGCAACAGAACCTGCGCAGAGAGACAACCCCGCAACCTCAAAGATTAAACAGCTCCGCTAAACGAAAGCACCTCGAACAAAAGTACGCCCTCGTTACTTCACGTGAACGTAAACTCGCAGGCGTTTGCTGCTGTACGTCTCAGCGGAACCGGTGAATGTCCAGTCGCGCGTATCGCCATCGCTATTACCGATACCGATATCCGCTTTCGACGCCGCGTTCCACTTGTTGATTGCAAACAGTGTTTGCTTCGCACCGAAATCGTGGACCTGCATGCTTCCGTAACCATCGACTGGAGCGTTCGGTTGGTCACCAAAATCGTAGACGCTACTGCTTGCTCCAGGGACTTTGCCCTCGTTGGTGGCGCCGTAGTTATTTGGCCAAAACTCGATGTTCCCTTTCGCCATGTCAACGCCTGCGGTGATTCCGTCGACGGTGGTGTAGACATCGAGCGACTCAACGCGTTGCTGGAAATGAGCTCCCGAAGTTGCTGTCGGAATACCGATCTTGTTCACGTCGTCGGTGAACGCGTTCATGGACACAAAGATTGCTTGATCGTTGCCGTCTTTGTTGGTCAGTTCGACGAGGTAGCCGATCCGATCGAATTTTTTAATTTTCTTGCTATTGTCGACATCGTACTGAATGTCTTTGCCGAGTCCGGCGAGATCGAGGTCGTACACGAGTTGGTAGCCGTTGCCGAGCGGCAAGGTTTCGACAAATTCCGGCATCTCACCACCGCGGAACGCTCCCACCGGCAGTCCGGATTCGCCCATCAGGTTGGGTTCAGCGATTTTGTTCCAAGCAAACCGGAACGCCACGGGTTTTTTGACTTTGTCTGATTTTAACGTCAGCGTCTCGCCATCGATTTCCGCAGTCGCGGGTTGAAAACCTCCCGAACTGGCTCCGATCACTTCAAAACCCGTTGGCGCTTTGCCATCGCGAGTCTTCAGACCGCCGCCGGTGTTCGCGAAGACAATTTTCAGTTGATCGCCGTTGACCTCAAAGGATTTCATTTCCGGACTACGAGCGACGATGTCAGTGCGTCCGTAGTCGTTTTTGAGGGCTATCCGGGCCAATCGCCGACCGACCTCCTGCTTGGCCGGTGGATGGATATTGTCGGTCGTGGCGATGTCATTGATAACGACCATGGCTGTATTGGGAACCTGTTGCTGCACGGCGGCTTGGGCTTCCCAGAATCGCGGCAGAATTTTGACGTCTTCGTTGCCATATTGGTAGGGTGCGATCTGGACGTAATAGAACGGGAACTCACCTTGTTTCCAAAGTTCACGCCAACCACGGATCAACGCCTTTTTCTTTTCGAGGTACAGCATTCCGTCGGCGTGATTGGATTCGCCTTGGTACCAAATCGCGCCGCGAATCGGGAAACCAAGAATCGGATGGATCATGCCGTTGTAGAGCATGGTCGGATCTTGATGCTGACTGAAGGGCAAAAGTTCGCTGGGGTAAGCTGGGCTCGGCGAGAGCAGGGCATTGGTTTTCATGGAGGCCTTCGCCGTTTCGATCCAGTCGCTAGTGGCCTCGATGTGATCGGTCAATCGCTGTTCATATGCCTGCGTACCCGGCGTGCGCGTGATGATGGATTGGTAGATGTCCTGAAGTTCGGGGACTTGCTGGAACCCGACCGGCGGCGTCCATGGTTCGACGCGAGTCCCACCCCAGGATGAGTTGACCAACCCGATCGGCACGTCGAGTTCTTGATACAAATGTTGAGCCATGAAGTAGCCACAGGCGGTGAAGTGACCGACCGTTGTGGGCGAGCAAACTTGCCAGTCCGCGGGCACATCATCGACTGGCAGAAAACTGGAGGTCCTCGGAATGGCGATATGCCGAATCAGTGGATAGTCGGCCGCGGCAATCTCCTGTTCGGCATCGGTGCATCGCTCCACGGTCATTTCCATATTGGATTGTCCCGAGCAGAGCCAGACTTCGCCGATCAGCACGTCGCTGACTTCGATCGTGTTGTTGCCCTTGACGACGAGCGATTGCGGCTCGGCGCTAGCGTCCATCGCTGGCAGCGCGACTTGCCAGTGACCCATCTTGTCGGCCTCCGTGGTGGCCGCTTTGTCGCCGAAGCGAACTTCCACCGATTCGCCGTGTTCAGCCCAGCCCCAAATGCGGATTTCCTTCTTTTGCTGCAAGACCATGTGGTCGCTGAACACGGACGGCAGGCGGACGTCGGCGTGCGTCGTCACGGTCGAAGCGATGAGGCCGATCGCGATCGACCATTGAAAAAGCTGGGATCGGAAGCGGGGGGTACGCATAGTGAGCTCTGTGAGCATGAGGAAGGGGAGCGACGGTCCTCCGAACGACGGAGACGCTACGCTGCGAAATCGCTTCGCTATCTTAACTCAAATCGCGAGGCGGTTTGTATTTCGCCCGAGTTTGTAGTTTGCAGCCACGTTCACCCGAACGTGGGTGTGCCCATGCGATTGACCACCGTCTGGCGACGGTGGCTACGAAGTGGCGTCTACGAAACGCTGGCGACGCCTGTGGATCAATGGGAACGCTTGTTATCATGCGGCAGCGTAAAATTGCCCTGACGATCTGTCGGGATGCGATTTCATTTTGGCTCCAGCGATTTGGTTTTGATTTTTAGCATGGCTCATATAAAAGTTGTCATTCTGGGTGGTGGGTTTGCTGGACTCAATGCTGCCAAGACGCTCGGTGGCGACCGCAACTGCCGCGTGACGATGATCGATCGTGGCAATCACCACCTCTTCCAACCGCTGCTTTATCAGGTCGCAATGGCGGGGTTGAATCCGTCGGACATCGCCTCACCCATCCGCTCGTTGCTGCGATGCTACGACAACATGTTCACCCTCATGGCCGAAGCGAAGCGGGTGGATGTGGATCGCCGCGTCGTGGTGACGGATTTCGGCGAGCGAGAATACGATTACCTCATCGTAGCCTGTGGCGCGACCCACGATTATTTTGGGCATGACGAATGGGAGGAGTTCGCACCGGGACTCAAAACAATTCCCCAGGCGACCGAGATCCGCCGCCGCGTGCTGATGGCGTTTGAGGCGGCCGAACGAACCTATGATTTGGACGAACAAACCAAGTGGATGACGTTTGTTTTGGTGGGAGGCGGTCCGACCGGCGTTGAACTCGCCGGCGCGATCGCGGAGATGGCGCACAATACGCTGCGAAAAGACTTCAATACCATCGACGTCACGCTCGCCCAGGTGATTCTGGTGCAAGGTGGACCACGGGTTCTCGAGCAGTTTCCCGATCCCTTATCGGACTACAGCAAACGGGCACTCGAATCGCTTGGCGTCGACGTGCGGCTGGACAGTCGCGTGACGGATATTACGGCGGAGGGCGTGCAGATCGGCGACGAATTCATCGCCGCACGAACCGTGATTTGGGCGGCGGGCGTGAAGGCCAACCCGATCGGTACAACGCTCGGTGCGGAAACGGACCGGGAGGGCCAAGTCACCGTCGGTAGTGATCTGACGATCGCCGGACATCCAGAAGTGTTCGTCGTCGGCGACCTCGCCAGTGCGAAGGATCGCGATGGCAAGCCCCTGCCGGGCGTGGCACCGGTCGCGATTCAACAAGGTCGGTACGTTGGTAAGCTGATCCGTGGCGAAGCCGCCGGCAAGGGGAGGACCCCACGGCGTCCCTTTCACTATTACGATAAAGGGCAGGTCGCAACGATCGGTCGTCGCCGGGCCGTCATGCAGAGCGGTCGCTTCCGGCTGAAAGGATCGATCGCTTGGTTGGGTTGGCTGTTCATCCACATTCTCTATCTGAGTGGATTTCGCAACCGATTTTTCGTGTTCTTATCGTGGATGTGGTCTTACGTGACGTTTGCCCGCGGGGCGCGTT
>JBDNIG010000001.1:0-10660 GCA_041688415.1 Rhodopirellula sp. | reverse complement strand
CAGGTCGATGACGTGATGCGACGCAGCGAACTGCGTAAAGTATCACTCAATCGTCTCGAAAAAGTGATTGCCGAGCACATCCAAGCCGATCGGCCATTGAGCGATGACATTCTGGCTGTCGCCGGTTTAACGAGCGTCCAGTACGTATTCTACTACCCCGACACCAAAGACATCGTCATCGCTGGCCCCGCCGAAGGCTTCGTTGCCGATCCAACCGATCGATTCGTGGGAATCAATACGGGACGACCGACCCTGTTGCTTGAAGACCTCGCGACCGCTCTACGCGCCTATCCACCGTCGGCACCTCCGACCCGAGTGATCTCCGTCTCCATCGACCCAACCCCTGAGGGACTCGCCCGCATGCAGAAATTCCTGCGAGCAGTGGGTGGTCACGCCAATCCGGGGGATACGTTGCGATTGGTCCAGGGACTCAAACAAAACCTCGGATTACAGACCGTCACGATCGAAGGCATTCCCGCCGCAACACACTTTGCCCGCGTGCTCGTCGAAGCCGACTACCGCATGAAACTAATCGGTATCGGCCTGGAGCAACTGCCGGTACCCGTCCGCAGCTACGTGTCTCGGACCAGCCCGCATACGGTGGCCGCCAACGCCATGGAGCGGTGGTATTTCCAACCCAACTACGACGGCGTCTCGGTCAGCGAAGATCACCTGGCCATGCGAATCAATGAACGCGGTGTGCAATTGGTCGGCGAAGCCGAACGCGTGATGGGCAATGGGAAACGGGTAACGGCAGGCCGGACGAACCGAGCCAGCCAGGCGTTCACGAAGGAATTTACTGAAAAATATTCGATGATCGCCAGTCGCGTGCGTGTTTACGCGGAATTGCAACAGCTCATTGATCTGGCCATCGCGGCCGCCTACATCCAGGAACAAGATTTTTACGCGCAAGCCGAGTGGACGATGCCCGTTCTCGGTGACGAAGCCAAACTGCCGGTGGAGACCTACACGGCGCCCGAACAAGTCGAAACCGCCGTCAATGCGATTTGGCGTGGCAATACCTTGATGACGCCATTGGGAGGCGGGGTCAGTGTGCAGCCCCGTGTCGCCCTCAACAGCAAACACATCGAGGTCGATACGAGCGGTGAGAACGATGACATGAAGACCGTCGCGGGTCCGAAGAATCTACAAGCCGGCCAATGGTGGTGGGACTGATTAACATTACCCCGTCGACGCTCGCATTGGACTTGTCGCCGCCCAATCTCGCCCTATGATGGAAAGGTTGGCGGTGCCGGTGATATGAATCTGCTTGGTCCCCAATTCCCGCTCATCCATTTCGAACGTCCTCGCCAGAAGGTTGTATTGTGTTAACTGAATCCACCGTTGAAAGCATGTTTCGGGAAATCGTTTCGGCACCCAATCCAACCGAAAAAACCTTCGATCAGGCCGAAGACTTGCTGGAGAATGAACTGCGTGACGAGAGCCCCCTGCGTCACCGCCTGAGCGTTGAACTCGACGAGCTGCGGTCAATCGCCGCAAAATAGTTCTGAGACGCGGTGTCATCCATATCGAAACGTCGGGATGCAGGCGACTGCGATCATGGAACGACGAATTCGGATTGTCGAACTCGAAACGGAATTGCTCTCGACGTGGATCCGCTCAATGGCCTTCAATGCAGCCTATAGCCAATCCAAATCCTCTCGAGAATTCGTCATGGCGAAGAGTAAGCCAACTGCGCCATGCTCTGGGTCTCATCAACACCGACGCGCCCGCTCGGCTCTCCGTTTTCAGTGCATTGTTGCCGCCTGGCTTTGCGCCGCGGTGATGAGCGAAACGGTCTCGGCTCAATCATGCGATGCCGGGCCTGGTTCGGACGGTGATTCCGAGCTTTATCCCAGCTACGCCGATACCGATCGCGTGCAGCACTATTTCGACGGTGGTTTGCTGTACCTGCTCAGCAACAACGTGCAGTGGGATATTTGGGGCGGCCTGGGGCTCAACGACCATGCCGACGACTACTTTTTCGGCAGCGGTTTGTCCGTCCGCTATCGGTGATCCGCGTCGGCAGCAATTCTTCACCGCGTTATACTTCACTGTGCTTTCTTGCCCAGATAGGTGGCCTGGACATCGTGCCACTGCGGCTCCGATGTGATTCGCAAGAGAATTTGGTTGATCGGTTCGACCAGCGGACTGCCGCTGGGCAACGCAAAAGCATAGTCCTGCTTTTCGAATACGGTGGGTAGCACACGTGCTTGGCCAGAATAATTCTGATGGACCTCGTACTTCAGTATCGGTGCGTCATAAACGACCGCGTCGCACTTTTTATCGACCAATTTCGTCAAAGCGGAATGGGCGTCAGCGCACTTGGTGAAGCGGATGTGGTTGAAACGCAGGTAGTCCGCCGAAGTGGAGCCCTCGACCGTGGCGACTCTCGCTCCGTGCAGGTCCGCAGGTCCGTTGATTTGCGAGCGTAGCCGCGTCACGGTGAGCGCCGACGTCACGGCCGCGGTGAAGCTGGCGACAATGAACAGGCCCACAAACATCCATAGAAATCCGATCACTCGCCCACCGGTGGATCGTGGAACTTTATCGCCATAGCCCACCGTGGTCAGCGTGACGGCAGCCCACCACATTCCCGCTGCGACCCCGCGCGGCCAACTCTTGTTAAATTCTGCCGCGTTGTGCCGGCGTTCAAAGAGGTACACGCCAACGGCACTGACCAACATGGCCAATAGCAACGCCGCGACGATCCCGAAGAATGTTTTGGATAGGATCGTATCCAGGACAGCCGCCTGTTCGCTCGCTACTTCGTCCACCTGGGCGAACGCCGTCGATGCCAAGGCAATAATCAGTAGCGAGAGCAGCCATCAGAGGCGACGTTGTGTTGAAATCGTATCGTTCTCCGAGAGCCAGTTGTTTGATATTCCGTCACGATCCCCAGTCACTTCGCCGCCGACCTGGACCGTCAAAAATGTTGAGGACTCATTGCATCGCGCGATGTGGAATACTGGCGAATGAGAGAATTATTGAAAAGTGAAAAATGCAAAATACCATGCAATTAGGAGACAATTTGCATTTTCAAATTTTCAACTTAACTTTTTCATTTTCCAAAACTCCGGCTCACATTCCTATCGGAACGGCAGATGGTCAATTTTCCCAACTATCCACCATGCAGCCATTTTAACCGAACCTTCTCCTCCGAGCGGGCAAAGGGGGAGATTGAATGATGTTTCGATACGATGGAATGGTCCGTTACGGCGTCCCCGAACTGACAACGACTTGGGCGGGGCGGATGACGCGTCCGTGCATGCGGAAACCACCGACGGCGACGTGCGCGACGTTGCCGGACTCGATCTCAGGGTGCGGCATTTGCGAGATCGCTTCGTGATAGTTGGGATCGAACTCTTCGTTCTCCGCTGGGATGGGTTCGACGCCGTATTTCGCCAGTGTATCGTCGAGCTGTTTGACGACCATCGTCACGCCATCTCGCAAACCGGCGGTCGAATCGCTACCGCCCGCCGCCTCGATCGCGCGCTGGAGGTTATCCCGGACCTGTAAGATGTCGCCGACGAGCGGTATCGAGGCGAACTTCAGTTGATCTTCGTAATCACGACGCATCCGTTTGCGAAAATTCTCCGCCTCGGCTTGGGCCTGCAGCACACGCTTATCCGCCGCTTCGACTTCGCCATGCAAACGAATCATTTCTTCGTCACGCGTCTCCGGTGCATCGAAGGATTCGTGGGCTTGATCAGTTGCCGTAGCGGCTTGATCGCCCGCCATGTCGTCGTCGAATTCTGTATCGTCGTCAGGGGCAGATTGAGTTTCGTTCATGATGATTTGGTTTCCGATGGGATTTCGGGTTCAGGATCAAAAAAGTGCCTGAGTTTGTCCAGGAATGAAGTTCGCTGCGGCAGGACGGCCTCGTGATCGAGGTCGGCGAGTTGCCGCAGAATTTTTTCTTGTTCAGAGCTGAGCTTCTTGGGCACTTCAATGAATACCTGCACGAGCAAGTCACCATTGCGGCCGCTGCGGTGATCGACGATGCCTTGCCCACGGACCGTGAACACATCCCCGCTCTGAGTGCCGGCGGGGACGGTGAGTTGGTGAGGCCCGTTGAGGGTCGGGACTTCGATCTCCGCGCCGAGCGCGGCCTGGGCATACGCGATCGGGAGTTGCAGGATGAGATGTTTGCCGTCGCGTTTGAACAGACTGTGTGCTTTGACGGCGATGAAGCAGTAGCAATCGCCGGCCGGTCCGCCATCGGGACTCGGTTCGCCCTCGCCCTGCAAGCGTACCCGCATGCCGTCATCAACGCCCGCCGGGATCTCAACGTTGAGTTCGGCCTTTTCGTTTTGCAATCCCGAGCCACGGCAGTTGCTGCACGGTTGACTGATTTGTTTGCCCGTACCCTGACAGGTCGGGCAGGTCGTTTGCACGCGGAGGATACCAGCGGACTGGATCACCTGACCGTGACCGCCGCACATGGTACACGTGACCGGTTCGCTGCCGGGGGCGGCGCCGCTGCCATCGCAGGTCTCGCACGCTACTCGGCGGCGAAACGCGATGTCTTTGTGACAACCACGGGCAGCTTCTTCGAGCGTCAGCGTGACATCGCAACGGACGTCGGCGCCGCGTCGCACCCGTTTCCTGCTGCCGCCACTCCCGCGCCTGCCACCACCGCCGAAAAAGTCTCCGAAGCCGCCGCCGAACAGATCACCGAAGGCTTCAAAGATATCTTCGACATCGTTGTATTGATGAGTCGCGCCCTCGACACCCGCGTGACCGTACTGGTCATAGCGAGAGCGTTTGGATTGATCGCTGAGCACCTCGTAGGCTTCAGTCGCTTGTTTGAACCGAGCTACCGAATCCTCACCCTTGTTCGAGTCCGGGTGGTACTTGATCGCCAGCTTGCGGTAGGCACGATCGATCTGTTGCTTGGAGGAAGATCGCTCGACTTGGAGGATCTCGTAGTAACAAGTCTTAGTTGCCATGAAACCGAATACGAGAGAAGGGGATTCAAAGGCCAGCGGCCTGAACATTGGAACAAAGGCACCTTCCCCGGCAGCACCGAGGAAGGTGACGTGATTGCTCCGGACTTAGTTGACAACGCCTTCGACAGGTCGTTTGTCCTTATCTTCTTGCTCGAAGTTCGTCACGAGCGCTTCCGTCGTGAGCAACAAACCAGCGATGCTGCCGGCGTTGATCAGGGCGGTGCGAACAACCTTCACCGGGTCGATCACACCGGCCTTGATCATATCGGTGTAGTCGCCCGTGTTGGCGTTGAAACCGATCTTGGGGTTGTTCTTCTGTAGCACTTCGTCAACGACCACGCTGCCGTCGATACCACCGTTATCAGCGATCTGACGCATGGGAGCGTCGAGGGCGTGGAGAACGATGTTGACGCCAACCTTTTCGTCGCCTTTGGCTTTCTTCAGTGCCGCTTGGACCGCCTCGCGGCAGTACACGAGCGCCACACCACCGCCGGGAAGGATGCCTTCTTCGACCGCCGCGCGGGTCGCGTGCAGAGCGTCTTCGAAGCGAGATTTGGTTTGCTTCATCTCGGCTTCGGTTTCAGCACCGACGCTGATCACGGCAACACCACCGGCGAGTTTGGCAAGGCGTTCTTGATACTTTTCCTTGTCGTAGTCGCTGTCGGTTTGCTCAATCTGAGCGCGGATTTGCGAGACCCGCTTGTCGATGTCCTCGCGTTTGCCGGCACCTTCGACGATGGTCGTGTGACCCTTGTCGACGGTCACCTTCTTGGCGCGACCGAGTTGTTCGAGCGTGACATTCTCGAGCTGGATGCCGAGGTCGTCACTGATCAGCGTGCCGCCGGTCAACGTCGCGATATCGCCGAGCATCGCTTTGCGACGATCGCCGAATCCCGGTGCCTTGACCGCACACACGTTGAGCGTACCGCGGAGTTTGTTGACGACGAGCAGCGTGAGGGCTTCGGCGTCGACGTCTTCGGCGATGATCAGCAAAGGCTGACCCGCTTGTGCTGACTTCTCGAGCAATGGCACGAGGTCACGGATGTTGCTGATCTTCTTTTCGTAGAGCAGCACGAGCGCGTTTTCGAGCGACGCTTCCATCGTGCCGGGCTCGTTGATGAAGTACGGCGAAATGTAGCCCTTGTCGAACTGCATGCCGTCGACGTACTCGACTTCCATCGAGCGGCCCTTACCCTCTTCGACCGTGATCACGCCGTCTTTACCAACGCGTTCGAGTGCGTCGGCGAGCAATTCGCCGATCTCGTTGTCGTTGTTCGACGAGATCGTACCGACGTGCGCAACCTCTTCCTTGCCGCTGACCGGGCGACCCATTTCGACGAGTTGTTCACACGCCGCCGAGACGGCTTTCTCAATGCCACGGCGGACCGCGGTGGGGTTGCTACCGGCGACGATGTTCCGCAGACCTTCTTTGAAGATCGCACGGGCGAGCAGGGTCGCGGTGGTGGTCCCATCGCCAGCCGAGTCGCTGGTCTTCTGAGCGACTTCGATGACGAGTTTGGCACCCATATTCTCGAACCGGTCTTCCAGTTCGATTTCCTTGGCAACGGTCACACCGTCTTTGGTGACGGTCGGTCCGCCGAAGGATTTGTCGATGATCACGTTCCGGCCGGTCGGGCCCATGGTGATCGCGACCGCGTTGGTGAGTTTATCCACACCGGCCATCATGCGGGCTCGAGCGTGGTCCTCAAATAGCAATTGTTTTGCCACGGTTGAGATTCCTAAGTGAATGAAAAATGGAATGGGAAAGCGAGCGAGCGGGTCTTAGGCAATTTTTGCCAAGATGTCGCTTTCACGAAGGATCTTCAGCTCCTGGCCGTCAACTTCGATTTCGCTGCCGCCGTACTTGCCGTAGATCACCACGTCGCCAACGGCCACGCTGAGTTCGCCGCGGTTGCCGCTGTCGAGCATCCTGCCGGGGCCAACCGCCACGACGGTGCCACGCTGCGGCTTCTCACGAGCCGAATCGGGAAGCACGATACCGCCAGCGGTGGTTTCTTCGGCTTCGTTGGGCTGCACGATCACGCGGTCGTCGAGCGGGCGGAGATTGATGGTCTTGGTCGCTGCCATGTCTGAAATTCCTAAATGTTAAACTGGTTGATTAATTGATTGATTGATGAAAAAGCAATTCTTGGGACGGTCGCTGACAGGAGCACGGGGCCCCCGCCGCTGACATTACATCATGCCACCCATGCCACCCATTCCGCCCATGTCCATGCCGCCCATTCCTCCCATGCCACCGCCCATGCCGTGGTCATGATGGTCGTCGCCGCCGGGCTCTTCCTCAACGGGAATGTCCACGACCAGCGATTCGGTGGTCAGCAGGAGCGATGCCACCGAAGCAGCATTGATCAGTGAAGTGCGGACGACCTTGGCGGGATCGACAATACCGGCCGCGATCAGGTCGCAGTACTTGTCGGTATTGGCGTCATAGCCTTCGGTTTTGCCCTTGAGATGCAAGACACGATTGACAACGACGGCTCCGTCGACGCCAGCGTTATTGGCGATCGCTCGCATCGGTTGATCGAGCACGGAGCGAATAATGCGGACGCCGAGCTTTTGATCGCCTTCGGTTTCCTTCTCGAGTTTCTCGACCGCTTTGCGGCAGTGCAGCAATGCCGTTCCGCCACCGGGAACGATGCCTTCTTCCAGGGCCGCCTGAGTTGCCGCACGGGCATCGTCAATCAACGCCTTGCGTTCCTTCATTTCCGTTTCGGTCGCGGCACCGACGTTGATCTGAGCCACACCGCCGGCGAGCTTGGCCAAGCGTTCCTGCAGCTTCTCGCGATCGTAATCGCTGTCGGTGTTTTCGATTTCGCGACGGATTTGAGTGACACGGCCTTCGATATCGGCCTTCTTGCCCGCACCGCTGACGATCGTGGTCGCTTCGCTGGTGATGCGGATCTGCTTGGCACGACCGAGGTCGGAAAGTTTGACGCTTTCCAGGTCAATGCCCAGGTCTTTGAAGATGGCCTTGCCGCCGGTCAACACGGCGATGTCGCCGAGGATCGCCTTGCGACGGTCGCCATATCCAGGTGCCTTGACCGCACACACCGACAGGATGCCACGCATCTTGTTGACGACGAGCGTTGCCAAGGCTTCGCCTTCGAGGTCTTCGGCGATGATCAGCAGCGGTTTCTTGGATTCGCTGATCGCTTCGAGCAAGGGGATGAGCTTCTTGTTGTTGCTGATTTTTTCTTCGAACAGCAACACGTAACAATCGTCGAGCTCGACCGACACCTCGTCTTGGTTCGTAACGAAGTGTGGTGACAGAAAGCCGCGATCGAACTGCATGCCTTCGACGACGTCCACGTAGGTTTCATTGGAGCGACCTTCTTCGACAGTGATAACGCCGTTCTTACCGACTTTGGTGAATGCGTCGGCGAGCACGTCGCCGATTTCCGGATCGTTATTGCCCGCGATCGTGGCAACCTGTTTGATATCGGAGCGATTGCCTTCTCGGATCGGTGTCGACATTTTGGCGATTTGCGAAACGCACACGTCGACGGCCTTTTGCATGCCGCGACTCAGTGCCATCGGGTCGGCGCCGGTGGCGACCATTTTGAGGCCTTCGCGAAAGATCGCTTCGCTGAGCACGGTCGCCGTCGTGGTGCCGTCGCCCGCGACATCGTTGGTCTTGCTGGCGGCTTCTTTGACGAGTTGGGCACCGAGGTTTTCCAGCGGGCAATCCAGCTCAATGTCTTCGGCGACCGTCACGCCGTCCTTGGTGACTTTGGGCGAACCCCAGCCCTTGTCCAAAACGGCGTTCCGGCCACGCGGGCCGAGGGTGCTACGGACAGCGCGAGCCAATTTACTGACGCCAGCCAGTAAGGGGCCTCTCGCTTCATCGTCGAAAACGATTTGCTTTGCCACGGTGTGAATCTCCTGAGACAGGCCCTGCGGCCCGGGATAGGTAGGGGGTGAATGAGTTGGTCAAGCGACGCGGCCGTCCGGTCTGATCGGTCAGACGGACAGCATCACGCCACGGTCACGCCGTTAGAGCAATCGCCGTACCGCTCGCCGGGGACAGAGTGCAAGTCGTTTGTTGCCAACGCTTTGCGACTAAAACGACGTGCCGTGGGTGACTCGGTCCCGAAGCCGTGGTGTCAGCCTGGCAGACCCGTGTCGTTCCCGTCGGCTGACGACCTACTGATTGCCGAATCGTTCGATCCTGCGGAACAGGCGATTCGATGACTGATGTAGCGGAACTCGCCAAGAGTTTCGGGAATGCCAGAAAAACGAAAATCTTGGCAACTTCAATCTTCGTCCGCAGCCTGCCACCGTTTCCGCCGAAGCGTTGATCGAGTAGACTCACGCCCGCTCGCCCTCGTAGCTCAGCTGGATAGAGCAGCTCATTCCTAACGAGCAGGCCGCAGGTTCGAATCCCGCCGAGGGTACTTTCAAAACACATCTAAGCCGTTGCAGGCTAAGGGTTTGCGACCGGTAGAGCGCTACCCCTTTTCGTGTCAAAAGTGGTGCCCCCTTTGCTACCCCCTAAACGTCGTTTTGGCAGTTTGGTTCCTGAAAGAGAATTAGTGCCGCCCTGGCATTTTTTCGAGTCGTATCCTCACTTCGTCTGCTTCAAACAATTGCTCCGTCGCTCGCAACTCGCTTTCGCTAGCATTCGGCAAATTGCTCAAATACCTTTCCATGTCCGAACGCACGTTTGGGTATGTCGACTGAATCTCGTACTGCTTGGAAACGTCGGCTTCGTATCGCCCAGGAGTGCTAAACCAAAATAATACAGGCAAAATCAAAGCAGCAACGATAGTGGCACACCCCATTAAACCCGCAAAATCTTTCACTTTCTCTTTGAAAGTAGCTGATCGCAGTGGCTTTTGTTTCTCAACTGGGGATTCTGCGGGTGGTGCGTTCGTGTCCACCGGCGTGGCAGCCAATTCTTCGCTGGGCACTTGTGACGGTTGCTGAGAGGCCCACAGTTCACGTTCCTTCGCTACCAACGCCTTTTCCCGGTCCAGTAGTTCACGCTCTCGGGTAATCAGGGTCGCTTCCGCAGGGGCTTAGGATGTCTTGGGAAACAGGCCAATCACTCGCTCAGCGGCAACCCATTCCCCGGCTTCCCCACGTCGCAGATGGGTGGATTCTCGGATTTTGGAGTTTGCCGCCAACTGCTTGAGTTTACTGGGGGTCAACGGCCCCACTGCTTTCCCAGCGTGCTTCACATACCAATCGTGATCCATGTCGTGCTTCGCAATTACTAATCAGGGCTGACGGCGTGGCCGCAGGTGGACTAGCCCAGATTGGTATTTATCGACTAGCTCAGGTAGCCGATGCCCACTGCCACCTCCGGACGCAGTTCGTGTGGGGCAACGCACCCCGCTGGGGGCTGGCTTCAGCTGAGTGGCCTTTCTATGCTTGCTGCACGGGTTGTGAGGAAAATCAAGAGATTTTTGCTGACCACCCACTGCGAAACCGCCTGTTGTCTCCCTGTCCGATGGAAAAGGCACGAGTTGGCAAACCTATGAGAACGAACCTCGACAAATTTAAAGCTGATCTAAATCGCTTAGTTGCACTAGGCGATAGACTAATCCTCAAACAAGCGAACGCTTGTTGAAGTTTTCTCAAAAGATAATAAGAAAACCCGAAATCTTCCGTGCTTTGCGGGGTTAAGTGAGTAGTAACAAACTCTAAGCCTCGACACACAAGGAAGATCTCAGGTGAAATCCAGT
>JBDNIG010000168.1:0-3343 GCA_041688415.1 Rhodopirellula sp. | reverse complement strand
TGATTCGGCCGGAGCTGCCACACGTGGCTGAGTTGAGCTGCAGAGCGTTTCCCGACTCATCGACAAAGATGCGTTGTGCATCGCCGGCGTCGGAACGCAGCGTCAGATAGCCTTCTTGATCGAGCATCACCAGATCGAGGTTCGCGTCACCGTCGAAATCCAGTGCCAGCGGCGTTGTCCGCCACTGCGTCAGCGTTTGGCTCGATGGCGTCTGCCACCAATACCAGGCCGGCGGCAATTCGCTGAGCCCCGAGTCGAAATGCTGTTCATCAAGGACACCGTTTTCGTTGAGCAACAGACCCACCCGGCCCAGGATCGAGTTGTACACGATGTCACCGTCACCATCGCCATCCCAGTCGGCAACGGACAAGGTCGTGTAACCCCACTTGGCTTCGCACGGACCTTGAATCGAGCCGTTCGGTCCGGCCATGACGCGAAACGGCCTCGTTGCGCTCTCCGTTTTGACATTGAGCAATACCGGAGCGTTCCATGTGGGTCGCCCGTTCTCTGCGTTGCCGAGATTCTCAAATAGACCAATCGAGCCCGCGGTATTGCCGCACAGGATATCTTCGTCACCATCGCCGTCCCAATCGTATGCAAACGGCGTCGCGAGGGCCCCAAATTTCAGAGTGTCGGCTTGCTGGCGAAAATAGACGGGCGATTCAAACTGCGGCACACCGTCGACGAGCTGGCCACTGTTCTCGACGAACGCCACGCGTCCATCCTCATCACCGACGATCAAATCCATGTCGCCGTCGGCGTCCCAGTCCACCGCCGTGGGCGTGATCATTTGCAGATGCATGACCAAGGGATCGCCACCGCGTTGCAGAAGTTTTTGGCCCGCCGCGTACTGGGGTTCTTTCCGCGAGCCCGTGTTCTGAAAGTAGGTGAAGCCATCCAAGAACTCGCCACACAGCAAATCGAGATCGCCATCGCCATCGAAGTCCGCGAAATTCGGTGACGGCCAGCCGTAGACGTCAACTTCGCCGCCGCCCGCTCGGAGTCGAAACGGTGAATCGGAGTATTTTGGGTTCGCGTCGCTCCCCTCGTTCGTAACGATGTACACGTAGCCGTGGAGCGGCCCATTTCTCCAGTTGCCAGCGCTGTCGTAGGCGTGATCCCAACCCAAATCGGTCCAATCGCCCGTGCCAACAGCGATGTCATGGTCTCCGTCGCCATCGAAGTCAACGTAGCGCCACATGTTTCCGCGTGTGCGGCCGTTGACGCGATCATTCGGATTGGTCGGTGCGTCAATCTTGTTCGGTTTGTCGAAGTCAAACTTGCCCGTTTTCTTGTCGCGTCGATACTCCAGGCCAGGTCTCAAAACCACGGACTCGCCATTGATTTGGCTCAGCATCATGTAGGGGTATCCGTTTCCAATGCGCACTGCCGGTTTGAAGACCGGCATCTTCTCGCTCGCGTCCTGTGACGTATTCTCGAAGAAGTAGGTTCCCTGCGACGGTTTGTCTGGGCACCCCACGAGCAAGTCCATGTCGCCGTCGCCGTCGTAGTCCACTGGTAGCGGATAGGCCCACAAGCCGACGCCGAGATCAACTTCCAAGCCCGGATTGTTGTACTCCAGAGGCTGCAGTTTGAATTCAGACTCGTCCGCTGCAACGATCGTGGCGTAGCAAAACGCGGCGATGCAAGACAGAGCGGTGCAGGAAAAATGGATGCGAGATTGCATAGGAAATCCAGTGATAGGTGTACTCGGCCTCGAGTCGTGCACACAAGCCAAGAGCTTGAGAGACTCTGGCGATTGATTCAATAATGTGGCGCGCAAGCCGATTCATTCTATAGACTTCAAGCCACTGTAGTTCATTCACATTGCGAGAGCAAGCATGGGCGCGAAAAGGGGCGCAAATCGAGCGTACGGTCGACTCCCGGCATTGCGTGTGACATCGGAAGTTCAGGAAGAGGGAACCCGTTTATCCAGGGTGCCGGGATAGACCTTCAAAAATAGCTGCATGGTGGATTACTGGGCAATTTGGGAATCTGCCGATCTGATACGAACGTGAGCCGGGGGTTTAGGAAATGAAAAAGTTAAATTGAAAATTTAAAAATGCAAATTGTCTCCTGATCGCTCAGTATTTTGCTTTTTTCACGTTCCAATGATTCCCGACGCTCGTGCTTGAATGTGACTGGGCGATGAGTCATATTTCCGGGTTCTTCGCGTTCGATTACCCCGACTACCTGGTACACGACATGACGAATCTTTATCCGCTGCGGTTTGAGCCGCTGTTTCGGCAGTACCTGTGGGGTGGGCGTCGACTCGGGACGGAGTTGAATAAGCCGATTGGTGATGACGGGGTGTATGCGGAGAGCTGGGAAATTGTCGATCATGGTGCCGACCAAAGCATCGTCGCGCAGGGACCGTTGGCGGGTACGTCGCTGCACGAATTGATTCAGCAGGATGCGTCGGCGTTGTTGGGCGAACGCGTGGCGACGGCGATCCGCAGTGAGACGCTGCCCGATAACTTGCGGAATCGTTTTCCGTTGCTGTTGAAGATGCTCGACGCCAGTCGCGATCTGTCAGTGCAGGTGCACCCCAACGACGAGCAAGCCAGCCAGTTGAACCCGCCGGATCTCGGGAAGACGGAAGCTTGGATGGTGATGGACACGGTTCCCGGCAGCAAGATCTATGCGGGACTGCGGACTGGTGTTGACCGGCACCTGTTCGCTGCCGCCGTGGCCGGGGGACGCATCGAAGAGACGTTGCACTCGTTTGAACCGAGCGTGGGTGATTGCATCTTCATTCCCGCTGGCACCGTCCACGCGATTGGAGCCGGGTTGCTGGTGGCAGAGATTCAACAAGCCAGCGACACCACGTTTCGCATCTATGATTGGGGCCGCGTCGAAGCGAGTGGACAACCACGAACGCTGCATATTGAACAATCCCTGGATGTAATCGATTTTGAAAGCGGGCCGGTCAGCCCGGTTACGGCGGTGTCGGTCGATGGCGAAGCGGCGGCGGTCACGCTGGTGGACTGCGACAAGTTCACGCTGCGGCGTTACTCGCTCAACGAAGCGCAGGGCATCGCAACAAACGGCACGTTTCAAATCGTTGCGGTGTTGTCAGGAGTGATCCGGGTTGCGTCGGATCCATCGGTTGGCGTGCTGCGCAAGGGTGATACGATGTTGGTGCCAGCGTGTGTTGAGAACATTGACGTTGATGTGGTCGAAGCGGCGGAGTTGATGGTTGCTTCGGCGTGAGGCGTGGCTGAGATGCGAGTGCACGAGTTAGCTGTCTTAGTGCGTGGGTATCGCCTCTTCTCCCCCGAAACGGAGACTGTTGAAATACAAGCCCGACGCGCAAGCGAGTGACCTGCTTCCTTCCCTCGCT
>JBDNIG010000167.1:0-5398 GCA_041688415.1 Rhodopirellula sp. | reverse complement strand
GCGGCCCGGATGAGTGCCGCTCCGTTTCGGATGGGATTGACCGAGACGCCGGATCGACGTGATGGCAACCACGTCCTGCTTGATGACCTGATCGGCCCCCGCGTTTATACTCAAGCCATCGCGGCTGCGCGAGGGAAAACGCTGGCCAAGTACGATGTGCATCGCATCTCGGTACACTTGTCCGAGGAAGAACGGAGCCGCTATGAAACGCTCGGCCGGCGTGTTCGTGACTACATCGCCGAACGCCGCAAGGACGAACCCGAATACGACTGGCAGACGTTGTGCAGCGACAGCGCTCGTGATCCAGGAGCGCGCGCGGCGATGCAGGCTTTTCACGCCAAACGCTCCATCGAAGATCGTGCCACCGAGAAACTCCGCATCATCGAAGACCTCTTTCGCTTGCACGCCGGTGAACCCGTGATTGTGTTCTGCGGCTCCAACGCGATGGCCCGCGACGTATCGACACGATTCCTGATCCCCTGCCTGCTGAGTCATTGTCGCAAACGCGAACGGCAAGAAATTCTCGAAGGATTGCGGGCGGGTCGCTATCCGGCGCTCGTTGCGAACCGCGTACTCGATGAAGGCGTCGACCTCCCCGAAGTCAACGTGGCGATCGTGATCGGTGGCGGCAGCGGCACGCGGCAGGCGATCCAACGACTCGGTCGCGTGCTGCGAAAAAACGCGTTTGGACGAGCTTGCTTTTACGAGATCGTCACCGCTGGGACACGCGACGAACAACGCTCGCGAGACCGTCGCCGCGACGATGCGTTCAAAAAGTAGCGAGCGGCATGCTGACCAAACAAGAATCGATTCTCGACTATGACTTCGCTCGCCAGTCCGTTGTGCCGGACCGGCTGACGCGGAAGACGCACGCCGCGTACCTCCCCGCCGTCGACGAACTCCTGAGCATCTACCGAGATCATGTCGGTGATACCCGTCGCCAACTCCACTCGCTCGTGCAGCGGGCGATGCAGGAACTCGACGATTGTTCGAGCGTCCGGATGTCGGCGTTTTGCAAACTGCTCGACGATGCGAGCGAATATGACCAAGACCGAAGTGGGGCCGCTGCAAAGCTTCGCCAGCGTGTCTTCACGCTCGCCGCCACGCATCATCCGCTCGTTCACGAACCCGATCATCTCTTCGCAACGAGTGAATCCAAAGTCAAACAAAACGTTGCCACGCAGCTCGGTCGTCCGTGGACTGAAATCGAAGCCGAATTGTTTGCCGACGTGATCGAGTTTCATCGCCTCAAAACCCCTCCCGATCCCACAATCGATGCGGGTGCCCTGCTGCGCCGCTACAACGTTGCTCAGACGCAAACGGCATTGTACGGAGCCGTCGAGATGACCGTCTTTGCCGGACGCGATTTCAAGACGATCCTACGTTACGCCAAACTCGCGCGGTTGATGCACACGATCGCGCGGCAGGACAACGGGTACGTCTTTCGATTCAATGGTCCCGCTTCGATCGTTCGTGAAACACGCCGATACGGGGTCGCGATGGCCCGGTTCCTACCTGGGTTACTCGCCGCTGATGATTGGCGGATGCGGGCCATCGTGATCGGGCCACTGCGCCGCCGCTTCGCACTGCAGCTTTCCAGCCGCGACGGGCTGCGGGGCGAGATCACCCCCGGTGATTTCGATAGCGAACTCGAAGAGACCTTCCATCGCCGCTGGCAATCAGCCGACACCCAAGGCTGGACCATCGATCGGGAAGCCACCGTTTTGCACGCGGGGCAGAGCGTATTCATGCCGGACTTCACATTTCGCCATCCCGAGCACGGTGAGGTGCTGCTCGAAATCATTGGTTTTTGGACTCCGGAATACTTGCGTGACAAAGCCAAGCGATTGGCTCAATTCCGTAGCCATGGACGCATTCTGCTCGCCGTGGCCGAACATGCCGATGAAGCGATCCCGGATCTTGGATTGCCTCGCGTGGTCTACAAAACCAAGCTATTGCCCAAAGCGGTTTTAGATTTGCTGACGCAATGCACCCCTCCCAATGGATGCTGAATCACAACGGAACATGCGAGTAGCAACGTGAACCTGCATGAACAAGCGGATTTCGCTACGATGAATGCGCGGCAGATGGGTATTCCGCCTTTATCCAGATCCTTAACCGACGACAGGAACAATCGCATGTTATCCAATCTCATTGCAGTGAATGTGTGTCTCGTGGTCGTCCTGGCGGCTGGGGCGATGAGCTGTGCAGCAGATGTTCATGTTCTGACTCGGGCCGGCAGTCATCTCGACCGCGAGGCCATTGCCACGCTCGAAAAGCAGCTTGCTGAAGATCCGACGGATGTGGATTCGCGAACCAAAATCCTCGGTTACTACTTCATCAAGGGACGCCAGGATACTGAGGCATCCGCTGCGCGACGACGGCATCTGCTATGGCTAGTAACCAACGCACCCGAAACGGATGTCTTGGGGACGCCCTATGGGCACCTTCACCAACGCCTCGATCCCGAAGGCTACGAGACCGTCAAAGAGGCATGGTTGAAGGCTACGCAGGACAAATCTGGAAATCTAAAATTGCTTTCCAGTGCTGCCAGTTTTTTTCTACTGCACGATTCACCGATCGCCGCAGAACTGCTCGTCAAAGGACAGGCTCTTGATCCGAAAAACCCCCAGTGGGCGTCGCGGCTTGGGCAGTTGTATTCGCTTGGCCTGTCCCGCATTCCAAAGGGACGCGAACGACAAACAGCAGCGTTGAGAGCGTTCGAGCAATACGAAGCTGCCTACGATCTTTCGAACGAGCGCGGCCGGGAAGCGGTGCTCGTGGATCTAGCAAAGACTGCATTGGAAGCCAATCGCATTGACGATGCCAAGCAGTACGCCGAGGAGATGCTCAGCGGCAAAGACCAAGGATGGAACCACGGCAACCTAATCCACCACGGGAACCTCATTTTGGGACGTATCGCACTCGTCCAAGGAGACGTCGAGGAAGCCAAGCGAAGACTGTTGTTGGCAGGCCAAACATCTGGATCTCCTCAACTCAATTCCTTCGGCCCCAATATGCAGCTTGCAAGCGAATTACTCGAGCACGACGAAAACGAAACTGTGTTGCAATATTTCGACGCGTGCGCAAAATTCTGGACTTCGCCACGGAGAGAACTGGAAGCCTGGATTGAGGATGTCAAAGCGAATCGATCGCCGCAGTTTGGTGCCAATCTCGACTATTGACCTCAGCTATGCGTTCATCTAGTTTTCGCCTTGATGTTCGATCCATTCCAGCGGCACGCTCACAAAACTGATTGCGGCGTAGTTGTCACGTTCGAACAGCATGCCGATCCGTCCGTCATTGAGCTTCGTTAGGCAACTGTACGCAAACGGTCCCGCGTAAACGGTCTTGGATCGTGCCCACGTTTCGCCCTCATCGTAGCTCAGCCGCAATACGCCGTTAACGCGTGCTTTCGTCGAAGCGGGATTAAGGAACAGGATGCGACTGCGATGACTCTGAACCGTCGTTGTTCGGCCACGAGTAACGCAGGATCGAGGCTTGGCACACCGGTTCGATGAGTGTCGCGTCATCTCGGAGTTGGGTCCACGTCTCGCCACCATCTCGGCTGACGGCGGTCTTGCGGTGCCCCGTGCCGCCGCCCTGCGTGCGGGCGTTGAGCAGCACGCTGCCATCGGATCGCTCGACCATCTGGACCTCGTTGCCGTGTCCGCTGCCGTCCTCGGGTGCGCACTCACCGTAGTGCCACGTCTGGCCGTCGTCATCGCTGATCGCGGCGTACACTCGCCAGTCTCCAAACGGGCCTTGATTCATCGGCATCAAAATGCGCCCACGGTGCGGGCCGTGACTCAGCACGATGCCAATGCCTGGTCCCGCGGCAACGCTCGTGACGTACTGATCGCGTTTGACACTACCGCTGACATCGAGTGGCGATGACCATGTTTTCCCATCGTCATCGCTGTGCTGCACGAACGTAAAATAGGAGTCGGCGCCAAGACCCGGTTTCGCTTTATGCTCGCCCATTTTGCTGCGTTGGTACATCAGCAATACGCGTCCCGAATCCAGCACCACGGCTTGAGGATTGTTCAGTGCCAGTTCGCCCGCCTCCTGAACCACCTGCAGTTCCCCCCAGTGCTTACCACCATCGGTTGACCGCTTGAGGATGATGTCGTTTTGCGAATGATCACCACCCTGGCGTCCTTCGGCAAAAGCCAGCAGGGTGCCCGCGTTGGTCGTGACGACGGAGGGGATGCGGATCGCGGGATAACCATCCTGTACCGGTACAAAAACATCGACAATCTCTTCCGTCGTGTCCGCCGCCACGGTGCCCGCAGGCGGACTCATGGAGACGATCAGGCTGGCGAGCAGCACGGGGAGTAATTGTATTGGCATGGTAGGTTTCCATCGGCGTATCGTTTGGAAGCATCTGTTTTCGGTCGCTGGCGGCCAATCGAATGTTCGGTAAATCTGTCGCTAGACCGACTTGGCAGGCGCGTCCGCGTCCACATCATAGCAGTCTGATGAGATACCATGTTTGCTGTTCACACCATGGAGGAACGCGTCGCGATGAACCGCCAACGGTTAACCGAAACGCATTCACTGGCAATAAACTAGCGTCGCTAGCGAGTACGGCGTGCCGTCGGAGCTGAATGTCAGCTCAGCAAAGACGGCGTGGTGGCCGGTCTCGCGATGGCTGATGCCGACCCATCCGTCGCCTTCTGGGTTCATCGATGTGGGCTGCCAAACGCTGTCGCGAAAGTCGAGCGAATCCGAAAACGCCTCCCACAGTGTTACTTTGATCGGTGTTGTGTCGCTGCTCACCGTGAGCCGAACTTCCTGGTCGGTGGTGGTGGCTCGCCATGTGACCGCGGGTAGCTTCTGCCCCGCCGCCACTGCTTGGAAGAACACGGCCAACGTCGTAAGCGCTTTCATTTTACCGCCGCCCAGATTGTGACCCGCGTTGGGAACGCGATGAATATACTTGTCGCCTTCGAGTTGATCCCAATAGAGATTCATTGCGTCGGTCGTCCAATAGCGATCGTTGGCACCGACGATGAGCAACTTGGGCATCTGCAACCGCTTGCGATACTGCACCGGATCCATCATTTGCCACAGCGTGGTGACACGCTCTGAGCTTGGTTGACCGTCTGAGGGAACCAAGCCTTTGCTGGTGTAGTCGCGGATCTGCTCGCTATGCGTGCCCCACATTTCAAGTTGATGCTTCATTTGGGCTGGGAAGTCAAGAAAGTCGATCACGATCGGAGCGGTGGCGATGATTCGTGGATCGGTAGCCGCCGTCAACCAACTCGTCCATCCTCGGTAAGCGTTCTATCTTCCCATGTTGACTGGGGCATTAGCTTGGTGGGTTTCTTTCCACTTTCAGGAGAAACCCGATGGCTCGCTTGCCCAATCCACAACTCGCCGATCAATGGCGTCG
>JBDNIG010000166.1:0-3922 GCA_041688415.1 Rhodopirellula sp. | reverse complement strand
GGTCGGCCCTCCCCGGCGGCCTCGGGCCGACCGACCCTCCGACGGCGAAGCCGCGGGAGGGTGAAGTGCGTAAAGCATTTGGATTTCAATACTTAAAAGCCGCACGACCTCTTCGTGGGGGAGAGGGGTTGGGGGTGAGGGGGCCAGCGCACTGAACCGTGAAACGACAATCCATTCATGACCATCAAACACCGCAAAGAACACGCTCCTCGCTTTCGAGGAGAGAAGAACATAGAACATTGCTCAATTGAGTTGTGGCATGAAAAGGCTGGGAGTCGATGCCATTTATCCTTCCCGAAGGGTTCCTTGCGAGAACAAGCGAATCGTATCGTGCTCGCTCGCGGTAAGCTGGTTGCACAACCCAACGGCGAGCCTCGAGATATCTTGATCGCCAGGTGACGCGGCCGACGCACCGACCACCGCGACCGATTCCACCACAAACTCAATTCGCTCCGCGTCTTGTGCAATGAGTTGATACGTCCCCGTCACCAGGCGTTGCACCTGTCCACGATCACCCGAAATATCACCGTCAAAATCGAGATAGCGAGCCCGGTGATCGGGCAGTCGCCACGCGGCAATGTCACTCGCCTGACGCCAGATAATCGGTGTCGACCAAGTCAACAGCGGTTCGCAGGCGTTGCGATCGACGGCAAAGAACCAATCCAAGTGATCACCGCGACCGTCGTCGGTAGGCCCACCTTCGCCAAGGCGGTGCAGCGAAACGGTGAACCGGTGGCTCACGACATGGGCGGCAATTGATGCCCCATTTTCGCGCGTTTGGTTTCGAGGTAGCGTTGGTTGTGCTTGTTCACCGTCGACACGATCGGGACTTGGTCAACCACCGTCAAATCGAATCCACGCAGGTTGAAGGCTTTCGTCTTCTTCGGATTGTTCGTCAGCAGTCGAACTTCGGACAGCCCGAGGTCCTTGAGAATTTGCAGGCCGACGCCGTAGTCGCGCATGTCGGCTTTGAAACCGAGCGCGTGGTTGGCCTCGACGGTGTCGAGTCCGTTGTCCTGGAGCGCGTAAGCCCGAATCTTCTGCCCCAGTCCGATGCCGCGTCCTTCTTGCGGCAGGTACACCAAGACGCCGCGGCCCTCGTTGCTGATCATCTCCAGTGCCATGTGCAGCTGGTCGCCACAATCGCAGCGCAGCGACGCGACGACGTCACCGGTAAAGCAACTGCTGTGCATCCGCACCAACGGCGGCGGCCCGGGTGCGCTCAAATCACCGAACACCAATGCGATCGGTTCTTGAGCCTCGTATTCCACCTCGTAGACGATGATCTTAAAATCACCGTAATGCGTCGGCAGGTTTGATGTTGCTGCACGATTGATCAGTTTTTCGCTGACACGTCGGTGCGCGATCAAATGTTCGATACTGATGATTTTCAAATGGTGCTCGGCAGCGAGTTTGGCCAGGTCCGCCCGGGATGCTCGATCGCCCGACTCGTTGAGAATCTCGCAGAGCACGCCCACCGGCGGCAGACCCGCCATGCGTGCCAGATCAACCGCCGCCTCGGTGTGCCCGGCCCGACGCAGCACCCCGCCCTCCATTGCCAACAGCGGGAAGACGTGCCCCGGGCGAACGAAATCGTCGACCTTCACGCCGGGATCGGCTAATCGCCGGATCGTCGCACTGCGTTCGGACGCCGTGATGCCCGTCCGCGCCGTCGCGATGTCAATCGGCGTCAGGAACGCGGTCTGCAGCGGCGCGTTGTTCTGCGCCACGACGGGGCTGAGTTCCAACCGTTTGCAGAGATCCGGCAGCAGCGGGGCACATAACTGACCGCGTCCGCCGAGAATGAAATTGATCGTCTCAACGCTGGCTTTCTCTGCGGCGCAGATGAAATCACCCTCGTTTTCCCGATCTTCCGCATCGATCACAATGATAACCTCGCCGCGTGCGATCGCCTCAACGGCTTCGGGAATGGTGTTGAGTTCGATGGAAGAGGTCATGGGAGCCATTTTCTTCTGTGGGAATTCGATCGTTACGCCGGTACCCCCGTATGATGAACCGAGAACGTCACTCTGAGAAGTCCCATTGGAATTTCCGAGGATCGAGCGGGAAATAATGGTCGCCTTTCGCTCCGCGAAAGTTGTCGGGAGCGAAAGGCGACAAAAAAACCGCTCGATCCTCACGTGATAATGTCGCGACGATTTTGCACGTAGTCCCACAGCACGAAACGATCGAGATCCTGGCCGCTGGTGAAAAAGACCCGCCCCCGAGTCGACTGGGCCATCCGGTAGGCAAACCGAATGTCCTCCTCGCTCTGGGACCAACTCGGCACCAGAAAAATATTGATCGTGATGCCTTCCTTTTGACACAACGCCGCCTCACGCATCGTGGCAGCCTCCGTGGACGGATCCGGTGGATACAGCATGTACAGCGTCTCGCCCTCAAAATGAGCGGTTGGCAAACCATCGGTGATCAGCACGATTTGACGATTCGGCGTGTCGCAGTTGACAAGATTTTGCCGGGCCAACTGCAATGCGTGCTGGATGTTGGTGAAGTGCGGATGAATCTGCTGTTCGCTGACGTCGGGGTTGCTCATGTCGCACTTCAGTCGCACCCACGGATCATGGATCGTGACCTGCTTGGGCATGCACTCGATGATCTCACCGGGTGATCGCAGTTTTGCGAACGTAT
Organism: Rhodopirellula sp.; assembly: GCA_041688415.1. Classification (GTDB taxonomy): domain Bacteria; phylum Planctomycetota; class Planctomycetia; order Pirellulales; family Pirellulaceae; genus Rhodopirellula. The sequence goes on along the minus strand of JBDNIG010000166.1, from coordinate 1,273 downwards.
ACATCTCGATGAACCGCAGGAAGTCACCGGGGTACTCGCTGTTGATCAGACCTTGCAGTGCCAACGCCATGCGTTTGACGTTGATATATTGACCGTCGTACCGCATCGATCCGCTCATGTCCATGATCACGGCGGTCGCGCACTTGGGATGATTGCGAGTCTTGTGAACGACAATGTCATCGCTGTGCAGACGCAGCGGCCCCGAATCTTGTTGGCGGATCAACGCGTTGATGACCGTTTGAGGCATGTCCAAGTTGGCGATGCTATCACCAAATTCATACGCTTTGGTTTGCTGCAACTCGACGGCCCCTTCGCCAACGACATCACCTTCATGACGACCGCTGCGCGACGGCGCCAGTTCACTGAAAATGCGTTTGAGCAATCGGCCTTGGAAAATCTTGTACGCCTGCGGCGTCAGCCGAAATCCACTCCCGTCGACGTTTCGTTCGAGCCCCTGTCGCTCGGCTTGCTCACGCAAGAGATTTTCGACTTGGTTGCGCATCTCTTCGAGTTGCTCCATGTCGCCGGGCTGAGCGAATTCGGACAGCATGTCCATGTCGATGATGCCGACCTGAGCCGTCTTCTCGGCTTGGTCAAGCTGCGCGAGTAGTTCATCGATTTTCTCGAGTTCCTCTTTGATCTCGAGTGCCTTCGGGACCGTCATCGACTCGTTGCCGGTGAACTCGTACTTGCTCGCGAGTTCTTCGATGTTGTGTTTGTCGGCCATCGCGGATCCGGTGGCGAGCAGATTCCGGGCCAGGTCGCTGTTGTCGTCACCGGCCTCGTACCACAATCGCTCGATCAGGAACGGCTGTTCTTGATTGACGGCGATGCGAAACAGTTTTTCCATTCTCGCTGGCGGGCGAACCCGCTCGACCGCTTGCTGAAACGCCTTGCGAGCCTTCTTCTGGACCCGGCGGTCTTCGTAGGTCTCGAGAATTTTCCGTTTGCGTTCTTCCAGCAGCGCGCGGAGAAAATCGATGCTCGGTCCCAGACCCGCGATCTGGGAGGGGTCGAGCCGGACGGCGTTGGCGAGTTCCTCGTCGCTGAGTTGGTGGAAGTTGCCGTACATCATCGCCTGCTCGAACGCGGGCGTGACGAGGTCCGGTGGTGGTTGATTGGGTGGCGGAAACGCGACGGGATCGTATTTCTGATAAGCGTGAATCACGCCGCCAGTTCGATGGGAGGCCATGGGCAAAATCCGTTTGGTAACGTGGGGCAGGTAGGAGTCCCCCCCAGTCTCCCCTCTCCACCGCTTCGGGGGAGAGGGGTC
>JBDNIG010000165.1:0-8544 GCA_041688415.1 Rhodopirellula sp. | reverse complement strand
TCACCCCAGTATTCCACGCTCAACCCCGATTTCATGCTGGGTCAACAGTGATAACGCGTCATGAAATGTGTCGCCCGCTGGGCTGAACTGCGAACGGTTTAGTCTCCGGTGGCTCACGCCACCGGCAATTCATGTACCGCCCTCCGGGCTATGATTGCCAGTTCACTTAACTTCAGTAATTAAATCGACGTCCCCCGCGAAAGCAACGCTCCACGCAACTTTCGCGGAGCGAAAGGCGACCAATCGCGCTACGCCGATTTCGCTTCCGCCGACGCCACCCATAGCTGGATCGCGTCGTAGAGGGCGTGGGCGACGATCGGGATCATCAAATTACCGCTGAAAATCAGCAAGGCACCAAAATACAGGCCCATCAATCCGGTCACGGCCACGTACAGTTTGCTGATCGGATGCACGAAACCGAAGGCGATCGATGAAGCGATCCAGCCGATCGTCATCTCCCAGCCGATCGAGTTTGCCCACCACGTGGTGAATCCGGACCAGCTCATCGCGGCACCTTCACTGACGCTGCGGGCGTCACTGGGTGTCGCCCCGAAAACTTCCGCGGCATATCCGCCGAAGGCCCACCAGGGCCGGACCAACGCCGCGTTGGTTGGCAAGAGTGTCATCGCCTCCCCGTGCAACACGTTGGCTATCGCGGGCATCAACCAACCACGAAACAGCAGTTCTTCGCCCACGCCGGCACACAGACTGATCGCCAGCAATTCGAGCGGGCCGAGTTTCAGCATCAATCCCATCATCGGATGCTCAGCCAAGTGATCGAGCTCCTCGATCGCGGGGTGTTTGATCCGGCGGATAACCGCCATCAGCAGCAACAATGGGAACGTCGCTAGGACACCCAAGCCCACACCGCCGGCCAGGCCGGACAATTCATCCAACGACGGGACGAGTTCCCGGGGGTCCGGGCCGAACAGGTACCCCAAAACCAACGCCAGTCCACCCAGTCCAGCTTCGACGAGCACGGCCGTTCGAAACAGGGAATCCGCCGTCTGTGGCTCGTCGTCACTATCCGAATCCGGCACGCTAATCTCTAGGCCCCCGCGCGATGGCGATAGGGATTGAACAAGAGATAGTTCAAATGCCGGTACAGGTCACTCGAGTTGAGCAGTTCCGTATGGTTGCCTTCACCTACCAGCGTGGGCCCGTTGAGCAGCACCACGCGATCAGCTTGACGTAGCGTCTGCAGTCGACGCGGCAGCACCAGCACGAGCGAACCCGCATCGGCGAGACTGCGCAGGGCCGTCAAGCAAGGGTCATTGGTGACGTGTTCGGTCGGTGCCGGCGGTTCTTTTGCGAGCACGATCGCCGGTCGATGCAGCAGCGCCCGTGCGATGCCGAGCATGTAGCGAGACATCATCGACAACCCGTCACTCGAGCGTCCGTTGCGCAGATCCGTGACGGGACCCACCATCGTGTCGAGGCCGTCATTGAGCCGCGTGATTCGTTCGTAAATACCTAGTTGCTCGAGCACCTTGACCATGTCTCGTTTGTCGACCGATTTGCTCACGCCGGACATCAGGTTTTCGGTGATCGTGCCTTCCCAGAGCGGCCCGTCCGGAGCGATCCACATGACCTGCTTGGCTAGCGCCTGGGGATGCACGTCATTGAGCGTCACGCCGTCAATCTCCACAACTCCCCGTTGCGGCCTGCCAAAACCCATCAATAATTCCGTTAGCGACTGCGTCGATACATCGTCCGACCCCAGGAGGGCCACGAGTGATTTCGGTCGCAGCGACAAACTCAGGTCGCTCAAAATTGGTTTGCCGGTCGCATCGGACAACGAGACATCCCGCAGTTCGACCGATTCGCGTAGACCCGCGATGCCCACCAAGCGTTCGCTCGGCGCGATGTCGTCACCGCGCTGAAGGTACAGATACACGGCCTCGGCTGCGTGGGAACTATGCTTGAGTTGCCGAGCCAATTCGCTCATCCGTGCCGCCGAGAGGGCTGCGGTCGTCAACGCCATCCCCAGGACGAGCGCCGCCGGTAAACTCAGCCCCTGTTCACCGTGCAGGATATTGGCACCGAGTCCCATCACCAGGACGGCCACTGCGATACTGCTGGCGAACATCAGCAACGGCCACAAACGGCCCCGTCTGGCATCGTTCCCGGTGACGCGCCGCATCAGCGAATCGAGCTCGGTCTCGTAGGCTTGCTCCGCCAACCCGCCCGCCTGCAGACGCCCCATCATCGGTGCATCGCCGATCAACCCGACGAGTCGCTCGCGAATCTGAGCAATCTCAAAGCGCGACATTTCCAGCCAGCCCGTACTGCGCAGTCGGGAGTACAACCACCACAACGCAACACCACTGATGACCGCCAAGATCGCCAACCAAACATTGACCAACAACGCCAGGACAACACAACCGAACAAGATCACCGCGCTGCGTGGGATCACTCGGTACCACAGCGATAATCCGACGCTTAATTCAGGAAGAACCTTGCAGATCAATTGGTCCGCACGCGAACGCTGCGCCGCCGCACCTTCGGTTTCGCTGCGCCGCAAACTTTGTTGCAAGACGCGCTGATGCAGCATTTTAATGACATTGCGCGTGCGGCGGTCCGACGACCTACGGTTCATCCACATTGCCACGCAGAAAATACCCGCGACCAGGACGCACAGGGCTACCAATTCGAGTAACTGAGCGAACGGGGTCTGCGATTGAAACCCCTGCGATACCGGCACATGCAGATACGTGCCCAGCTCGACATGCGTCCCCACCAACCCTCGTTGCACCACCTCACCATCACGGTGAGCGAGCGTACCGTCATCAACGATCGCCGCGACCATCCCGAACAGGACGATCAAGATGGGAATGGAGAGCGCCGCGAGAATCGCCCAGAAGCAATGAAACACGGCGCCCGCAGCCGCCGCTTCTCGGCGTGGTTGGTCCAAAGTTGCAAATCGATTCACGTTCTACCAGCCTCATGATCCAAATCTCGTTGACCCGATGCGTCCCTCACACCCCAATTCTACACCATGCGGTTCGACAGGTGTTTTTCAGTGCGCGATGCCTATGCCAAATCGCGATCCTCAAACAGCAGCATCGCCAACATCCACACCGCGATGACGAACACGACGAGATAATTGAACGCCCCGGCCAGGTAAATTAACGGTATCGCATTTCCTGAATCCACCGCTGCCTGGACATTGAACGAATTCAAGTTGGGCACCACGACGGCGATCAATTTCCCCACAAACCCCACCAGCTCCGTGTTTTCCTTTGCCGCGGCCACCAACGGACTGGTCAAGTTCCCAATCACGTAGATCGAAAAACAGGTGATAAAGTTTGCCAGCAGTGGCAGTCGTGTTGCCAGTGCCACGGCAATCCCTCCGACCGCCATCGTTTCCATGAAATACAAACCAATTACCGGCAACGTCGTCATGATCTCCTCATGACCGACCTGCCACGCCGGTGTTGGTCCACTGTTTTCGCGAGCGTCATAGATCGGCTTGTAACTAAGCACGACCAGCAGTACCGCTGAGAGGATCACAAAAAACACCAACACACTCAACATGATGCCCGTGTACTTGCCCAAGACGAAGGATCGTCGGCTGACCGGCTTGCTCAGTACCGTCAGCGCCGTCCGGCCTTCGATCTCGTCACTGACCGACGTCCCCGCACTCCATACCGCCAGCAACATCCCCATGATCATGATCAACGTCACGGCACTGTCCTTGAGCAGCCGAATGTCATCACCGAGCGTGTAGAACGGGACAATCCCAAACAGCAAAATGCCAAACGCACCCAACGCCAGCAACAACAAATACAGTGGCTGAGCCATCTCGTTCTTCGCGGTCGACAAGGCGAGTGCCCAGACCCGTGGGGCGGCCTGTCGCATCGCCAGCAATCCGGTCACGCCCAGGAAAAACATGATCGCCGTGAACACGATCGAAGATGCCTGAGGAATCTGTGGCAAATTCGTGAACGTGAAAACCACCCGCGCCGGATCGATTTCTTGATTGTAGATATGCAGTTTGCTCGGGTCGCCAGGAATCGGCGGTTGCTCCCGATCTTCGTACCGATACTTGATCGACTCGCTGCTGCCGGGATTCAACTCCAACGGCGCCCGCGAGAACGTCGCTGGATCGGACGAGTCGGCCAAAAACACCTTTTTGTCACTCTCGATCGTCAACTCGGCGACGCTCCGAAAGTCGTACTCAATGTCCGCCGGTAAGTACTCGGGTTGGTCCGCCGATGTCGGATCAATTGTCGCGACTTCCACCTGCGTGCCGTCACTCAATACGTTGACCGCGGGAATGCTCGCCAGGATCTCTCGCGGGTTTTCCACAAATGGCGTCAACAGCAAACCGAACGCCGCGAAAACCCCCGCCGTTCCGAGCAAGTACGGCACCACGCCCTCGCCCATGGTCGACAGCAACTCACTGCGCGTGCGATGCCACATCCCGTAAATCAATCCAAATCCCAGGCCGATACCTATCGTGATCAACGGCAGCAGCAACAATTGCCCATTCTCGCCAGCCTGCGGCAAATAAATGACGCACAAAATTGCTGAAAAAATTGCTCCCATCACGAGCGACACCGTCACGCCCCGGTTGGGCGAATCAGCGATCGTACCGAGCCCGGGCACGTATGAGATCAGCGACAACACACCGAACACCACCACCACCGCGATCGCACCCAACAGCAGTCCAATCGACAGCACCCAGATTGGCGTGGCGTACGCTGGCATCCACTCTCCGAGCGCCCCAAGAATCAGCAACGAATCCAGCGATGAGCCCAGTGAATCGACGGACGACATCAAGTGGGCAGCAGACGGGCCAGCGATCATGCTCGGCAACTCAAAACGAAGGAAAAAATTTGATAGGTCTGGAGGCTACGCAGTCCAAGTCCGTTTGGTTTGATGAAAAGTCATTTTCCCGGCCACGCATCATCCGGTCGCTCGACATCCCTGAAACGCCCTCCGTTGACGCCGCGTTCTCACGGGGACACCGTGCGGTTTGCGACAGCAAAACAACAAAAATCGCTGAATGGTAGTGGACGAGGCAACGAGTCCAGCAGCGTAGGACTCGTTGCCTCGTCCACTACGCGACTTATTGTCTCGCTGTCGTTTTCCACCACCGCATTTGAAACCCGCGCAATCAATCTCAATGCATCGTTCGTAGCGTGGAAAGCAGAGCTGCATCGACAGTTCGCCCGCCCTCGACTATCTTCGACTTTGATCCGTCCATTGCCGAGAACTCTCAGTGAGCACGAATTTGGCCCCCCCCGCACCGACCAACCTCCGTGATCTGCTCAGCCAAGGCTGGCAATCGAAAACCGTCAAACGTGAAATCCGGGATAACTTCTCCCGCATGCTCGCCGCTGGTGACGAGCTGTTTCCGGGCATCGTGGGTTACGACGATACCGTCATCCCCGAAATCAATCTGGCCCTGCTAGCCGGCCACGACATGTTGTTTTTAGGAGAAAAAGGGCAAGCCAAGAGCCGCCTGATGCGGCAGCTCGTCCGTTTTCTCGACCCCTACATTCCCTACATTGATGACCCCGCGTTGCCGGTCCACGAAGACCCGCTGGCGCCGATCACGGCGGCCGGTCGCCGGTTCGTCGAGCAGCGCGATCCCGCCGACATTCCCATCGCGTGGTGGCCGCGCAGTGAACGCTACGCTGAACGACTCAGCCCCGGAACTAAATTTGCCGATATCATCGGCGAAATCGATCCGGCGAAGCTTACCGGAGGCGTGAGCATGAGCGCCGAGGAAGCCCTCGCGCTGGGATTGATCCCGCGGATGCACCGCGGCATCTTTGCCATGAACGAATTACCCGAACTCGACGACCTCGTTCAGGTCGGACTGTTCAACATCCTCGAAGAACGCGACGTGCAGATCCGCGGCTATCCGATCCGCTTCGATGTCGATGTGATGATTCTGTTCTCGGCGAACCCGGCCACTTACAACCGCAGCGGCAAAGTTATCCCGCAGCTCAAGGACCGGATCGGCACCATCGTGCAAACGCACTATCCCCGTGAACGTGACCAGGGCATCGAAATTCTGCAACAGGAGATTGGCGACGACCTCGGCGGCGAGTATCCCGTTCACGTGCCGCTGTTCATGTACCAAATCATCGAAGAGATCACCAACCGGGCACGGCAGAGCAAATACGTTGACCAAGCCTCGGGGGTGTCCGCTCGGTTCTCGCTCGCCAATTTCCGCACCATCGTGGCCTCGGCTCGCCAGCGTGCGATCATCCATGGCGAGTCACCCGCAGTGCCCCGGATCAGCGATCTGGGACATCTCTATGCGAGTTCGCTCGGCAAGCTCGAACTCGATCTGATGGGCACGCATCAGATGAGTGAACGGCAAGTGCTCGACAACGTGATCGCCGAAGCCATCCAAATCGTCTTCAGCGAATACATCGAAGAACACGGCTTGGCCGAGATCGCGGAAATCTTTCGTGGCGGCGTCCGCGTCGAAGTCGGCGATATGCTGCCCAGTAGTCTGTACGCGGAACGACTGCAGAACGTCCCACCAGCCTGGGACCGCGCCTTCGAAGTCAACGCGAGCGAAAACGAAGCGATGCGCGCCTCGTGCGTCGAATTTATCCTCGCGGGACTGTACAGCCTCGATAAAATCAGCCGCTCACAAAAACACGGCAAAATTCACTACGAAACCTGATGACTGAAGTGAAAAAAATCCGCGTCATCAAACTCGGCGGCAGCCTGCTGACCCTGCCCAGCCTGAACGAAAAATTCCAGCATTGGTGCGACGAAAATCCGCATCCGCTGAGCCTCGTCATCGTCGGCGGCGGCGGCGTGGTCAACGCGATCCGGGAGATCGATCGGGTTGGCCAGCTCCCCGAAGCATTCTGTCACTGGACGTGCATCGATCTCCTGCAACACACCGCACGCGTGGCACACCAAATCCTCGACAACGTTGAACTTTGGGAAACGTTGGATCAGCTCCGGGAGCGACTGGCCCAACCCCTGGTATCGTCTCCCAGTCCCGTCACCTCCATTGTCCAGTTGGGGCTGTGTATTCGCCGTGGGGAGCCCAACATGGGCCTGCCCGAGAGCTGGGAGGTGACCTCGGATGCTCTGGCGGCGGCGTTCGCACGGATCAACGCCGCCGAAGAACTCGTCCTGATGAAATCATGCGACGCCCCCGGCGACGATTCGCAATTGGAACGCCTCGCCGCCGCTGGTTTTGTCGATCCGTATTTCGGGGGTCTCGCCAAGACAATTGAGCGAGTCAGTTTCGTCAATCTACGATCCTTTCATGAAGCCCACCGGGCATGAAAAAACCTCGTGAAACACATGGGTTTCACGAGGTCTTTCGTTTCAGCGGAGGACACGAGACTCGAACTCGCAGCCCCTTGCGGGGTACCTCAGTTCCAGTGAGGCCGCTCACCAATTCGCTTATCCTCCCACTTCTAATCCGCGTCGAAACGCCAAATCGATCTCGCCTCGAGGGCGACCTCGGACGAGCAGGCCGTAGTTTGCAATACCGAGCTGGTTTTGGCAACACCTGCCCGCACATTCCGTCGTCAATCTGGGCACGAACTGAGAAAAATCGAGTTTCGTGCAACGTGACCTGGCCGTTTCGCTACAATCATTGAGTCGGGCCGGGGCGGTTCGAATCACGCTGGCAGTCTGGTTCTGATTCGTGGCCACCGTGATGGGGGTTCGTAAACTCAAAATTCACACGAGAATTCATAGAGCAAATTCATAGGCGACAGCGAGTAACCAAAACGCGCTGAATGGTAGTGGACGAGGCAACGAGTCCAGCAGCGAAGGACTCGTTGCCTCGTCCACTACGCGACTTATTCTTTCGCTGTCGCTAGAACTCGCCATTGCGCGGAAATCGACGGTTTGCACGGCGGGCGAGCACGCCTCTCTCCATCGGCAACCTCAACCGAGATCTGTATCCTAAGTGGGAGCGAGACGGACCAGTCGGTGGTCCTTCGAAACTCACGGGCGCGGCGGCGAAGGTGGTAGCGGCGATGCGTCCGATGACACCGCATCGAGTCAACACACTCGGGACGACCGGCACCGCTGCAGAACAATCGCCCGAAATCGCTCGCTAACTCACACCAAATCGCAATGTCGAGGCCGAGCCGAACCAGGATCGACGGGACACCCGCCGGGGGTGCGACCTCGCTTACTAGGGGCGGACTGTCTTGCCGTCCGATCGAGCAGTTCCAAGTAATCCTCGATCGTCATCGCCAAAGATCCTTTGTCGCGACAGCGTTCTCCAGATTCACTCTGACACGGCCCGACCGGATCGGACTGTTCGCCAATCGACACAGGCGACGGGAACGCCTCACCACAAATTGCGGACCGACGGCTCCGCCCGTCGTGAGAATCCAGCGCGTAACAGCTCAGACGGGCGGAGCCGTCTGGCTACAATTGCCGACCGACGGCTCCGCCCGTCGTGAGAATCCAGCGCGTATCAGCTCAGACGGGCGGAGCCGTCTGGCTACAATTGTCGACCGACGGCTCCGCCCGTCGTGAGAAACCAGCGCGTAACAGCTCAGACGGGCGGAGCCGTCTGGCTACAATTGTCGACCG
>JBDNIG010000164.1:0-2613 GCA_041688415.1 Rhodopirellula sp. | reverse complement strand
CCAGATGCTCCAGTATCTCGTTTTGCAAACCGGTATAGCGAGTTCCACCGACGGCATCGTGGAACATCAGCATCTCGGCCAGTCGCACGGGCTGGTTGGTCCGGGTCACGTCCCACGCTTCGGTTTCGGAGGAACTTTTCAGCGCCCGTTGCCGTGACAACTGCCAGCGAAAATTTTTCTGTCGCAATCGATCAATGTCCGGCACGGTTGCCGCGGCGGGAAAGCGAGTCGGTAATAAGTAGACCCAATTTTGATAAATCAACATGGCGTCGAGCAAGTCGACATCAAACGGATTGACCAACTCGCCCTGCAATAGTTCCGAGCCACGTCGTCGCTGCACCGGAGACGCCTCGACCGTCGTGCTGAGCTGCATCTGGACGGCCAGCGACTTGCTGCTCCTCGGTGCCATTTCGAGCGTCTCGATGCGACTGGCGAGACTCCGCTCCTGCTGCGCCGACGCGGACTTGGTGTTTTGCTCAAGGACGGTGATGGGGATGTGGATTGGCTCGCTCCACGCATCGATTTGAATACCGCCCATTTCACGTCCGGGCGCACCGAAGGGATACAGGACTTGGTAGGTCGTCGTATCCATGATCGCGGCGAGTGAATCACTCGGCTGTGCCTGGACGCTGACCGTTTGAGCGGGGTGAGAATACAGATACGACCAACGAAACAACTGTGCGACGCGAGTGGAACTGTCAATATCCAGAAATTCGATGCTGCGCGCACGCATCAACGAGTCGTCCGCCGATGACATTGATGCGTTGCCCGTCTCCGGCCGCGTCCGCCGCGGCCCCGCCGCCATTACCAGGGCGACCGATAGCAGCACCGCGACAATGGGAAAGGTCATCCATCCCAGCAACGAATTACCGAGCACGCGCCGCACCAGCAGGTAGTCCAAGGGCGCGACCAAGGCGATCAGGGCCGCAATGACCAATGCGATGATCGAAAAACTAACACTGCGTTTAATCGGAAAATGATCCAAACTGCGCCGCACCTGGCCGGAGAGGTCGGAGTAACCACTCGCACGAAAACTGCTGCCGATCTCGCTGCGTTTATCGCTCAACAGATCTCCGGTCAGTTTCGTGACCAAATGAATTCGCTCGTCCCAATCAACAAACTGTGCCGCATCGAGATCCGCCGCGACGAGTATGATTTTACCCATGCTGGCGGTGTAACGAATCGCCAGCGGCAAACCGATTCGGCGTGCCGTTCGTCCGGCAATCAGCACTTCACCGTCACGCGACAACGTCGTGCCGCCAGCCCCAATGACCTTGGGGAATTGCCATGCATCGAAACTTTGCAACCGGGTTTGGCTGTTGGTGAACGTTTCGAAGCCAGCAGGATCGATGGTGACCACCGAGGATTGGACGATCGCCTCGGGCAACAACTTCGATAGCCACGGTGCGGCTTGCAAAAGAGTGTCGGCGCTGGCGCCCAATGTCACGAACAATCGTCCGCCACCTCGCACCCAGTTCTCAATCGCTTCACCCTGAGCGGGCGACAATCCGCGGAGCACGTCGGCACCTTGGCCGGTCACCAACAGCAGGTCGACGCCGGAAAACCCTAGTACATGATCGGGAACCGTCGCCGGGTCGTCGACGCGAGTCACGGCGACGGCAGCATCCCGATTGAGAAGTTCGTTCCAACCAATCGTGTCGATCCCCAACGGGTCGCCGATGACCACCACCCATGGCATGCCGACGGGAATCATGGAGGGTTCCTCGGCGGGCACACCGACCTCGGGGAACCGAGTTTTCAAAACCACATGGCGATCGGTTTTTCTGCTTCTCGAACGGGAGTCCGGTGCGTCCTCAGCAGGTGAACTCGAACTTCGTGAATCGCTGCGAATAATCAACGGAGCCGCTTCGGTCCCGGGAATACAGTAGGCAAACACGGGCTGATCATCGCCCCTCGGCGATGTTGCGATGAAGTCCTGTTCGTACACCACCGCCACGCCATCGCCGTCGGTCGTTTCCAACTCGATGGAAGTGCCCACATCCGGCGGCAGTCGCACGGCGGTCCAGTGTCCAGCCCGATAGTGTCCGTTGATGCCGACCAACTCGCTCGAAGCATCCGCGACCGGGAGTGGCTCTTGACCCACAGCGGTTCCGAGCGAAAACACTGCGACTGCGACGAGCAGCCAGGCGTCTAGGAGCAACGACCGACGGGTGTTTGGGAAAAGGGGCGCATGGGGAAGAGTCAACACAGACCGAAACGGACGATCGGCCCCCTCCCTCGCATTCGCCTGAACGGCTTTGCTCGACCTCCCCCCACTTCGTCGGGAGAGGTAAATCGAAGATGCCGAGCGAAATAAAAATGTGCCACAGAATCTCTCTTTCATGGCTTTTCATCCAAGCTGCATTGACACTCCAACTGCTGGCAGCCAGGACAGCCCTGGCCATACTTGGCGGACAACGCGGCGGCTAAATCGACGTCGGCGACATTGGCGATCGTGAACAGCCACGCGATCACGTCGGCAAATTCCTCTTGGAGATTCTCGCGGTCGTTGCCGCGCAGAGCCGACGCCAACTCACCAACCTCTTCCATCAGCCACATGAACGTGCCGTCGACGCCCCGCTCGACGTCTTTGTCGTAATACATTCGGCGGCT
>JBDNIG010000163.1:0-7528 GCA_041688415.1 Rhodopirellula sp. | reverse complement strand
GCTCGAATTCCGACCCTCCCAGGCTTCGCTCGGGAGGGTGAAGTAAACCATTGCTGCGATAGCACTTAAAAGCCGCACGATCTCTTCGGGGGAGAGGGGAGCCAGGTTTTGTTGAAAAAAAGTGTGTAAAATAAAGAGGGCTAGCGACTACGGCTCAGTCAAGTGTCGAAAATACGTGGCATTGGGCGCCAGGCATCGGGTTGCGCCGGGAAACTTTATCGAAATCAAACTCAAAAACCGGATTCTCTCATGAATATCTACACCAACGGCGTCAAACTCTCGCGAATCCTCCCTGGATTGCTGCCCTTGTTCGTCGGCATCGTGATCGGCGTGGCGTGGGCGTCGGAGCCATCAGCGGACGTGACGGCCCAATCGCCCGCGGGCACTCCGTCGCCCTTGCCCGAACCTTCGGAACCGCTGGCGGCCGCACAAACACCGGATTTTGACGGAAATTCGGGGCCGCGTTTCAGTAGCCAGGTGGGGGAACGGGTCACGGTCGTGGAGGCGCGGGGGGGACGCGACGTTGCCGGTTCGGGAGGATTGATCGGATTTTCCCACGTTGATGGTGAGGGAACTCAAGTAATTACGATCGTAGATGCGGAAAAACGGTGGATGGCGGTGTATCATGTAGATTCAGAGGGCAAGATCCGACTGGCCAGCAGTCGCGAAATTGCCGCCGACTTCACACTCCAGCTCAACGCCACGGCACCGTTGCCGGATCAAATTCGCCGCCTGCAGGGAATCTCGCCACGATCAAGATGATCGTCGCGTTCGAGCCCGCCGGGACGGTCGATCGATTCGGATGATCGGCGCGTAGGAATTCGCGGAGTGTACCCCGCATACTATTCCTAACGCCCTTTTCCGAATCTCCCGCGCTAACATGGCCAATTATCTCTCGCTCGAAGAAGCTGCGAAAAAACTCGGTATTCCTACTCAGACGTTGATCGATCTGCGTTCTCAGGGGCAGGTTCGCGGTTTCCGCGATGGTACGAGTTGGAAGTTTCCTGAGAATGAAATCGATCGCGTGCGCGACGAGCTGCCCAACCTGTCCGGGCTCGGTTCGGGGGTTAACGTGGGCACGGGATCGGGTTCCGGTGGTGGAGCCCCCATGACCGGTGACGACAGTGCCTTGTCGCTCGGCGGCGTAATTGGCGACGATGACGCTGGCAGCAGTCTCGAACTCGGAAGCGAAGGCTCCGGACACGGCGGCGACAGCGACGTGAACTTGGTTCCCGGCGATGCGTCCGACGGCAGCGATGTGCTCGTCATCCCCAGTGCCGGCGGTTCGGGCATTCTCGATCTTGATGACCTCGATGTCGCCGGCTCGGCGATCTCACACAACAGCGGCGAATTGAATCTCGATTCGGATTCCGACCCCGAGAGTGGTGGGAGCGAGTCAGGTGGGAGCGAGTCAGGTGGGAGCGGGGCCCAGAAATCAGACGCACCCGCTGGGGAAAAACCGCAGCCGCCGACCGCATCGGAGGACAGCGACGAGTTCAATCTCGGCAGCGTTCTGGATCTGGAAGAAGACATCGTCCCAGGAAGCGATCAGGATCTCGATCTGAAGCTGGATGACGAAGACGAGCGTGCGAGCAACTTGGAACTGCTCGGCGACCTCGACGAGAGCAGCAATGAATCCGAACAACCGCACGCTCGCGCCAGTGGTGACGTGCTCAGCGAACTCGATCTGCTCGGTGGCGATTCGGTCGGCAGCGGCGTGCTCAGCGGCGATGGCGATAATTTGATCTCCGGGAACCTGAGCGGTCTCTCCGATACCGGCTCGGGCGTCGACGATGCGCTCGCCGATGACGACCTCATGATCGCGGACGACGACGACGATTTGATCATCAGTGGCGACGGCAATGATATTTCGATGGCCGGTGACAGCGGCATCGATTTGATGAGCCCGTCCGACAGCGGTCTGTCGCTTGAGAGCGAACCGTTGGATCTAGCCAGCAGCAGCGTGTCATCGCTCGATCTCGGCGCCGAACTCACCGAAGGCAGCGGATCGGGTGTCGGCAGCAGCGGTTACGGTTCGGGATTGATCCCCGGCGACGATAGCGGTTCGGATATTGATTTCCCAGCCGATGAGGAGTTCCAGCTGTCACCCTCGGGCATCCAGCTCGATAAATCGGACGAGAGTGAATCGCAAGATATTGACGTCGAGAATTCTGATTCCTTCGCCGGCGATTTCGATGAACCGGTGTTTGAAGACGGCGGTGCGGTCGACGAAGCGGGCGCGTTTGAAGAAGTCGACGCGTTCGACGACGGAGCGGCCGGAGTCGACGACGCCGGCGGGTTCGGTGACCCCGATGCCGAGCCGATCGAAGACGACGACACACAATCGGCCGGAGCCCCGGTCGGTGCACCGACCGGGTTTGAAATTCCCTTCACGCTCCTGCAAACCGTTGGACTCCTGCTGATCTTGCTCGTGATGAGTCTCGGTGGCATGCTGATGACGGATCTGATCCGCAACATGTGGAGCTATTCCGAGCCCGCCGCCCCCGTCAGCTCGCTCACCGACTGGCTGATCGACGTCGCCGGCTGGGGAAAGTAAGCGGTTCGCTGATAATTCTTAATCGCGAAGCGACTGTGAATCTAGGAAGGATCCGCCACGTAGCGGCAAAACGGCTCGTTTTGCCGGAAATTTTATCGGCAGGTGCTTAACACTTATGCTGACGCGCTCACGACGGATTCTTGATCGACCAGGAATCGCTCGCAATCCAGCGCCGCCATGCACCCCGTTCCCGCCGATGTGATTGCTTGTCGGTAGTAGTCATCCGCGACGTCGCCGGCCGCGAACACTCCCGCCACGTCGGTGTTGGTGCGGAAGGGGCGGGTCCACTGAATGTAGCCCGCCGAGTTCATGTCGACGGCTCCGTCGAGAAACGCGGTATTGGGTGTATGACCAATCGCCACGAACATACCACCGACGGCGAGTTCGCTCGCGGAATCGTCGACGGTGCTCTTCACCCGTAGACTGGTCACGATTTTCCCGTCGCCAATCACTTCGTCGACGACCGTGTTCCATTTCATTTCAATCTTCGGATGGTTTAGGGCACGCTCCTGCATCACCTTGCTGGCGCGCATTTCGTCGCGTCGGACGATCAGGTAGATCGTGTCGGCACCTTTGAGATTCGCGAGGTAAGTGGCTTCCTCGACTGCCGAGTCACCGCCGCCGACGACGGCGAGTGGTTTGCCGCGGAAGATCGGCAACGCGCCGTCACAAACCGCACAGGCACTGACGCCTTTGTTTTTGTACTCCTCTTCGCTGGGCAGTCCCAGGTAATTCGCCCGCGCCCCCGTGGCGATGATCACCGTGTGTGCCTGGACGGGCTCACCGGCGGCCGGATAGAGGGTGTGCGGTGGCCCGGAAAAATCGACTCGCTCGATATCGTCGCTGACCACTCGCGTGCCGAAATTAAGGGCTTGCTGCTTCATCAGCTCCATCAGTTCCGTGCCCTGGACGGCATAATGCGGTTGGTCGTCGCGAGTGTGACCGGCGGGGACGGGCGGCAGGTTGTAGTGCCGATCTTTGGCGACCGCCGATTCGACGAACGCCCGGACATTGCCAGCGGGGAAGCCAGCGTAGTTTTCAACCTCCGTCGTGTAGGCCAGTTGGCCCAGCGGAATCATGTCCGGATGAAAGGTGCCCTCATAGAGAACCGGATCCAAATTAGCGCGGGCCGCATAGATTGCCGCTGACCAGCCCGCCGGGCCGCTACCAATGATGATCGTTTTTTCAGGACCGTCGCTGCCGACGGGGCGGGGAGTATCAGGAGTCGTAGACATGGCGATTCTCGAAGTGGATGGTTCAGACAACGGCCCCGCAACGTCGCGAGTGTCCCGCGAACTGACCGAGGCGACCCGCAAACTGGCGGGAAATGGCCGGAATGTAGGCAGTATACGGAAAAACTCATACTCAATACAGGCTGGCCGTGGTCCGAATTCGCTGCCACTCTACCAGCGTCCAGTCCAGCGGTCGGCATGCACGATCCGGCGCGCCTCTTCGCTGATGCCATATCGCAAGTTCGGTTGATTGAGTTCAAGGAACACCGTGTATTTCTGGTGCACGGCGTTACTGAACACCACCGGTGCATGCGTGATTCGCAATAGGTGCACGGGAATGCCGTTCCAACGACGCGTGTACACGCCGGCGTCGAGCGACTGCTCGGCTTGCAATCCGTAATGGTTGGTCAACGCACCCACAATTCGCTCGGTGTCGCCGGTGAACCCGTGCAAGTTGATTCGCTGGATGGCCCCGGAGTGATCGAAATAATACGTCAGGGTGCCGGCCAAGTCGTCGGCGCGGATCCCCGTGACGACCGGCACCCGCAGACCTTCGAGTTGCAGATCCGCCAATACCGTGGAGACCCGCGAGAATCGATCGAGGATCATCGGTGCGGTGAGATCAAACCGCAACGCTTCCCGAATGTCCGCAACATTGTTACCGACCAGGCTCGGCGCGGCATCCTGGTCGGCAGGCATCGCTCCGAGTTTTCGTGCGATGTCATCCTTGTAGCGATATTTCTCCGACGAGATCGGTCGCAGGGTTTCCACTTGATAGAGCGAATGCACGGGATAACCATCGGCACTGATTTCCCGCGACGCACCTCCGGGGTTCGCTTCGGCAACCGGCCCACCAACGATCTGGCGTTGAACCGTGTCGACCGTTTCACGCCCCCACTGCGTTTGGTTGGCCACGTAGGGAGTGCCGACAGCCGCCGCGAGTACCGCCGCTTGTCCGATTCTTCCGCCGATCATCTTTGCCTCTCCGGCCTGCCTTTTCAATTCCTGCATTCAGTGGACCCGCTGCCCACCACCTGGCTTTCGGATTCATCGTCACGAGGTTCCCCGTGCCGCCGCAAAAAATCGCCGCACCGCGATAGAGCATACGATCGAAACAATCCAAGTAGCTGGCACGACCCACTTTCCCCATCTAGCGGTATTGGGAATATGCTGGGCCACTAAGCAGGTTTGGGTAATTCATTCCGCATCACAGAGTGCCACGTTTTCATAACCCGACGCGTCAGCGAGGGATGGCGGCGTGAATCCCTCGCTTACGCGTCGGGTTAGGATTGTCGATTCCACCGAAATATTTCCCCGTATCTGCTTAGCTCGGATTGTCAATCTAGTTTTCGATGGATTCCTTCACGACCTCATCGAGATCGATCCGGTACAAGATTTGGTTGTAATCGTAGCGTGGGGTGGGCGTGGGGTTGCCCGAAAACTCTTTCGTATACGTGCCCTCGAACAACAGAACCGGCGACCCTGGCGCGGATAGATCGGCATGCATCCGCGGGTTATAAAACGTGTAATGCTCGTGACTGAGCACCTTAACCGCATTCTCCCACGGCCCCGTTGGTGATTCCGCTTCGGCGTACCAGACTTCGCCGAGAAAGGAAGGCGTTCCAAACTTCTGCACAAAAATGGTCACCCAGCGTCCGCGGTATTCGTTCCAAGCGATCGACCCGCTGTGCGGTATGACGGGACCGCCGCCGCCGACTGGGGCGATCGTTTTCTGTGGAGAGAGCGGTTCCCACTGCGCGGGATCCTGCCACGCTTCGAACGTTGCCGGACATCTCATCGTCGGCAACGGATCGCCGAGCAGCATCCATTCCTGATTGTCTTCGTCGGTCCAGAATGCGGGGTGGCCTTGCGGAAGGATCGCGAGACTCCGTTCCGCGTCCGATTTCTTCCACAGTACTTTCAGACGCTGGAAATTCTCGGCTTCATCGTCCCACACACACAGACCACGCTCGTACGCATCGAGCGGCGGCTTGATCTTTGCGTAGGTGGCGACGAGTCTCTCGTCCCCGTTTTGATCGCGAAGATTGACGTAGCCACTCAGCCATGTCGGACCGCTGCCGGGCATCTTGGCGACGCCGCGCGGAGCCGATTTCTCATCGCGAAAATAATCGTAGTGCAAACGAACCGGCGGCTTGAGTGAATCCAGTGGCCGCAAACTCGTCGTCGCACTGTTGCTACTAAAAATGCCCAGCGGATAATTTGCGAGCGTGGTGTCGCCCCACAACCAGAAACGCCGGCCACGATGCACGATCGTTTGCACACTATCGGCACCGAACACACCACTCTCACGCCAATCTAGATCACCGCCGAGTCGTTGGCTCTGCGCAAACTGGCCCGCACCGGTTAACCTGCCGAGACGTTTGGCCAACATCGTGCGGGTGACTTCCACCCGTGCCGTTCCGCCCGAGGTCGGGTGCAATCGCACGCCCCGAAAACCAAATCCGTCCGCGGCGATCTCATATCCGTCACTGCGAACGTGAAAATACACGTCTCGATCGATCAATTCGGGGGCATCGATCGCGATCAAGCCCGCGTTGTCGGTGACAAAGGTGAGGTGGTGCGTGGTTTCAAGAAAAACGAGCGGCACCGGCCACCCGTTCTCTTTCTCTACGACCTCGATCCGGAATGGCGAGCTGGGTGATTCCGCCATGCACCGATTGACGGGGACGCACAGCCAGAGGATCACTGCGATGGCGCGAAGGAGTTTTGGTGTTGGGTTCATTCGCGCCATTTTAATCATGTGTGCTGAGTTTGCACTGCCGCATTCTTAGGTTGATGAATGCCCGCGAGCAGCTCCCCGAACCAGGCCACGTCGATATCGAAGGGTTTGCCGCCCTTGATGCGTTCGAATTCGATGGCGCGCAGTTCGCCTCCGCGTTCCTCGTCGTGGCCGATCACGCCCCCGTCGCCCGCCATGGCGCACGCAACCGCTTTGCGAGCACATTCGCCGATCAGGGCGATGTCCTCCGCGTTGGCTGCCGCTGCCCGGGCGTAGTATCCACTCTTTTGAATCAGCGTCTTTTCCGCGCCGAGCATGTCGGCGAACTGTTTGCCAAACCACTTGCCCGGATTGACCGCGTCGAGCTTGTAGTGGCCGAACGCATCGCGAGGCACCTCCTCGCCGCGAGCCTCCATCTCCTCGATGATCGTATCAACGCCGGCGCCTTCGGAGATGAAAATGTTCACGCAGTCGTGTTCGTCCATGATCGCCCGCAGTCGCTTCGCTTCGGGCTCAAGCTCAAACCGCATTTCCGGGATGTACACACCGTGAACCTCCAAGCTCTCGCGTGTCAGTCCGATGGCGGGCAAGAAGTTCATGCCATCGAGACGCTCGCGGTACTTCACCGCGGTCGCCGCGGTGAGCCATCCGCAATTGCGGCCCATGACTTCGTGTACGATCAGCATCCGTGGGTTGGCACTGTGTTCGGACGCGACATTCTCGAAATACTTCGCGCCCATCTCAGCCGCTGTCCACGCGCCCAAACTCTGCTGAATCGGGATCACGTCGTTATCAATGGTCTTGGGCAGACCCACGACCGTGAGCGCGTAGTCGTTCTTGGCCAAAAACGCGGCGAGGTGTGCCGCGGTGATGTTGGTGTCGTCGCCGCCAATCGTATGGAGCACATCGAGACGATCGCTGCGGAGTTGATCAGCGGACACCCGCAGCGGGTCGTGCCCAGACTCGACCATACCCCGTTGGACGCAGTCGTAGACGTTG
>JBDNIG010000162.1:0-5082 GCA_041688415.1 Rhodopirellula sp. | reverse complement strand
CGGATTCTTCCGCTGGAGTAGATCAGCGAGATGTTTCGTATCGCTCGGTGCTGCGATGCTGATCAGGGCGGTGATTCGGCGGCGGAGCTCATCGCCGAGAGGTGTACCATTTTGGATCGGCATCCCAGCGGCGGTGGCGAGCGACGCGGCACCGCCAAAGCTGTGTCCGATCAGGGCGGTGACCGGACCGAGCGATTCATTGGCATAGCGAATGGCGGCGGCCAAGTCGGCTAAATTGGTGGAGAAATTTGTGTGGGCGAAGTCTCCCTCGCTACCGCCGAGTCCCGTCATGTCAAACCGTAGTACGGCCACACCACACTCAGCCAAACGCCGAGAAATTCGCGTGATCGCTTTGAGGTCTTTGTTGCACGTGAAGCAGTGGCTGAACACCGCGACGGGGTGCGACAGCGGCGTTGCAGAATCGGTTTCTTCGCCGGGCCTCGTGGGTTGATCCACGATTCCCGTTAACGCACAGTCGTTGCCGCCGTCAAAACGGACTCGGTAAGAGCGTCGCTGAAAACCTGGGATGCCATTTCCGTCGGTGAGGCTCACGCTGTGCCGTCCATGGGCACGTGCGAACCGATCACTCCGATCCGGCCGGCTTTGAACGCTTCGGCCATTGCTTTGGGCACATCGGCCTCGGCGAGCACGAGTTGCGAGCGATTTTCCGAAACGCGTGCTTTCATTTGTTGCCCCTCAGCGATTGCCTCGGCCCGTCGCCGTTCGGCTTTCGCGCGCGCCACGCGAGTGTCCGCTTCGGCCTGGTCGCCCTGCAAGCGGGCTCCGATGTTCTCACCGACGTCGATATCGGCGATATCTATCGACACGATCTCGAATGCGGTTTGCGCATCGAGGGCGCGGGAGAGCACGACGCGGGTGATCATGTCAGGATTTTCCAAGACGTCGAAGTGCGTCGCCGCCGACCCAATCGAACTTATCATGGCTTCCCCGACGCGGGCGATGATTGTGTCCTCGGTGGCTCCGCCGATCAATTGCGAGATATTCGTGCGGACCGTCACTCGCGCCCGCACGCGGAGTTCAATGCCGTTTTTCGTGATCGCACTGAGGGTCGTTTTGCCACTGCGTTTGGGGTCGGGGCAATCAATCACTTTCGGGGACACGCTCGTTTGCACCGCATCGAGAACGTCGCGGCCCGCTAGATCAATCGCCGCGGCTTGATCAAAGCCCAAAGGGATGCGGGCACGATGGGCGGCAATGATCGCGTGGATCACATTCATCACATTGCCGCCGGCGAGGTAGTGGGCTTCGAGTCGATGGGTACTGATCCCGTCCACCCGGCTAATGTTCAACTTTGCTTGAGCCGCCATCACTTTGGCATGCACGATCACGTTCGGATTGACCTTGGTGAAGTGCATGCGGATCAAATTCACCAACTTCACGTCCGCTTCGGACATGTACGCTTGGAACCATAGCTTGCCGTGCTGCACCACGAAGAATCCCAGGATCGCCGCAAACGCAATCGCCACCAGGATTCCCACGGTGACCGCAATCGCGTAGAAGGAGACCGGTTTTTCCCCCTGCGCCAGTACACCACCATGGGTCAGCAGCGTGTGTCCGAGCGACGACACGGTGGAAGAGTCAGTAAACAGTGCGGGTGTCAAAAACATGGATGTCGATCTGCCAAGAAGGGATACGTGATGTATCAGAGACGAACGCCACGTCGGCGCGATGCCCCATGGTAACTCAACGAGCGACCATTGTGTATCGAATCCGTTTCTGTGGACGCGTTCAGAAAGCGACAGCGAGTAAACAAAACTCGCTGAATGGTAGTGGACGAGGCAACGAGTCCAGCAGCGAAGGGCTCGTTGCCTCGTCCACTACGCGACTTATTCTTTCGCTACCGGTTAGCGGGAGGTTCCTAAGAGAGTACCAATTGCGAAATTCGGTCGACGGCGAGTCGCAGGGATCTCGCGGCCATGATGAAGTTGGTGTGGCCGCTGACCTCCGGCTGGATCTGTTCGTACAATTCCGTCGCTCCAACGAGCCGCCGCAATTTCTTTTTGGCCATTTTTAAATACGCGGCAGGGTCGATCCCATCATCGACCGGTCCCACCGCCAGGATAAAATCGTACAGATCACGGACAATCTCGCGGAGATCGTCATCGTCCTCGGCCTCGTCACAGTGTTTTAGGAAGGTTCGCACCATCCACACGTGGGTGACTTGATCGTCGATCGCCCGCACTCGCACCAGAATTTCGTCGCCATCGGTCTGTGCGCCAATGTTCTGTGGATCGCCCGCCGAACTCACGTCGTCGGCTCTTCGATGGGGGTGGCGTCGGTCGACTCCGTGCCACCGGCGGCATCCGAAGCACTGGTGGCATGCACCGGAGCGGCCAAATCAGCCGCTGGTTTGACGGGTGCATGGCCATGGGGTGTATTCATCGCGACGATGACGATACCCACGACCGTCAGTACCATCCCGACCCACAGCAGCGGGCTGACGGTTGTTTCGGCGTGCAGTTTGAGCATCGACACGATCGCGGATACCGAAACCGCGCCGCCGAATACGATCGGCATGACGAGCAATGCGTTGCCGCGGCTGGTCATCATCGCCGTCGTCAAACACAAAGCACCGAAGGCACCGAGGGTCCCAGCCAAAAGCCCCCATTTGACCGTGGGAACGTACTCACCGGTGAAGCTGAACGAATCGCCTTTGACGGCCATCATCGCGAGCCCACCGCAGATCGCGATCACGAGGTAGGCGATGCCGATGAAGACGTACGGTTTGAACGGCGACCACAGCGGCACGCCATCGACGCGCGGCGACTGGGCATTGCCGATCGTCGGTCCGTAACAGCCCCAGAAAATTGCCGTGGCGAGAGCAAAGAGGATGGGTATTAACATTTTGTTCATGAATCCCTCAAAGGGGAGGTTGGTGGAGAGTTAAAATGGCTGGCAGATAGTCTGAATGAACACTGCCTCCCTGGACAACCATGGTTTGCCCGACCGACCATGAATTCGCCAAAATACTGACGACGATGATGAGCCGAGACACGCTACGGACCGATCAAGAAGTGGCAAATGTCACCATCTTGCATCACGTATGCCTTGCCTTCGGCACGCAGTTTTCCGGCCGACCGGATCTCTTTTTCCGTTTGATACTGTTCCAGGTCGTCAAGGCTGTAGATTTCGGCACGAATGAACTTGTGTTCGAAATCGGTGTGAATCACGCCCGCGGCTTGCGGGGCGGTCGAGCCAATTCGAAACGGCCAGGCGCGAACTTCTTTTTCACCGGCGGTGAAATAGCTTTCCAAGCCCAGCGTGCGGTACGTCTGACGGGCGATCACGTTGAGCGAGGGTTCTTCCAAGCCCACATCGGCGAGCATTTCGGCTCGATCGGCTTCGTCGAGTTCGGCGATCTCGGCCTCGAGTTTGGCACAGACGCAGGCCACACTCGCACCCGACTTTTTCGCGTGCTCGCGAACTCTCTGTACCCATTCGTGTTCGCCATTGAGGTCATTTTCATCAACGTTGGCGACGTAGAGAATCGGTTTGGCCGTCATCAGACCATAGCTGCTGATCGCCGCCGCCTCGGCTTCGGGAAGTTCGAGCGTCCGCAGCGGTTGTTCGCTCTCCAGGTGGGCGTTGCATTTCTCAATGGCGGAAACGCGAAGTTTCGCGTCCTTGTCGCCGCCGCGTGCGCTTTTCTGGGCTCGTGGCAGGGCGTTTTCGAGTGTCTGCATATCGGCCAACACCAATTCGGTTTCGATCGTGTCGATGTCCGCGATCGGATCAATGTCGCCCGAAACGTGGATCACGTCGGGGTCTTCGAAACAGCGGACTACTTGCATGATCGCATCGACCTGGCGAATGTGGCTGAGGAATTTGTTCCCCAGTCCCTCACCGTCGGAGGCACCTTTGACGATGCCGGCAATATCGACAAGCTTCAAGGCGGCGGGAATGATCTTCTGGGGCACGATGTACTCCGTGATGCGTTTCAAACGCGCATCAGGCACACTGACGATGCCCTCGTTGGGCTCGATCGTGCAGAATGGATAATTGGCGCTTTGGGCTGCGACGCTACTGGTCAACGCGTTGAACAACGTGCTTTTGCCTACGTTCGGCAAGCCGACGATTCCGGCTTCCATCGAATATCTTTCTGGGAGGGGACGGGACTCGAGATAAGAACATTCGAGCAACAGATGCATGTGCTGAAAACGCGTGTTTCCAGTCAACTGGCATGTTATCGCCGCTCGGCATCGATTCGTCGACCCAGGCAACGCGAACGCGTTTTACTCAGGCGCGTTCGTCGTCACCGAATCTCTCTGTGTCCAGAAGTGCTTATTTGATAAAACGCAGCAGACGACGCTTCTCACCACCTTTTCATGAACGGACTCAAAGATGAAAACGCGAATCGGAGTTTCCCTCCTGCTAGCCATTTTGCTCGGTGCATTCTGTTTACTCACACCCCACGTTTCAGCCGGTGGCAGCGGGGCGAGCGATGCTCACTGCCATCCGCGAACCTATCGAATCGGTGATCTGCCGGTCTGGACGAAAGACGGACAGTTCCAACCCAAAGTCCTGTTGTGGCACATCCAAAGCACGGTGTCGCCCAAAAGTTGGGAAGCCAGTGGCGGACAATCAACGATGGCACTCTACCCACCAAACGGCTCCGTCGTGATCTCGACCACGCCGGACATTCACGAGCAGCTCCACGAACTTCTGGAAAAACTTCGGTAGTGGACCTGCTTCGCGGCGCTTCACCGGCGAATACTGGGCTGTTAAAAGTTGGCGTTGACACAATATTTCCGTTTCGCACTTTGTTCCGATGGCGATTGGGTTCCGTACGTCTCCCGACGAAGTTGGGGGAGGTCGCCGCAGACGCCGTTCAGACGTTCACGACGGAGGTGGCCGGTCACCGATTCCAACGTTTTATGCACTATCTTGTATGCCCCCTCACCCGAACGTCGCTGAGGGCTTCGTTCGACCTAGTATATCATTATTGTGGTGTTTCGAGCGTTTTTGCGTCGATTCGCTGTGATGACCTTTTTGCAGTCGCTCTGCGGATCGGTCGCTGACTCGCAGATCCTATTCGACCCTTTTCGGCCCACAGGCCAGAGT
>JBDNIG010000023.1:0-10029 GCA_041688415.1 Rhodopirellula sp. | reverse complement strand
GAAATATTTCGGTGGAATCGACAATCATAACCCGACGCGTCAGCGAGGGATTCACGCCGCCATCCCTCGCTGACGCGTCGGGTTATGAAAACGTGGCACTCAGTGATGCGGAATGAATTTCCCAAACCTGCTTACCTACGGCTAATGGCTGTAATCCCATTCGGGATAGTTGTGTATAACTGACAGGGTGCCGTCCTGGGAATTTGGCGGCGAAATGCTTTGGTCGCCAACGTCCCAAGCGACGACGGTAATCCGATTCCGCGTCGCAGCGACAGGACAGAATATGCTTCTATTCTGTTACCTCTCCGCGCACCAAAATGGTTACCCAATGCGCACATTCATAGCTGCTCGCCGCCGTCGATCGTGATCATTTTTTTAATTTGGTCAGGGTCTGGATTTTCATTCGACGGCACACTGCCGTCGGCCATGACGTAGATGGCGGGTGAGAAGAACTCAGGATATTCACTCAGGTCTTCGGGCGAGGTCCACAGGACGGTCTTTTTGGATTCCACGACTAGGATTGTATTCACGGAGCCGTCTGTAATATCGCTCATCTTTCTACCATTCTCATTTTCCATCAGAGCACCTTTGGTCGTGATGCCGAGATAGTTGGTGTGGCCCTTGGATTGATCCGCAGGGGCGCGCGGGCTGCGATAGATCTCCGGCATTTTCCCCAGTAGCGAGAGGTTGTGTACGCTGTTCCAGGGTTCGGAAAATCGATAAGACTCAAACAACTCGTTCTGGTCGATATAGGGCAGGATCGCTACGCGCCAACTGAACGGTTGAATTTCTTTTCCATCCTCCACAGGTCCCGCACCCAGCACATTCGTCGATCCAGGAAATTGATCGAACACGCTATGGAAGTTATGGAAGCCAAGTCCAATTTGTCTCAGGTTATTCATCGATCGCACGATTTGGGCGGGTACACGAGTTTTGCTCATTGCTTCTTGCATTTGCTTCGGTACGATGTCGCGTGCTTGAGCCAAGATCCTTAGGCCTTTTACGTAGGGATCGTTTGGGTCGAGTGTGTTGTCACCGAGCAGTGATTGCAGATCGGCTGGTGTTTTCGGCAAACTGGCAACTCGCGTGAAGTTCAATTCGCTTCGTCGATCGACTTGTTCTTTCGTGAGTCCGAGGACATCGATACTATTTCTAGCAGGATTAATACGCACCCAAAAGGAATGTTGGACGTCTTCTGGAGGCAACAGTGTTAATTGAACGATCGTGTGTGGAGAAGAGAAATTTAAAAAAAATCGTCATGTCTCGGCCATCCCACTGGGTTAGGATACCACCAAACGAAATCTCCTCTGCATCTTTGCTCACTGTCACGACACAGAAATCGAATCCATCGAAATAGGCCAGCACCGTTTGCTAGAGGTTGGACCTTGACTCCAATTGCCAGATGCCATGCAGTTGCTCGATGATCAATTCGGCACGATTGACCTGCGGCGTAGCTGCGTTAATTTCTGCCGGCATGTTTGCTTTGGGAAGGGCACGTGGCATCTCTGCCTCGGAAGCCGAATTGTTCACAGCGTCGTCCGATACAACCTCAACGCTTGTCCCCGACGTCAGCGGCAACGTGACTTCGGTTCCGTCGGGATACGTGATTTTGATGAACATGCCCAGCATCAGTCCAGACAAAATCCCAAAGAATCCGCAGGCGATGGCGAGGCTGCGGGGCACGGGGCGGCGCAACCAGGGTTGCGGTGTGGTCGCGGTTGACATCGGTAGGTCGCGAGTGCTCGGTAGCGACTCGTCCGCTCTGCTGACGAGTTCTTGCAGGTCGCTGCCGGTGGCGAAACGAGACAGGGTCTGGGCGACTTCGCCAGGTGTTTGTGGCCGTCGGTCGGGTGACTTCTCTAACATCGCGTCGACGAGCTTCACGACCTCGTTCGGACAACTCGGTAGTAGGGTCTTGAGACTGGACGGCGGCGTCGAAACGTGAGCGGTCAGCTTGGCAAACGAGGTTGTGAATTGTTCGGACTCAAACGGGGCCACTCCGGTCAGTAGCTTGAACAGGGTGCAGCCGAGTGAATAAACGTCACTGCGACTGTCAGCATCGTGCGCATTGGCAACCTGCTCCGGCGAGACGTAGTCGGCGGTTCCGATCGTTTGCCCGCTGGCGGTCAGTTCGACTCCAGGGTTGGTATGAAATCGTGCCAAACCCAGGTCGAGCAGTTTCACTTCACCGCTACGGCTGATCATGATGTTGGACGGTTTGACGTCCCGGTGCACGAAACCCTGCTCGCTGGTGTACTGAAGAGCGGCGGCGACCTTGGTAATGACGTCGGCGGCATTGGAGAGCGACAGCGGACCGGTTTGCTTCACGATTTGCTGCAGATTCTTGCCGTCGATCAGTTCGGTCACCAACACGGCGAGCCCGTCGACTTCGCGTGCGTCGTGGGCCGTGACGATGTTCGGATGACTGAGTCGCCCCACCGCTCTCATTTCCGCATCGAACCGATCGCGGGTCTTGGGGTCAGTTAAGCGGTGGTCGGCGATGACTTTGAGGGCGACTTCACGCCCGAGCTTGGTCTGGCGGGCCAAGAAGACGCGGCCCATACCGCCGTGTCCGATCTCGCGAACGATCTCGTATTCGCCGAGATGTTTTGGGAAATCCATCGTCGGCGGCAGGCAGGCGTCCGCTTCTCCGACTTTTGCGAGTGCACCGAGAGCTTTGGCCAAGGCCCGTTTGCAGTCTGGTTCGTCACTGAAACCGGCGTATTGGTCATCAGCTCGGAGATCAACGATCAGAGAATCGTCGTCGCCGTCGACGGAGTTCAGTTCCGACTGGCAATCGAGGCAGTCCTGCAAATGCTCGTAGATCGCGTGTGAATCATCATCCGGCAATCGCCCACAGGAGTAGGCGTGGAGGAGACGGTGGGAGGGACATTGAGTGGCGGTCATCATGGTATTCTCCGTGGGATCGGCGTCAAACTCAAGCGACGGGAAGCGTCTGATTGATGAACGACGGGCGCTGACACCACTTTTGAGAAAAATTTACTTATAGTGTTTGGTATGAGCGACACACCATTTCCGACGCCGGCCGAGCATCCGACGCTGTCCACACTGTTTCTGGACGGTGTCCAGCAGCTCGATCCGCGGCAATGGAGCCGGCTGGTCGAGACGTTCGGGCCGATCGTCTATCGCTGGTGCCGCGTCGCCGGCGTCCGCGAAGCAGACGCTGCGGACTTGGTCCAGGACGTATTCACGTCGGTGGCTCGCAATATCGCGGCCTTCGAGCGGCGGAAGGATTTGGGAAGTTTTCGGTGTTGGCTGGCCACGATCACGCGCAACGAAGTCCGAGATTTTTTCCGCAAGGCATCCCGACGAGCGGAGGCTCAGGGTGGTACCGCGGCACATCAGTGGATGCACGATCAGGTCGATCACCTGGACGATTCCATTGACGGTGATTCCATCAGCACCCCGCTGTTGAAGTCGATGCTGGAGAATGTGAAAGCGGAATTCGAGGACGCCACGTGGCAGGCGTTTTGGTTGACGACGGTTGAGAATCAAAAACCGTCCTTGGTGGCCGAACGCACGGGACTGTCATTGGTGAGCGTGTATCAGGCCAAGTCCCGCGTGCTGAAACGATTGCGAATCGCGATGGCTCAGTGGCCCGAGTGAGCCGAGTGCCGTCAGGCACCGGGCAACGCCGCCAGCCCGGCCGCTTACGCGTCTCGACTCTGTCAGTTACCCACAACTATCCCGAATGGGATGACAGCCATTAGCCGTAGGTAAGCGC
The DNA here is from genome assembly GCA_041688415.1 of Rhodopirellula sp. Lineage (GTDB taxonomy): Bacteria > Planctomycetota > Planctomycetia > Pirellulales > Pirellulaceae > Rhodopirellula. Next base: position 6,284 of record JBDNIG010000023.1, on the reverse strand, counting down.
AGCGCCACCTACGGTCAAGAATCTGAGCCGGCTACACGACCCCGGATGGGGTCGCAGCGCCTCATGTAGACGATCTGCGACCCCATTCGGGGTCCAATGCGCCTGTTCTCCACCTATCCGGCGGTGTTCGCTTCGCTCGACCGCCGGCTAATCGCTATAACGCCTTCGGCGTACTGGCATTTGCGGGTACCTGACAGGTCTCGGCTCACTCGATCGACAGGCCTCTGGCACCGTCGGCTCAGATAAAACCGAGAACGCGGGAGTCTGGTCGCGAACAAATTGGTGGCGCGATGCGTCAACAGAAAATTGGTTTTCAAAGCGAATTTTGGTACCCGCTGTGGCAGACGGAGATTTGCCTCCCCCCTTCCCCATTTGCCCAATCGCATGATAATCCTGCGGAGATGGCGCAAACGGATTGCGCCCACGCCCATTATTATCCCCATTACCGATCGATAAAGACATGCCTGGAACCGAACGTCGTCGTGAAATTTCCCGCCTACGCACCCGTCGCAAAAAAACCTCCCAACTGCTCAAACGCGTCAAGGCGGGCACGATCGACAAGGCGGAAGCGGCACGTAAGCTCCGCCGAATGACGCCGGGCGCCGACGAGATCATCAAACGTGAAGGTCTGGCGTAACGACGCTGGCTCACTCCTTTCATCTGACCTCTTTCCCTTCGGACATCGACTCGATGGCAGAACCTGCACGCCAACCCGATTCGGCCGCAATCGAGCTTTCCAACCAATCGTCTCCCGCCGCAGCATCCTCGTCCTCGCCGCCGGCATCGTCAGCGACGACGATGATCGAGGCCGTGAGGCTGAGCAAATTCTACGGCCCGTTTGCTGCCGCCCGCGACGTTTCTTTCAGCGTCAAACAGGGTGAGTTGGTTGCTTTTCTCGGTCCCAATGGTGCGGGTAAGAGCACCACGATGAAGATGCTGACCGGCTACATCGCACCGAACGAGGGCTATGCCAAGATTGCTGGGCATAACATGATGAATGACCGTATCGCCGGCAGTCATCTGCTGGGGTACCTGCCTGAGAATGGGCCGCTGTATCCCGAAATGACACCGATGGGCATGCTGGAGTTCTTCGCTGATGCACGTGGTCTATCGTCTGCCACGAAGAAAAATCAAATTGACAAGGTCATCGAAATCTGCGACCTCAGTTCGGTCATCTACAAGCCGATCAGCAAGTTGTCGAAGGGTTTCAAACAGCGTGTTGGAATGAGTCAGGCTCTTTTGCACGAACCCGATGTGTTGATTCTGGATGAGCCGACGGCGGGTTTGGACCCCAACCAAATTCGCGGGGTTCGCCGAACGATGCGGAAGCTCAGCGAGACCAAAACGATCCTGCTATCGACGCATATCCTGCAAGAAGTCGAGGCGATGGCCGACCGCGTCATCCTGATTAATGAAGGCCGCAAGGTCTACGACGGCGATGTCGAAGGTCTCCGCGCTACCGGGCACGGCGATGTTAACGAGGCCTTCCACGAACTGACCGGTCACAGCGAGAACTGACCCCCACCGATCGCGGGCTGGCCGTTGCCTTCTGTTCGCCGCGATTCGCTGCTTCTTATTCGTTCCCACCTCTCCAATTTTCAATCGTCCCCATGGCGCTCAATTTCGTTTCGATGTCCCTGCTCAGTGTACTGCTCTATGACGCAGTATTCCTGTTGTTGTTGCTCGCGATCGTCTGGCTGCTGGCATACACGAAACCGGCCGCTTTTGCGGTGATGAAACGCAACTTTGTCGGCTATTTCAGCAACCCGACGGGCTACGTTTTCCTTTGTATTTTCGTGTTCTTGACTTCGGTTGCCGCGTTCTGGCCGTATGAGTTCTTCAACTCGAATCTGGCCACCCTGGACCAGCTCAATTATTGGTTCCCGATGATCATGCTGGTGTTCATCCCAGCGATCACGATGAGCATTTGGGCGGAGGAAAAGCGCCAGGGTACGGATGAATTGCTGCTCACTTTGCCCGCGAGCGATTTTGACATCGTGATCGGTAAATACATGGCGGCGGCGGCCATCTTCACCGCGTCGCTGTTATTCAGTCAGCTCAGCACATTCACGACGCTGGCGGTTTTGACGGAAGGGTCGCTTGACATCGGATTGATCTTCACGACCTATCTCGGCTACTGGTTCGTGGGTCTGACCATGCTCGCAATCGGCATGATCGCGTCGTTCTTGACGGGCAACCTGACCGTTGGTTTCATTTTGGGGGCGTTGTTCAACGCTCCCTTGGCGTTTGCGTCGTTGGCCGATTCGGTTAGCCCGAGCAAGCGGTTTGCGGAATGGGTAAAGGACAGCGGTATCTCGCGACCGTTCGACGATTTCGGACGCGGCGTGATCAGTTCCTCGTCGGTCATCTACTTCCTGCTCGTCGCTGCGGTGGCGTTGTACGTCTGCATGATTTTGATTGGGCGTCGTCACTGGAGAGGTGGTAAAGACGGCAACCAAATGGCGTGGCACTACGTCGCTCGCGCCATTGCGATGATTGTCTTCACGGTCGGCGCGGTGATGTTCTTCCGCGCCCACGAACTCGGACGCAAGGACATGACCGAAGGCCAGGTCAGTTCGCTGGCGGATGCGACCAAGGACCTGATTCAAAACCTCAATGATGATCGACCGATTGTGATCGACGCGTTCATCAGCAACGAGGTGCCCGAACTGTATGCACAGACTCGTTATGAACTCATCAACCTATTGAAAGAATTCCGCGCCGAAGCGGCCAAAAAGGACCGGACGATCGAGGTCAACCTGTACGACGGCATCGACCTGTTCAGTGACGAGGCCACGCTCGCGGCGAAACGATTCGGCATCGAGCCGGTCACGCGAACGTTCCGTGAAAAAGGTGCTTACACACAAAAACAATTGATCCTCGGAGCGGCATTTCGTTCGGGTCTAGAAAAGGTCACGGTGCCAATTTTCGAATACGGGATCCCGGTCGAGTACGAACTCGTCCGTTCGATCAACACCGTCGCCAGCGGTACCCGCAAACGGCTTGGAATCGTGAAATCCGACGCTAATTTAATGGGTGGCGTGTCGATGGCCGGGATGCAAATGCAACGCATTGAAAAGCACCGATTGATCGACGAACTGGCAAAGCAGTACGAAGTCGAGGAAGTCGATCTCAGTGCTCCCGTTTCGCCAGACATGTACGACGCGTTGTTCGTGGTCCAGCCATCGTCGCTCGGCCCTCCCGAATTTGACCGGCTCGTGACTGCGATTCAGGCGGGCGTCCCCACCGCGATTTTTGAAGATCCTCGTCCGGTCGGCGCCGCGTACATCACGGCGACTGGTGACCCCAAGCAAGCCGGTGGTGGTATGATGGGCATGGGCGGCGGCGGTCCGCAGCCCAAGGGTGATATCCGCCGTTTGTGGGATGTGCTGGAGCTGGATGTGCCCGGAACAGCCGCCTCGCAGGAACTCTATGAGCCTGACGTCGTGTGGCAACAGCACAACCCGTACCCAGCCCTCGAAGCGGCCAACGAGCTATGGCTGTTTATTGACGAGGCGATCGCGCAGCAACCAGGTGCTTCGTTGAGTGACGAAAGCCCGATCACGGCGGGACTCAAGCAGGTCCTGGCGATCTTTGCCGGCGGTGTGCAGGCCAAGCCCGATAGCACGCTGAAACACACTCCGCTGTTGAAAACCGGAGATGTCTCGGGCACCCTCAGTGCCAATTCAATCCGCCAAATCATGAGCGGCGGGGCCACGCTCGCTCAAGAAATTCGGGGGCTCAACCCGAACATGCCGATCGCGATGGCGGTTGAGGGCGCACTGGCGACGGACGCGAAAGCTGAAGGCGATAGCGAGAAAGCGGCTGGATCGAACGCGAACAAGGGCATTAAAGTCGTTTACGTCGCGGATTCCGACATCATCTTGCCGGAGTTTCTCGTCATTCGCGCCGACCCCAAGCAAATGGAGCTGCGTCTGCAGTTACAGAACGTCACCTTCGCACTCAACGCGGTCGATTGGTTGACCGGCCAGGACGATTTCATCGATGTCCGAAGTCACCAGCTGAATTTCGCCAGTTTGAAGATGATCGATGCTCGTCAGGAGCAAGCGAATCTGCAAGTTCGTGAACGCAGCCGTGAGTTCCAAAAGGAATTCGATGAAACGATCCGTGACGCGCAGGAAGGGATCGACAAGGAGCTGCAGTCGCTCCGCGAAGACGTCGAGAAGTTGCAAGCCGAACGCGAAGATGGCACGGTACCGCAAAGTGTGCTGCAGGAAAAATTGATGGCGTTCCAAATCAAGCAGGACAACCAACAACGAATTCTCAACGTGCGCCGCAAGAGCATGGAGAATGAGCGTGACCAAAAGATTGCCAGCGTCCGCCGGGAAGCCGACCGAGACGTCACGGAGATCCAAAACCAAGTCAAGACGTTGGCTGTCGCGTTGCCGTGCATCCCGCCGCTGATTGTCGGGATCATGGTGTTCGCGTCACGCCGACTGCGCGAACGCGAGCACATTAGCAAGAGTCGTCTCAAGTAGATGAGCCGTTTTGGCGTTAGCGGCCTACTGACTTAATCGTTAAACTCATTTTAACACAAGAATGATAACCCGACGCGTGAGCGAGGGATCGCATTGAATACCTCGCTGACGCGTCGGGTTACCAAAACGACTGAAAACCTATTCATTACTGTTTATTCCACTCCCCAAAACTTCCCTCATAAAAACGATTTCAAAGTGAACGAAGGACAAAAAACCGGACTGTTCTGTGTGATCGGCGCGGTCATGCTGGCCATTGGTCTGTTCGTTTCCTGGCCTACCTCGATGCGTGACGAAACGTCCGTTGCCGCTGGCAAGCCGCTGTTTCCCAACTTCAAAGATCCGTTGGCGGCGGCCAGCGTGAAAATCGTGTCGTTCGACGAAGCGCAAGGTCAAGTCGATACGTTCGAAGTGCGGAAAGATCGTCAGTCAGGCCTGTGGACCATCCCGTCTCGCAAGGGCTACCCCGCCGATGCCGTCGAGCAAATGAAGAATGCGGCCAACGCGTTGGTGGGCCTGCAAATTCTCGACGTCCAAACGAGCAACCGGGAAGATCACGTGGCGCTCGGTGTCGTCGAACCCAAGCTCGAGACGCTCGAGGCCGGTGATATCGGCGTCGGTCGGCTGGTGACGTTCCGCGACGAATCCCAGAAAGACCTGGCGTCGCTAATCATCGGAGAACCCGTCAAGGGCGAAGAAGGTAGACGTTACGTACGCAAGCCCGCCCAAGACCCCGTGTACGTTGTCGAACTCGACGAAGCCGCCCTGTCCACCAAGTTCCAAGTTTGGATCGAGAATGATCTGTTGCAGCTCAGCAGCATCGACATCAAATCCATCCGCATGGAAGACTACGCCGCCTCGATGACCGCCCGCGGATTTTCGCTCAATCGCAACTTCACTGCGGACGTCGCTGCCGATGGCAGTGATTGGACCCTGGAGCAATTGCTGGAATACCCGTCCGACGATCCGCTGGCCGATCCCGTTGAGGTGAAGGTGGGTGCCGACCAAGTCGTCAACAAAGAGAAGCTCGACGATCTCAAGAACGCACTCGATGATCTGAAAATCGTCGACGTGGCCCGCAAACCGGAGGGCATGAGCGCGAACCTGCGAGCCGACAAGGATCTCGTTTCCGATAATGAAGCCGTCAATTCACTCGCCACTCGAGGATTCTTTCCCGTGCAAATGGGCACCGGGTCTGACGTCGAAGTCCTTTCGGCCAACGGTGAACTCGACGTCACGCTTGGCGATGGGGTGCAGTATGTGCTGCGGTTCGGCAACGTCTTTGGACTGGCCGATGAGAATTCCGGCGACGTGGAAGACGAATCGTCCGACACCGCCGTCAATCGCTATCTGCTCGTCACCGCCCGGGTTGATGAAAGTCAATTCCCCGCGCCCGAGCTAAACATCGTCCCGCAAACCATTGAGGAACTCGCCACCCTGCTCGGTGAGCCAGCGAGCAAGGAGGAAGGTAAGAAATCCGGAGAGAACCAGTCAGAGCCGAAGGCCGCTGAAGAAAAACAGAAGTCGGACGATGCCAAGGACGAAGAGTCCCCCGCTGACAAACCCGCAACCGACAAACCCGCAACCGACAAACCCGCAACCGACAAACCCGCAACCGACAAACCCGCAACCGACAAAGCCGCTGCGGATAACGCTGAAATGAAAGACGGCGCGGTCAGCGAGTCCACACCGACCAAAGAGCAACCCACTGCGGACCAGCCAGCCGCCGACGAAACTCAGCCCACCAAAACAGGCGACTCCAGCGAGAACGAGAAGCCTGCCGACATG
>JBDNIG010000022.1:0-12941 GCA_041688415.1 Rhodopirellula sp. | reverse complement strand
TGGCCCCGTTCGGGGCGTAGCCTCGATGGTAACCCGACGCGTAAGCGAGGAAGATGCAGTGTTTCGGCTGGTAAACACGTGATCCTCGCTAACGCGTCGGGTTACCAAGACCGCTTCGCGGTCTAAAGTAGATGGCATTGGACGGTCGCCGCCAGTGCCACCGCCGCGATCCAACCGGCTGCGAAAAAACCGCCTGCCAAGCGACGTGTCTTGTGCGGTGGCGGTGGGACGAGGTTGTTTTCAGCCGCCGCCACGATCGATCTCGGGATCGCGGGAGCGTCTGGCGGTGGTATTTGCTGGGCTCGTTCAAGCAGTGCATTCAAGTTCGCTTCGCCACACCAGCGTTCGATTCTTTCCGCGAATCGGCTGGCGGTGGGGCGTTTCTCGGGATCGCGGTCGAGCATGTTCGTGACCAAGTCACTCAGTGGCTTATCGACCTCGTCGTGGACTTGGGCGAGCGGCGTCAGCGTGCCGCCGGTGATTGCCAGCACGCGCGCGGCGATCCCGCCATCGACCGCAAACGGCCACACGCCGGCGATCAATCGGTAGAGCGCAGCACCGAGTGAATACACGTCCGCTGATCCGGTGACGTGCCGACTGTCGAGCAACTGCTCCGGTGACATCGCGGGCAATGTGCCCATGATGTGCCCCGCCGTTGTCAAACGGTCGTCGATCACGACTGGGTCGTCACCGGCGAGCACCAAACCGAGATCGAGCAGTTTTACCGTGCCGCCTTCGATCAGCATCAGGTTGGACGGTTTGATATCGCGGTGGACCAATCCCGAGTCATGCACGTGGACGAGGGCCAAGGCGGTTTGCCGAGCGATTTCACAGGCGTCGGCGATCGGTATCGCTCCGATTCTCTGGGCCACGCGGCCGACGTCGAGCCCGTCTAAGTACTCCATGACGAGGTAGTGCCAACCCGCGTCGCAGCCCGCGTCGTCGGCGCGGACGATGCCGGCATGCGTCAGCGATGCCACCGCTGTCATCTCACGGTCGAAACGCTCCAGCCAACCAGGCTGCTCGACGCGGGCGGGCGGTAATAATTTAATCGCACAGCGTCGTTTCAATCGATCGTGCTGGGCAAGGCACACGGTCGCCATGCCGCCGTGGCCGAGGGTGCCGAGAATACGATACGGTCCGAGCTGAGACATCGGCGGCGGCGAGGTTGCGATCAGGCGTCCCACCGCGATCTGGCACGCCGACTCGTTCTGCAGCGGGTCACAGTCCACCGTGATCCAACCGGGGCGTTCGGCAATTCGCTGGATCGCCGCCTGGCACTCGCTGCAGCCATCCAAATGGTCACTGGCGGTCTCAAATTCGCTATTGTCGAGTTCGCCGTCGAGAAAACATTGCCACCGCTCAGCGGGGAGGCATGGGGATTTCGGTGCGGTCGCGATCATGGTGCGGGTATCCTCGATAGAGAAAAAAAGCTGTTTCCACCCACGCAACGATAAGATTGGACACCTGAACGAAAGTATTCGATCCATTGATAACCCGACGCGTCAGCGAGGATTCACAACCAGTCCCTCGCTCACGCGTCGGGTTACCACGGCGACAACGAGTTACTCTTCCACGCCCTGCATTTCCTGCCGCAGGCGTTTGAGGACGCGGGCCCGTGCCTTGTACACGGTCCAGCGAGAGACGTGCATGTCTTCTGCCACAGCGATGGTGTCGTGACCCTCGACAACGACCCGGTAGAACATCGTCCATTCCATGTCTTGGGTTCGATCTTGGCGCGAAGAATTTCCAGCATTCGCAATTCGATGCCCCGCTTGTCGTCAACGATTTCACTGGGTGGATCCGCACCTTCGACAGTGTCCCAGTCCACACCACCGATGGCGACGGCATCGCCGCGTGCGTCGAGTCGTTGCCGATCTCGCATTTTGTTCTTGGCGATCGTCCACAACCAGCCACGAAAGGTGGCATCCGTACGATCACCATCGAAGCGACCGATGGCACGCGAGACCGCCATGAGCGTCTCCTGCATCACATCGGCGGCGTCAGCGGATTGGACACCGCAGCGGCGAATCCATCCGTAAACGACTGGGCCGTAGACTTGCACGAGCGTTCGCCAACCGTCGTCGCTGCCCGCTTGGGCGCGCTGGAGCAGCGAACGATGAGTCGACGGTTCATCGGCAGTACGCAGCGGGTTCAAAACGAAAACACCGGTTCGAATATTGAGAAGCAATGGGCGAAGCGAGCATCGATTGTAGTGCAATCGCTCCATGATCGCACGCAGCGATACCGGTTGGCTTTGCGTCGCTCGACCGTGAGTAAATTTCGAACACGCCTGCGGCGTCAAACAAAATTGGGTAGTCTTGAGGGCACTCGCTACCAGCTTTCTTCGAGGAAGTTTTCAACCGGTGTCACGCTCATGATCCCTCGCCTCAGCAGACTTATTAGCGACCGTGCGAACGGTGAACTTGTTATGAGCGAGATGGCTGTGCTCGTGGGCACGGAAACCCGAATGCTGGATGAATGAGTGACTGCACACGAGAACTTTCCCGCTATCGCGGATTCACCCGACCAGTTTGGTTCGAAGCCGCGTTGGTTTGTGCGAGGCATGGCGGCGGGATTGCTGACGATGGCGAGCCTCAACGCGCTATCGTACTTCGTCCGTTCGGAGCATTGGGGGAGTCTGGTCGGGCGCGTGGGCAGCTCCGGGGAAGCGATTGGTTTTCCCTTCAAAATATGGGAATCCGGCAATATGTATGGCGGGTACTTTACCGACTATCCGATGATCGGGATGAACATTCTCGTCGGAGTGGTTTTGAGCCTACCGATCGCAATTCTCGCGGCCGTGAAAGCGGACTGGCTCAACGAGTTGCTGTTTGATAGTTTTGTCGACGAAGGGCACGCGGGAGCAAACGATGGTACTTCTCAGCCGATCCAGTTCAGTATTCTGAGTCTCATGGTGGCGACGACGATTGCCGCGATCGTTGCCATGATCGTCCGACTGTTCGCGGCCCGCGTCGAGACGTTGATTGCGATCGATGCGCTCGGGCCGCTGATACTCGTTGTGATCGCGATGTTGCCGCGCCGCATCTCATGGCAGAAACGCGTCGGGATCATCGCGCCGGCCGCGCTGATCTTGATCGCCGTGGCGATCGCCGTCGGTCACGCGCTCTCGATCGAGTTTGACAAAGTCCTGATGGGCATTTTTCTGTGCTGGACGCCTCAAAGCGCGATCGCGGCGATCGTGATCGGAACGGTGGCGTTCGTGCAATTGTCGAAACAACGCGGCCACCGGGTCGCCGCCGCGCAGGAAAAAATGGATACCAAGTAGCTACCGTCGCCGCGACGGTTGACGTCGCCGAAGAAGACGCAGCCAACTCGGCTACGCTCTGGCGAGCGTAGCTACAAAATCACGTTCGCTTTCAATACGGCGGCGTGGCCGCCGTATTGAAACCGCAAGCCTATCGGAGACCTGCCTACTCAGCCGCCTAGAAATGGCGACGGCCGAGGATGTGGACACCGTTGATGTCCAAATGCAAGCCGCTGCCATAGCCACGACTTGGGTATCGGCCATGATGTCCCGATCCGTATCCGTAAGGTCGAGCGCCGTATCCCGCACGATAACGGTAGCTCGGCGCGTACGGTGAGATCACGCCGTGCCGGTAACCACTTCCGTACCCATGCCCGCCACGGTAGTGACTGCTGTGGTAGCCCTGGTGATGACCATGGTGATAGCTGTGTTGACGAGCGTGATGGTGACCACCGTGATGGTCGCTCGCTGAAGCCGTGGAAGGGGAAGTCACAAAACTGAGGGTTGCCGCGACGACGGCAATGGCAAGTATGCGTTTCATTAGATTGTCCTGCGGGGGGAAGAGCGATTGGCGAAACAATTCCGCCATCGATCTATAATGATGAGCACAATTCGTGCCAAACTTAAAAGCACGAAAAAACATGGTAAATGTGATGCCACCAGTGCGGCATGGTTATCAAAATGACTACACACGCGTCATCAAAGTGATGTCTCCAGTGTCTTCAGCAGTTTTTTCGCCGCGTGTCGTGTGCGGTCCTGTGCGCAGTGCATACGCTCCTGTGCGCGGTGCATATCGTGTAAAAAATGGCTTGCCCGCCAGCCAACGAGAACTTCAGCAGGATTGGATCGTCGCCCCCGATGGAAAAAATACAGATCACGGTCAGCTCGGTCGTGTCCGGCATCGATGATCCCGCCGACGCGTGCTGCGCTCGGTTTGAGCGTTTGGTTCGGGCGCGAGAGGGTGTGGACAAAGTCCACGTCACGGCGGCGGACGATGGTTCGGCGGGCCAGTTCTGCATTCATTTCGATCCCGAAGTGATTTCTCTGTCGGAGGTTCGCGAGTTCGCCCGACGCACGGGTGCGAAACTCGATCAGCGATACGGCCACTGGAACGCTCGGATCGAGTCGATGGCGGCCAGTCGCGCGTCGGCGATCACGTCTCGCTTGTCGCGGATCGATGGCGTGCTCGAAGCCGTCGTTTCACCTGATGGAGCGGTTCGGGTGGAGTATGATCGCGAGCGCGCCAGCGAAGCCGAAATTTCCGATGTGCTGGAGCAGTGGTCACTGCGGGATATCGACGAGCAGCATGTTCATGGCGATACCGATCGAGACGATCAACCCGGCCACGAGCATCAACCCGGCCACGAGCATCATCATGCCCACCATCACGGCGGCATTTTTGGTCCGCGGAGCGAGCTGATTTTTGCGATTCTCTGTGGCGTGTTTTTGTCGGTGGGCTGGCTGACGGCGACATTCACCGAACTCTCGGGTTGGGTCTCGCTCGGTTGCTACGTCGCAGCCTACGTCTTCGGTGGCTACTACACGATCAGCGAGGCGATTGAAAAGGTTCGTACGGGGAAATTCGAGATTGATTTCTTGATGATCGTCGCTGCCGCCGGAGCCGCGTCGCTGGGCGCGTGGGCGGAAGGCGCGCTGCTGTTGTTTTTGTTCAGCATCGGGCATTCGCTCGAGAGCTACGCGATGGGCCGTGCCAAACGAGCGATCGAAGCCCTTTCGGAAATTGCCCCATCGATCGCACGCGTGCGACGCGATGGAAAGGAGACCGAAGTTAGCGTCGAAGCGCTCGTTGTCGGCGACATCGTCGTCGTTCACCCTGACGAGCGAATTGCCGCGGATGGTTTCGTGATCAACGGCGAAACCAGTGTTGATCAAGCACCGATTACCGGCGAAAGCGTGCCGGTCGACAAACATCCGGTCGGTGACGTGTCCGCTGCGGCGGCGGATCCGGAATCCCTGTCCGCTGAGCACCGCGTGTTCGCGGGCACGATCAACCAATCCGGGGCGATCGAGATTCAAGTTACCAAGCGGGCGGCGGACAATACGTTGGCGCGGGTCGTGACGATGGTCCGCGAGGCCGAGACGCGGGTCTCGCCGACGCAAAAGTTCACCAAGAAGTTCGAGCTTTACTTTGTTCCGACCGTAATCACGATCGTGGTCTTGCTGATGTTCGCACCGCTGGTGATCGATGAGCCGTTCCGTGATTCATTTTACCGTGCGATGGCGGTCTTGGTCGCCGCGAGCCCCTGCGCGCTCGCGATCGCGACACCGAGCGCCGTCCTGAGCGGGATCGCCCGTGCCGCCCGAGGCGGGGTTCTCGTCAAAGGGGGTGGGCCGCTCGAAAGTCTCGGCAGCCTGGATTCGATCGCCTTCGACAAAACCGGCACGCTGACGATCGGTCAACCGAAAGTCACCGACGTCCGAACGGCCGCGGGCGTCAATGAATCCGAACTGCTGCGGATTGCCATTGCCGTGGAGAGTTTGAGCAAGCATCCACTGGCGAGAGCGGTTGTGCGCGATGCCGCTGCCCGTTTAGATGCAACCGGTTTAGATGCAACCACGTCCGGTGCTCAGGATGATCGCTTGCGGGCGACCGAACTGACCAGCCTCACGGGCCGTGGGCTTCGGGCCGTCGTTCAGGACGAGCTCGTCTACGTGGGCAATGCAAGATTATTTGCGGAGGTCGATGGTCCCGCGATGACGCCGGAAATCCGATCGCTCGACGAATCGATGCAGCGTGAGGGTCGCACCACCATGATCGTCCGCGCGGGTGATCGCTATCTCGGCGTGATCGGATTGATGGATACGCCCCGCGAGAGTGCCGCAAGAACGATATCCAAGCTACGCGAGCTCGGGATCACGCAGATGCTCATGATTTCGGGTGACAATCAACGCGTAGCCGATGCGATCGCCGGTGAGGTTGGTCTCGACGAGGCACGTGGCGGTCTGATGCCTGCTGACAAGGTCAGTGAGATTCAAAAGCTACGCAGTGCAGGCGGTGTGGCGATGGTGGGTGATGGCGTCAACGATGCTCCCGCGATGGCGGCCGCCTCGGTTGGGATCGCGATGGGCGCCGCCGGCAGCGACGTGGCTCTGGAAACGGCCGACGTGGCATTGATGACGGACGACCTTGGGCACCTACCGCTCGCGATCGGACTCAGCCGCGCCACCCGCCGGATCATTCGTCAAAATTTATGGATGAGTCTCGGGATGGTTGTTTTCCTCGTCCCCGCCACCATCTTCGGTCTTGAAATCGGACCCGCCGTGGCGCTTCATGAGGGCAGTACGTTAGTGGTCGTCGTCAACGCGCTGCGACTGCTGGCGTACAAAGAATGACCCAGTCGCGATCGGAAAAACTGTTATTGATTGCGGGCATCCTGCTCGTCGCGGTCAACCTGCGTCCGGCGCTGGCGAGCGTGGGTCCGCTGGTCGACGATATCCGTCTGGGCACGGGTCTGACCAACTCCATGGTTGGCCTGTTGACGACGCTGCCGTTGATAGCCTTTGGGCTCATTTCGCCGATCACACCGCTGTTCACGCGTCGCTTTGGCATTGGTGGCACATTGCTTGGTGCGATGGCCTTGTTGGCCGTTGGCGCAGTGATGCGGGCGATTGACTGGGTTCCCGCATTGTATATGGGGACCGCGTTGACCGGTGTCGCGATCGCGTTTGGCAATGTGTTACTGCCCAGTCTCGCGAAACGCAACTTTGCATCGCATTCGGGATTGGTCACCAGCCTGTATTCGGGTGCCATGGGATTGGGCGCTTCACTCGCGGCGGGCTTGAGCGTTCCCTTGGCGAATCATCTCACGCTAGGCTGGCGCGGGGCGCTCGGATTTTGGGCCATCCCGGCTGTGATCGCATTTTTCGTTTGGATCCCGCAACTGAGCCGATTGCAAAGATCGGAACCGAAGCGGAGCTTTCAACAGTCCATGCGAGACTTGGGAACGTCAGCCCTGGCGTGGAAAGTGGCACTTTTCATGGGACTCCAGTCGCTGACGTTTTACGTTGTCCTGGCCTGGCTGCCGGCCATTCTCATGGACCGGGGATTCGATGCCGCGTTTTCCGGATGGATGCTGTCATTGTCACAGGCCACCGGGGTGCTGGGGGCATTGGTCATTCCACTCCTGGCGGGCCGGAAAGAGGACCAGCGCGGCATCGTCTTGGTGTTGGCGATGATCGAACTGGTGGGACTTTCCGGGTTGCTGCTTGCCCAGGGTAGCTCGATCACGCTCTGGGTTTCCATTCTCGGTTTTGTGTTGGGTGGGTCGTTTGGGTTGGCCCTATTGTTTCTGGTCGTTCGGTCCAAAGACGCCGAGACTGCCGCGGAACTTTCTGGCATGGCCCAATCAATCGGCTACCTCGTGGCGGCCACCGGCCCCACACTCTTCGGCAGCCTATTTGATCTGACGGGCGCCTGGACGGTTCCCCTGCTCTTCCTGTTCGTCACGTTGGCGATGAAGCTCTTTGTCGGTTTAGGTGCTGGGTCGTCCGGCACCGTCGATTAAGCAGGTCATGCGGCTTTTAAGTGGTGTCGCAGCAATGGTTTACTTCACCCTCCCGAGCGAAGCTTGGGAGGGTCGGAATTCGAGCTTTCAGCGAGAATTCCGGGGAGGGCCGAGCACGCAAGTTGGGTTGGTGGTTCGGTCGGCCCTCCCCGGCGGCCTCGGGCCGACCGACCCTCCCACGGCGAAGCCGCAGGAGGGTGAAGTGCTTGAAGCCTTTGGAGTTCCATGCTTAAAAGCCGCACGACCGCCGAAGCAAATGGGGGGCATCAGTGAGCGGTGGTTGAATGCGACATCGCCACGTTCTGCGCGTCACGGGATGGGAATGCAATTTGCACGCGTGCCACCTGGACACGTGCCATCTGGCATGCGTGCGGACTTCGAATCTGAAAACTTACTCAATCGCGGTAGTCACGGGCGCACGTCCAACAACGAAGGATCGTCGGAACATTGAGTGTCGCCTTGTTCGCTAATACGTGGATTTTTCTTCCCTTGACGGAGAGATGAGCCTTGACCAATTCCAACTCATCCACAGCAGACTATCCGGTTCAGTTTTGCGGCAATGACGCGGGTGCGACGATGCCGTGCGGCGACTTTCTCACTAGCGTCATCGAAGGGCTCTCGCAGTCACCGAAGCGTTTAAGTTGCAAGTATCTCTACGACGAGCGCGGCTCGGCACTGTTTGACGAAATTTGCGGGCTTCCCGAGTATTATCCAACGCGGACCGAACAGTTGATCATGCGGGCGAACGTGAAGGAAATCGCGGGCATGGTTGGTCCTCACGCGGTGATTGTGGAACTCGGAAGCGGCAGTAGTGTGAAGACACGATTGCTGTTGGATCATCTCGACCGACCGCGTGCGTACCTGCCGGTCGACATTTCACACGACCACGTGTTGGCAACCGCTGAGCGACTGCGTCATGAATACCCCGACATCGAGATCAAACCGATCGTCGACGATTTCTGCGTGGCGCTGGACGATTCCGATCGATTCTCCAGTGAGCGAGTGTGTGTCTATTTTCCCGGTTCGACGATTGGAAATTTCGAACGTGAGGCGGCGCTGCGATTGCTGCGGAAAGTAGCTGACTGGTGTGGGGACCGTGGTGGACTGCTGATCGGATTTGATTTGCAAAAGGACGTGGCCGTTCTCGAAACTGCTTACAACGATGCCAAGGGTGTCACCGCCGAGTTCAGTTTGAACCTGCTGCACCGAATGAATCGGGAAGCCTCCGCGAACTTCGATGTTGACCAGTTCCGGCATGTGGCGTTCTACAATCCGGTAGCCCAACGCATTGAAATCTTTATCGAAAGTAAACGTGACCAGCTCGTTCGGATAAGCGGTACGGAAATTTCGTTCTCGGCGGGCGAGCGGATTCATACCGAGTACTCGCATAAGTACACCGTCACTGGGTTTGCCGCGATGGCGGCGAACGCTGGGCTGGCGATGCGGCGCGTTTGGGTTGATGACCGAAAGTATTTCGCGGTGATGTATTTGGAGAGACACGATGCAGATTGAAGCGAACTTTGATTCTCTAGTTAGGAACGACGCCCGCAGGCAAAATGTTTCATCGCTGACGAGCGACTACCAGCGTGTCCGCGGGATGAGTGAGCAGATTGCGGCGTCGCTATCGGCCGAAGACTGTGCGATTCAGACAATGTCGGCTGCCAGCCCGACCAAGTGGCACTTGGCGCATACGACGTGGTTCTTCGAAACCTTCCTGCTCAAACAACGACCGGATTTCCAGGCCTTCGATCGGCGATATGAATCTCTGTTCAATTCGTACTACAACAGCGTGGGGAATCCGTTTCCACGTGACAAGCGTGGCCTGATTTCTCGGCCCGGCTACGATGAAATACTGGAATACCGTCGACACGTTGATCGTCAGGTGGTCGATTGGATCGATGCGGACGAACTGACCGACGATCAGCGTGGTGTGCTCGTCCTGGGACTCAACCACGAGCAGCAGCATCAGGAATTGATGCTCACCGATATCAAGCACGTGCTGTTTTGCAATCCGGACTTTCCGGCGTATCAACGGTCGTCCCTTGTGGGAGATGCTGCGGCAACGGCGCCGCTGCGTTGGCAGTCTGAAAACGAAGCAATTGTGGAAATCGGTAGCGACGCGACAGAACTCGCAATCAGCCCGGCTGAATTCGTCTATGACAATGAAGGGCCGCGGCATCGGGCGTTGATCCATCCACACCAGATCGCATCGCGATGTGTTACCAATGGTGAGTATCTGGAGTTCATCCGAGCCGGTGGTTATCAAAACCCGATGCATTGGCTGTCGCTGGGGTGGGACGCCGTCGGCCGTAACGGCTGGGAGGCACCACTGTATTGGCTGGCAAGCGACGACGGTTTTGTGCAGTATTCACTTGCCGGTTGCGTGCCGCTGAGAATGAATGACCCAGTCTGTCACGTCAGTTTTTTCGAGGCCGATGCGTTTGCTCGCTGGGCGGGAAAGAGACTGCCCACGGAGTTTGAATGGGAGTTCGCGGCGTCCGCCGATGCGTCAGACGGCGTATTCGCAAACCACTTACTCGCCGATGCCGAGCCGATCCATCCGCAGCAGCGTGCGATCAGTGATTTCCTGGGCAACGTTTGGGAGTGGACAGCGAGTCAGTACCAGGCTTATCCGGGGTATGCGCCGGTGCCGGGCGCGTTGGGAGAATACAACGGGAAATTCATGTGCAATCAATTCGTCTTGCGAGGCGGATCGTGCGCAACGTCAGCGGATCATATTCGAGTGACCTACCGCAATTTCTTTCCGCCGGATACCCGCTGGCAATTCAGCGGCATCCGGCTCGCCGCTGATTGATAACAGCGGCCAGGATGAAACGCAGCGGTCACGACGAAATCTCCCGCCGGCTCATTCGTCCTTGGTGTCTATTTCAACGCATGGTAGCGGCTGAGCGATCCCCGCTTTGGACTGCGTGAAATCGTGCCCCAGAACCGCTGCCACGGTCGCCGCGATCTGCGACTGCGTGAGCTGGACATGGTCGGCGTGTCCCGGTCGGATACCGGGTCCGACGGCGGCGGCCCAGATCACGTCGCATCCTGGGATGGACGTGCTGTGTGATTTCCACGCGGTGCGATCGTCGCCGCGACCGTGATCCGACGTGATGATCAGCGTCGTGTTGTCGCGGTATTCGTCCATGGACTGGATCGTTTCCCACAGCCGGCGGATGTAATCATCGTTACGCTGGGCCGACTCCAGGTACAGGTCGTAGCGTCCTTCATGTGCCCAGTCGTCGGTCTCGCCAAAGGAAACGTAGAGCACGCGCGGATGCTGGGTTTGCAAGTAAACCTGTGCTGCCTTGAAGGTGAAGTAGTCGTATCGGACACTGCTCCATACATGCGGAATCTCCGCCGCGAATGTATCGAGCTGTTGCAATTCGTCACGATACTTTGATTCGTCGCCTTGGCCGGTCGGGATGACATCCGCCACCGGGGCCCACCCAGCATTGACCAACACACCGCTGCGTTTGTCATTGATGATGTAGGGGAACACGTCCCACGAACAGAACGCCGCAACGCGACCGTTGAGATCGGGTTTGGCATTGAGCCATTCCAGCACCGTGACGTTTTCGTTGTACTTCTTCGCGTTGGAGGCAACCTTGGCATCAGCGAACCCGCACAGCAGCTCACTATAACCTGGATACGAAAAGTGCTTGTCGTTGGTGACGAGGACGGATGATTCTTGCTCGGGGTCGCCATACAGCACGCCCTCCGCCGCGACGGTCGACCATAGAAACGGCATGAGTTTTTCACGGGCGACGGTAGGATCCGCGGCCAGGAATCGCTCTTGGGTTTCGCGGATATTTTTAGCCCCCGCGTCGGGAGAAATTAATCGCTCATCGGCGCCGCCAAATACTTCCTGCCAACGCATTCCATCGAGGGTCACGAGCAACACGTTGCGGTTCGAAGCAGCGGCCGTGTTGTCGCTTGACGAAGCGTTTGCTGGTGACTCGGCATGCGCGGCGTGTTCAGCAACCAATCCGCTGGCGCCGATCAGGCAGCATAGGAAGAACGCGATGTTCAGTGGGGCGTATTTCATAATTTCGTTCCGCTATAGTTGTGGGCGAGATCGTACGGAGGGTACCTTGCTGATCTTGATTGACTTGTCCGATATTCTAGCCACAGATGATTTCCCGATGTTGCCCACCAGAACAGTTCTATGACTGCAGTGATCTCACGATGGATGTTGCCGGGTGGTCCCGCACTGGCGATTTTGATTGCAATTGCTTGTTATGTGGGAGGGCTGCCACCGCAAGCGTGCGCGTGCGCCGGTGTTGCGATTGTGTGTGCGGTGTGGTGGATTTTCGAATGCCTGTCACTGGCCGTTGTGGGCTTGGTTCCATTCGTACTGCTGCCGCTGCTCGGAGTGGTCGGACACAAGGAGATCGCCGCGTCCTACGGACACACGGTAATCCTGTTGCTGCTCGGTGGTTTTCTGTTGTCAGCAGCGATGGAACGCAGCGGTGCCCATCGCCGCATCGCGATTGCGATGGTGCGATGGGTCGGTGGAGCTAGCGGCAGACGTTTGGTACTCGGATTCATGCTGGCGACCGCGGTCCTATCGATGTGGATCAGCAATTCGGCAACGGCGCTGATGATGTTGCCGATCGCGATGGCGGTGCTGCAACAATCCGGTGACCCGCGGTTGCGTGCTCCGCTGCTGTTGGGGATCGCGTACTCCGCCAGCGTGGGCGGCATGGCGACGCCGATCGGAACGCCGCCCAATGTCGTGTTCATGGGACAATTTTTCGAGATAACCGGGCACGAGATGCCGTTTGCGACTTGGATGTCGATCGGTCTACCCGTCACGCTGATCCTGCTGCCGATCATATGGTGGTGGGTGACGCGTGGGGTCGAGAAGATGGAACCGATCGAAATGCCGACGATTGGTCCCATGCAGAGCAACGAGCGACGCGTACTCGTGATCTTTGTGATCACGGCGCTGCTGTGGATCTTTCGCGCTGGACCGCTGGGGGGCTGGTCGTCGCTGCTTCCGGGCGATGCAATGGTCGGCGATTCGACGGTGGCACTCGGGGCGTCGTTGATGATGGTTCTGTGCCCGAGTGGTCGGCGGAGTGATGACGTTGCCAACCCGCTCCCGACCGGCGGAGCCGTCGGTCGGCAATCGGACT
>JBDNIG010000021.1:0-9251 GCA_041688415.1 Rhodopirellula sp. | reverse complement strand
TGCAAGTCGCTTGCATCGGTGTCGGCGGCATGGGCGGCCACACGATGAACAGCGTCGCGTCCCACCCCAAAGTTCAAATTACCGCCCTGTGCGATGTCGATTCGAAGACCCTCACGGCTGCCTCACGCAAGCATCCCGAAGCCTCTCGACATCGCGATTGGCGAGAATTGCTGGGCGAACATGGTGACAAATTTGATGCCGTTACCATCGGCACCCCCGACCACATGCACGCCGCGCCGGCGGTCACCGCCATGCGTGCCAACAAACATCTGTACTTGCAAAAGCCGATGGCGGGTACGCTGCACGAATGTCGCGTGATCACGCATGAGGCGGCCAAGGCGGGCGTCGTTACGCAGTTGGGCAACCAAGGCCGCTCGAGCATCGAGAGTCGGTACACGGTTGAACTCCTTCGCAGTGGCGTGATCGGTAAGGTCAAGGAGGTGATCCTGTGGGAGAACAAGAAACTCAGCTGGTGGCCCAAGAACACCGACATCCGTGGCCCTGGTGATCCGGTTCCCGACACCCTGGACTGGGATCTTTGGCTGGGCGTGCAAACGCCTCGACCCTACTTCGCAAACACCTACCATCCCCAGACGTGGCGCGCCTGGTACGGGTTCGGTGTCGGTGAAATGGGTGACATGGGTTGCCACCTTTTCGACACCAGTTTTGACGCGTTGAAGCTGACTGCGCCGCTTCGCGTGCGGCAGTTGACCCCGATCACGACCGGGCCCCTGTGGGGTAAACAGCGGCGAGTGGAACTCGTCTTCCCAGGCAGCGACATGACCGCCGACGACACCGTCAAGTTGACTTGGTATGACGGCAACATCCGACCCGACGCAAGCCTGATCCCACTGCCTTCGGGAGTCGACACGCTACCGGAATCAGGCATGTGCTGGATCGGTGAGACGGGCACGATTTTCAAGAATTATCGTCGTGGAATGCCGGTTGTGTTACCAGAAACGAAGTCTTCCGCCGACCTGGATCGAAGTGATTTCGCCAAGCAAAATCACTACCACGATTGGGTCGATGCCGTGACCGAGGGACGCCAGGCGTGTGACGATTTCAGCCATGGAGGGCCGCTCACCGAGGCCGTCTTGGTAGGCGCGATGGCCGATCGAGTCAGCACGGACTGGCTTCACTGGGACCGAGACAGCCTCACGTTCACCAATAGCCCAGAAGCCACTTCACTCGTCTCGCGAACCTATCGTGATGGGTGGAAGGTCCCGGGACTCGGCTGACCCAGAGTGTTGAAACAGCTTAATTCCCGTCGATAAGTTTTTCGAAAAAACAGCCGTTTTGCCGTTGGCGGGCTGTTGTCAAAGAAATTGAAAACTTATCGATGGGTGCCTACGCAGCGTTCCTGAGTCCTCGCGTTCGAGTTGTTAGGAATCGCTGCGTGGCGTCGGCAATGTCATCGACGAGTGCGGGAGAAGGGATTGGCAACCTACGAGCTTCAATCAAAAGTGGCGTAGGGCACCTTGATGGGGCCTTCGTGATTCAGCCCCTTGCTAGCATGACGGTCGCGCCAAAACGGTCTTCGAAACAATTGCGATGCATGATGGCGAGTCAACGGAACCCGCGACCGATTCCTGCAATTGTCATAAGAGGGTCGACAGGATGTGCTGACGTTTTTAAACTCCCTTGTTGCCCCCTTACAGTCGTCAGTCCGCATCAGTGCCTGAGCAATCGACGGACAGTACAATTTTGTCAATCATCTCGGAAGCCATCATGACCGTTTTTTATCGAAATGTGATCGCCAGTTGGATCGTCTTAATGGGAACGCATGCCATTGCGCAGGACGTGACGATCGCCGAACTCGATCCTGAAATGGCGGTGAGTAAGGAGACTGTCGACGGTGTGGATTGGTACGACGTGACTCAGTGGGGTGTCGAAGGACGCATTCTCCCCGACCAAGAGCGACAGCAATGGTTCGATCGACTGCCCGCCTCTGCACAGCAATCCGTGACCAAGAAGGTTTGGAACCTCAGCCGCGACAGTGCCGGTATGATGGTACGATTCAAAACCAATTCCGAATCAATTCACGTCCACTACAAACTCAAAAGCAAGAGACTGGCCATGGCACACATGCCAGCGACCGGCGTGAGTGGCGTTGATCTGTATGCTCGCGATGGCGACGGGAATTGGAGATGGGTCCAGGTAACGCAGCCGAACTCACAAGAAGTGAAGACAGAGATCGTCAGCGGATTGGCGGCAGGCGAACGAGAGTATGCCGCTTATCTGCCGCTCTACAACGGCGTTGAATTCATGAGCATCGGCGTTGAGCAGGGAAGCGATTTCGAGGGTCTCGCTCCTCGCCAGAATCCAATCGTGTTTTACGGAACCAGCATCACGCATGGAGCCTGCGCCAGCCGACCCGGCATGGTTCATACGGCAATCTTGGGACGCCGCTTTGACATGCCGGCGGTGAACCTTGGCTTCTCAGGCAATGGCCGCATGGACAAGGAGGTTGGCGACTATCTGATTCAAATTGATCCCGTTGTCTTCGTCATTGATTGCCTGCCGAACACGGGGCCCGCTGACGTGACGGCAAAGTGCATTCCACTGGTCAAACAACTGCGTGCCGCCCACCCGTCAACACCGATTGTCCTCGTGGAAGATCGGCGCAATACCAACGACTGGATTTTACCCAGTCGTCATGAACACCACACTCGCAATCATGCGGCACTGCGGGCCGCCTACGACGCCCTGGTCGATGCGGGCGTCGCGAACCTGCACTACATTCCTGGCGATCACCTGTATGGCGACGATTCCGAGGGCGCGACCGATGGCTCGCACGCTAGCGACCTCGGCTTCATGCGACAAGCCAACGTGTTTGAGCCCATCCTGCGCGGCGCCATCGAGGCGACGCCCACGGAAGCCAGGCGCTAAACCTAAAGAATCCAATCGTTCCACCCCAAAACAAAGTTGTATCCGTGAGTATCGTAAACAGCACATTGCTGGTGATCATCATCGCTTCCGCCGCGTTTGCCGAGCAGCGAAACGCACTGTTGTCTCGCCCAGAACCGGCGGCCGAGTCCAGCGATATCAATACCGTTCCTCAAAGCCATGCGACCACGCTGATTGGAAAAAAATCGGACGGCTCAAATCGTGCGGGTGACCAAAACCCCGGCGCGCGTGATCCTTGGGAAAAGATCGAGCCCTATTTCTCACCGCCTAGCCAATGGCAGGGCAAATTCGGTGACTACAAGTCACCACTCGAATTCGCTGACGGAACACGAGTACAAACGGCTGAGGACTGGGACCGCAGACGCGCGGAGATCCTCAGTGAATGGGAGTCATTATTGGGCGAGTGGCCGGAATTGATCACCAATCCAGAGGTCCAAATTCTCGAAACGACGCACCGTGAGAACTTCACGCAGCATCGGATTCGGTTTAACTGGACGCCGAACGAACTGACGACTGGCTACTTGCTGATCCCCGATGGCGAGGGACCACGGCCCGCGGTCGTGACCGTTTACTACGAACCTGAAACGGCCATCGGACTCGGCACTCCCAATCGTGATTTTGCCTTTCAGCTCGCCCGTCGTGGCTTCGTGACCTTGTCGCTTGGCACGACCGAGGCCAGCGAAGCAAAAACTTATTCACTGTACTATCCCAGTATTGAAGATGCCCAAGTCGCACCGCTATCGATGCTGGGCTACGCCGCGGCGAATGCTTGGTACGTACTGGCGAACCGGCCGGAAGTAGATGCTCAGCGAATCGGGATTGTCGGGCATTCGTTTGGCGGCAAGTGGGCAATGTTCGCCTCGTGCTTATTTGACAAATTCGCATGTGCCGCGTGGTCCGATCCGGGGATCGTGTTCGACGAGGCTCGCAATAGCGTCAATTACTGGGAGCCGTGGTATCTCGGCTATCACTCGAAACCGTGGCGGAAGCGGGGACGCATCACAGCCGAGAATCCCGCCTACGGGCTCTATCCAAAACTCACGGCAGCTGGCCACGATTTGCACGAGTTGCACGCATTGATGGCACCTCGCCCATTGCTGGTTTCGGGTGGTTCTGAAGATCCCCCCCGTCGCTGGGAAGCTCTCAACCACTTGGTCGAAGTCAACCGCATCCTCGGTTACCAAAACCGAGTCGCCATGACGAACCGTCCCGTTCACTCGCCCAATGATGAGTCCAATGAGATCATCTATTCGTTCTTCGAGCACTTTTTAATGCCGACCGCTGAGGAAGAGTAAGGGATCGAGCGAAACGATGCCCGTCACGGTGTAGCGGGCGGGCGGCACGAGCGACTCATGGACGGACATCGCCGTCGACGCGGAATGGCTGTGGGTCGTGGCGCAGCGGGTACCGTTCGCGTATTGACCGGAGACCGGTAGCGGACGTCCGCTAATTGCCGCTACGCCGCTCGACGATCATCACACCATTCATGACCATCCAGTGTCCTGGGAAGGTACACAAGAACGGATAGCGACCGGGGCCGACGGGCGCGTGAAAATGAATGGTTTGGGACGAACCCGGTTCCACGATATCAGTGTAAGCCAAGACAGCGTCTGTTTCAGGAACATAGTGTCGCAGCAATGCGAGGGGATCAGCAATCAAGCGGTTTGATAAACCGCCAACCTGTTCCAACATCCCACGACGTGCGAGCACCCAGTTGTGCGGCACGACATCTGGGTTCGATAACGTCAATGAAATAGGTTCGTTGGCCGCGACAACGACCTCGGTCGTTGCATAAGTCAGATTCTTACCGGTTTGTATTTCAACTTCCCGTGCCCCGCCGATTGCTTCATGCCACGGGTTGGGTGACGGTTCGGGCCGTGGTGCGAGATCGGCGAGCAGAGGGTGAACCGCAATGACTTTTTCTGGGTTTGCCGAGTATCCAGGGAAATCCGTAAATGGAGCATCCATTTGATGCACCGTGATCATCAGGTCGTGACCGCTGCCGCTGGGCGAACACGATAGCGATTCGTCCGCATTGACATTCAATCGCAAGTGCAACTGGTTGACGGGTTGCAAGTCAGGAAGTTCGATGAACAACGAGCGTCCATCGTTCAGAACATGCGCCGACGCGATGTGCAGCGAATCGTGTCCAGTCGTTCCAGGGTGCGTCGTCGATAACTCCGGCGAACCGTACGCGCCGCTGTAGCGGTAGTTCCAAACCTGAGCGAAATGACTCGTGGTCTGTTCAGCCATGTCAGTATCAATCGGCTCAGAGAAATCGATTCGAACTCCATTGGAGTGCACGTGAAATCCCGATGGGACTTGTACGGGATCTCCCGTGTAACGAATTCGCTCGAAGCAACCCTCGTCGGGTGTGTAGGTTCCCCAGCCCGTCATGCCGCTGACGTACAGTTGGCCATCGTGTGGCGAGAACCGCGCGCGATGCACGCCCGACCGAAACTCACCCGTCATCGGAACGACCGCTCCCTGTCGCTGCCCATCCACTTCATCGATCAAAACGACGAACCAGGAACCCGCACCGAAGGAAAAATGCGTCAGCTTTCCCTTCAGTGGCCCGAACAAGTCACTATTGACCAGCGTTTGCTCGCCCGACGAATTGTCGATCCCACGTGGTAAGTAAACTAGTGGCAGTTCCGGTGGCTTGCCGTCGATCGGTCCTCGGTAACCGAAATGTGGCGGCGAACCGCTATCCGCCTCCACCGCACAGATCATGGATGCCGGTGTCCATTCGCCTTCGGAACAGGGGACGGTTACGGTCCCGTCAGGTAGGAGTCCTAATCCGTCGGGGTTTCGAAACCCGGTGGCGACAATATCAGCTCGGTCGCCATCAGCCGAGATGCGAAGCAAGCCTTGGTTTCCCGATGCCGTATAAAAGTTCCCCTGACGATCACGTTCTAATCCGCAGATGAAATCATGGCCGGCAGGCGATGTTTCGAACGTGTTATTAAAGCACTCGTAAAAATCTGCTGTGCCATCGTCATTCAAATCCACGAGTCGGGTCAATTGATCGCGACATTGAACATAGACTTCATCATTGGATACCACCAATCCCAACGGATGATGCAGCCCCGATGCAAACCGTTGCCACTTGGCTTTACCGTGCTTTTGAGCGTGCAAACCGCGCACCCGCCAAACATCGCCTTGGATGGTACAGACCAATGCACTGCCATCGGACAGAAAGTCGTGACCGCCAACGTACATCAGCGATTTCCAAGGATTGTCGGTCGGCAATTCGATCGTATCGACCGCATAGGGCCGCTGGTCGCCACGACGCACCTTGGTTTCAATCTCAACCGGCCACTGCTGAGGACCACCCTCGACAACATGCTTCATCGAATGCTGGTCAAGCGGCGCGACTTCACGAAAGAAACGCCCGTTCTTAACCCACGGAGCGTCCAAGTATTTCGTTTCGCCGATGCGATAGGCGAACACGATACGGTCTCCGTGGCGATAATAACCGTGATACTCCTTCGGTTCGCTCGGTGCCGTTTGTTTCTCGTGTTCGATCAGCGTGCCTTGCATTTGCATTCCATCGATCAAGCCCGATCGGACGGATGAAAAGTGGACAAAGCCATTTTCCCAAACCGCGTCGTAGGTCAGCGTATCGGGGTTGAAGCAGGCTGCGATTTCGGATCGCTCGCCCAAGCGGACACATACGGCTCGCGGGACCGTCATTCCTTCGGCGCGAAAGACACCGGCCTGCACTCTGCCGAGCTGCGTCGCGTTCCAGCGATCATCCGCCCAAGTGGATTCGTCCTGGTTGCCCCAGTGTCCGTACTTTGCACGATCCAGGCCGGGGTACGCGTTGATGAGATTGGGCGTGCTCGTTTGAGTCCGAAAATGCTCGGCTTGTTTCGTATAGAAATCGTAGATGCGATCGCGATTGACCTCGTCCGAATGGCTCGGCCAGCGATCGGGTGACAGCGGTGCGGCGACGACGGGGAAGTCAACTGGCTCGTGCGAGTGCGTGATCGAGGCGGCGGCAGCGGCAGCGAACTCGCGATCAAACTCATTCGGTAATAATCCCTTCTCGCGGCGGAGTTGGCTAAGAAAACTGACCAAGTCTCGAAGTTGTTGTCTCGTCATCGCCTCGGTCAGCCCGGCCGGCATCACGGTGCTGCCGGGCACCTCTGCTTCGATATTGTCTTGAGCGATCTCGACCAATTTGCCAGTAGTCGTATCGCGAAGGGTCAAGAAATCATCGTTCGATTCGTGCTTGTAACCCGTCAGTATGTCTCCGTCGACCGTCAAAATTCGCCACGCAACGTACTCTGGTTTGACAACGCGGGACGGCCACAGTACGGATTCAACAATGTGCTTGACATCGACTTGTGCGGCGATCGATGTTAATTCGGGGCCAATATTCCCGCCGTGATCGCCGACGCGATGGCAGGACAGGCAAGCCAGTTTAGCGTCCGCGAAAATGCGTGCTCCGCGAACGGGATTCCCTTTGGTTTCAGCTTCCCGGACGATTTCCAGAGCTTGCTCGGCATCGTAAGCCACTTCGACGTCGCCGGTCGCACGCATACTGGACTGGGAAGTATGCTCTTCACTGGTTTCATCACTGCCATCGAGAATCCACAGCCCCAACGTTCGCTCGTTCCGATCGATCGTCTCGACTGGCAGTTCCGTCACCGGTTGGGTACCGCGTGAAATACGAACCCAACGAATGGTTCCGTCGCAACCAAGTTGGCCACGCACCAGCCGCCCGATCCCGATCGCATCGGCAATCGGTCGACTTGGTTCGGGAGCCGATTCGGTTCGCGTGATTGCTTGTTCGGCAACCTGTTTTCCATCTATGAACAGCCGCACTCGATCGGCTTCGTAGACCATCGCCAGCAGATGCGGCGTTCCGTCGCAAACATTCACGTTCGAATGAACGTGATCGGGCGACGAGCCAGGCAAGTAGGCCGTAAGGTGACCGTTTCCAGGCATCGTGAAGAGCTCCCAATGGTCGGGCGACGTCTTTGCTTCACTAGCGACGAGGATGTTGTATCGCTGATGCTGATCCAGTGTTGCCAAACACTCGATCGTGATCGGAGGATCGCGGTACGCATCGGCACCCGGATAGATTCGTCCGATTGAGCTTTCGGTTGTGCGGGCAAACGGTTTCGGGGTTTCTGGTTTCGCACCACCGCTACCGGCAACGGCGAGCTCTCTGGAGACCCATCGCAATCCTTCGAGATTTTCGAGCAGCGAGTCTCGAGCGTCGAGCGTGTCGCGATGGTCAAGCATACCGATCGGTTTGTCATAGCCGCTGTTGATGATTTCGCGAATCATCTCCAATTCATGTTCGCCTTTGCCAATGCCGAGAACTTTTGGATCAGCCGACGTATTCATGCCGTTCAAATTGATACAGTGCAACAGCGGCTGCATCATCGCCAGCGATTCAGCCCAGTCAGCGATATGGCCGTGCCCGTGATGGAAGTTGTAGACGATCCCAACATGCTCATAGCCAAGTTGCCGCAACCGGTTTGCTACGGCGACCATATTCTTCGGCTCACCGCCCCATCCGCCGTGGTTGTATAGACCGAGCTTGCATCCCATCGCGCCGGTTCGCTTTGCCAGCGGCAATAGATTCTGTACCGCGTTGTCAATCTTCTCGTTGTCGTCATTGCCAGCAGGCTCGCCGAGTGTTTGCCAAATCTGTGGATGCAGTCCATGCTTTTCAAACAACTTGAATGCGTCCTCGTGGACCGACCAAAAGGCGAAAAACTCGATGTCGTGCCGTATGTATGCCAGGATTTCTTGCTCAAAAGTCGGCACGTCTTTTTCACGCCAATCGTAGGCGCAACGCGAAATCCCGAGCTGTTTCAGCATGACTGCACGCTCCTCTGGATTTCGCTGCGCAGCATCAAAGGGAACGATGCACCACGCCACCACGTTCTCATCTCGCAGTAGATCGGCGGACTCCGCCGCGCCAACGACTTCAGTGAGGCCGCAGAGCAGTGCGAGAAGCACGGTCGTCCGGTGTAACGTTTGCATGACGTTCTTTCAATAATAATAGATTTTATATTGCCTTCGGTTGTAACGGCAACGAAACGTACGCACCAGCCGGACTCAAACTCTCACCAACTCGCCCACCATTGAGAGCGTCGCCTTGCAAGACCGGATGGATCAACCTCCCTGCATGATGCCCGGTGGCGTAAGCTTCCAGCTTGCGTTTTCTCAATCACAGGCTAGAAGCCAATTGTGTTCGGCACGGCGATTGCCCCACGTCTATTCTGGCATTTGCTCGCAGCGGGTGCCAGGTGAGTGCAGTTTCTTGGCCGGAGCCATCGCCATGATGAGCCGCTTTACTGCCTTTTGAAGAGGCCAACCGT
>JBDNIG010000020.1:0-8147 GCA_041688415.1 Rhodopirellula sp. | reverse complement strand
TCGTCTGTCTCGATTTGTTGAATTGCTGTGCGAATATTTTTCAAGACTGTCTCGTTCCAGCTTCGCTTGAATTGGATTTTGGTCAGCCCGACCTCGGCAGCGGCCTTTCCAAAATCGCCACCGCTGTCGATGAAAGCCTGAATCTTGATTTGGTCACGCTCTTTGAGGAGAGGCATGACCGCTTCATAATTTTCACGAATTAGCTCACCCTGATCAGAGATTTCGCCAGGTCTAGTCGCCAACGGGTCTGCGTGCTGTTGTGCTTGGACAGTCGGCGCGGGCTTTGACTTAGCAAATTGCCCTCGGCGTTCAGCTTTCCTCGCTGCCTCTACTTGGGTCGCTTTCTTTCGTACTGAGCCGAGCAGGTAGACATGTTCCTGCAGGTTGGCTTGAGCGGTTTTCCAGACTTCATCCGTCGCGCTGAAAACCAGGGCGTGAGCAAGATCGTTGATCAGTGAGGCGTGGAGGTCTCCGCAGTCATACAAGAATCCGATGTTGATGTTACCGAGCGCAGGCACTGCACCATATCGAAGGTCAAAGAGTTTGCGTTCACGGTCTGAGCGAAACAGAGATGTCGCCCGCGCCTCGAATGAAGCATCCCTCAAGACGACCGCAAATGCGATCCGTTCCAACATCGTGGAGACCTGCCGCACCGAAACCGACATCAAACGGTGAAATAGCTTGCGGCGATTTCTCTTGATCGTGGTGAGATTGAAGCTCGCGAAATTTTCTGACCACCACGTCTTTATCAACTGGCGAATGTCGACGGTTTCAATGACGCCATCGGCGTTCAAGTTTGCGGTTAGCTGTTCGAGCATCTGATCGCAGAATGCCTGAAGCTCGCTATCTTGAAATGAATCCTCGACGCTGGGGAGCTTGGAAAACGCACCCCAGTAGTCTGATTCGATATTTTCCGGTGCAACACCTGTGCTTCGGATCAGTTTGCACTCGTGTCTCTGTTCTGTTTTCAAATCCTTTGCGAGATCGGTATTCGCGATTTGAGTGAGTTGCTCTCCGCTCAGCGTTTGTTCGTCCCACGGTTCGGAGATTAAATGCTTGCGGTTTCGTGAGTATTCAAGGGCTTGGACAAGAAGGCGTGAGAGCGCCCACGAATTCGGGTGCGATCCGGGTATCTCTCGCAGAGCGGCAAGGACATTTACCGCAGTCCGCGTGTCGAGAAGTTCTAGCGGATTGATCGCTTCGAGCGTCTTGTCGTCGATTCGCTTGTAAATGACGTATTCGATGAAACCTCCCGAGTACTCGTTCGTCATCGTGACGTAGTCGGTATCCAGCAGTGACCGACCTCGACGAAGTCGATACTCGACATTGGGCGAGCTAAATTCAGAGCCAAAATACGGCATATTACATGAAGAATATTTATCCATTTCAAAACTCAAACTAGGAAGAAATCACCCAACACAAAACAAACTCGTTCCGTTTTTCGTCAATTGGGGCCGTGCAATGTCCCGGGAGTTGAAACGCACCACGCCAATCGACGAGGAAATCCGATGGCACGCATTTCGACCTCCACACCTGCTTCCCAAACGCAGACCGCGCGTTCTTCAAAGTCCACGCTGCCACCTTTGTGGCGATCTGACGCCCGTCCTGATCCTTCCGTGCTCAGCCAAGACGAGCGATTGCGAGAGTTCGGCAAGATCATGTTACGAGCCATTGAACGCAAATCCGCAGAAACAGTCAACCCCCGCCGCATCAATGACGCAACCTAATGGCCGTCCGGCATTCTAGCTACGATCTAGGTGTTTTGCTCCGGAAACCGTCCTGCGACGGGTTAGAAATTGCCGTCTGCGGCAAGGAGGCAACGCTCGGTACAGAAACCTTTCGACAGTTCTGGCTGAAAAACAGTAGCGTTTATGGCGGGCGAGGAAGGTGCGCGGAGAACCAAGCGGCAATCCTCAGCTTCTTTCATCGGGTGGCCTTGGAAACCTGTCGCGGCGTAGAGCATCGCAAAGCCGCCGAAACTTACCTGCTGGCTTCAGTCGCGTCCGAAATCCGGTCGAACAAGGCACAGGAAGTATTCCCGGATGCTTCATCAGCAAACTGGTCTTCCGCACAGCGATATCGGATGGTCACGGATTTAGACGTGATCCTCCGCCAAGCTGCTGGTACCGAGATGAGCTGTGATGATTTTTATTGTCACTCGCGAAGCGTCGGCGAGCTGGCGGAAATGTCCAGCGAGGTTGTGGAAGAGTATTTGACGCTTGAGGCGCAACTATACGCTGGGGTGCTTGACGATTGGTTGGATGCACCTGAAGTCTGTGAGCGACTGGTGCAAGAACGATGGCGAGATTGGATGCACCGTGCGAGACGTCGAGATTGCAGTGGCGTTTTCAAAGACGTGCTCAACATTCTGTCATACGAAAGCAAGGCGGCGCTGCATCAGTGCTATTCGTTGCTCTGGCTTCACCTCGCCGATGCGTTTGCCGAGCAAGAGGACTCGATCTTCGTCAGGCAGTTCCATCGCTTTTGGCACTGTGATCATCGAGTCCCGACTGGCAGCGTTCAGGACATGCACCTTTTTCATGGGCACGTCTTTGGTTTGCACCCCGCGTTCTCGTTGATGATTCAAACCGAAACCGGCGGCGGCATTATCGCTGATGCTGTCTGCCATGGCCTGGATTCACCCGCGATGCGAACCTTCTTTGCCGCTGGCATCGTTTCGCTCAATTTTTACATGAGCGACCGGATCGAAAACCGCCGCCGACGCTAGGTCGCTCTGGCGGCAAGATCAGCGGCCAGTTCACCTGCCGGGAAAAAATTTCCGGCAATCTCATTTTTAACCGCGCGCAAATGCCTAGTCCTACCTTGGCAGGTTGCCGGGGTGGTTGGCAGTTGTGCGTCCTTCAATAAGGAACGCCCAATGAACAACCCAAACCAAAGCGAGGCCGACCCTGTATCGGCGGAACGCTTACCCCAAATCGCGGAGATGATCGCTGATGGCGAAATACCCATTCCGGTCGATTGGCCGGATAGCCATTTGCATCCCCTGTTGGATTTGGTACACGCCGCCCGCCGACGCAGGTTGGTCCATTTCATTGCTCGCACGATTGCGAGCGAAATTCGTCGCGAAGCGCGGCGAAGGGAACAATCCGATGTTACGTAAGAAATTTGATTTTCAGGTTCTCCGCGATGTGGTGTTCTACGGCCGCATGAGTTCGGATGACCAATCACAAACCAGTCCTGCCCAGCAAGAGCGGGCGGTTCGGAAACTGATCAAGTCCAGGGGTTTGCCTTGGCGGGTGGTCAAGGTTTACAAGGATGATGCCATATCTGGGAAAACGGCTCTACACCGAAACGGATTCCAACAGATGCTTCGCGACATTAAAACCGGCGTCGTCCAAGCGACAGTAATCTTGGTCGATACGATCGAGCCATTCGGCCGCATGGACAACCTCGATACCTATCGTCGCGATCTTCGATTTCGACACGGTGTCTATGTTCTGACAGCCGACCGCAACTTTGCCGACCCAAATTCGGTAGATTCAAAGTATGCTGAAATGTTTGAGAACATGCGAGCGTCGGAAGACAGTCGCATCAAGGCCAACGATGTTTATCGCGGCAAGATTCAAGTCATCGAAGCTGGATTTTGGCCGGGGTCACCCGTACCGTTCGGCTACAAGCTGGAAGTCGCCGCGACGGAAAAACGACGTTCGCGGGAACTTCTTCACCACAAGTTGGTACCCGACCCCGAGACGGCTCCCATCATGGCGATTCTGTTTCACGCTTCAGCGGATCATCCATCTTGGGGCCAACAAAGCTTGGCACGTTACCTCAATAACAACGACGCGATCTCTGATCGTTTCAAGCCATTTCACGCAGACACAGTCGGACATCGGCTCAAGAGTGAGATTTACCGCGGCACGTTAGTGTGGAGCGAAAACTCTACGGGGCTAGTCGACGAACGTCGCGTCATTGAAAAGAATGACGAAGAGCATGTGATTCGTGTGGACGGTTTTTGCGACCCGATCGTCGATGCAGTGACGTTTGAAAAAGTTGACTTGGGAATCATCGCCCGATCCACCAGGCGGCAGACCGACGCCGGCGCAAGTCGCGGCACGAATTACCGTTATCCGCTGACCGGCTTGGTGCGGTGCGGTCATTGCGGTGCTTCCATGGTTCCCAATTCAACCGCGCCGTACAGAACGAAGTCCGGCGAAACCAAGACCTACTGCTCCTACGCCTGCCCCAACCACCGCAACGGTATCTGCGAAAATGGCAAACGGGTCAAGGAAGAGTGGTTGCGTGAATCGGTGGTTGGGAAGGTGGTCCAGCGTCTGTTTCCCAAGGATTCAGATTATTCCTCCTTAATTGAGGAAGTCCAGTCGATCGTCGAGCAGCAACGCCGCAGTGACGATTCGCAGCGAGCGGGTGTCGTTCCACAGCTTCAAGCCGAGCTTGACGACTTGCAGGCTCGGGTCAGCGGTTGGTCCGTCACGCTGTCGAAGCGTGATCTACAGAATCAATTGCGTGATACGATTGAATCTCAGGCCGGTGAGGCGCTCGAGCGGATCGCAGAAATTGAAGCGGATTTGGAAAGTCAAGTCTGCGAAGACGCCGTGTTCGATCGCTTAGTCGACCCCAGCGACGTACGCGACCGACTCGGTCGACTTGCCGAAGTCCTTGACGGTGAATGTGCCACGTTGGCGAATCTCGAATTGTCGATGCACATTGACCGCATCGACTGCTTCGAGGATGGTCGGGTTGTGTGTCGCTCCTGCAAGCTCGGATCAGTTCCCGACGCAGTCCTTTGGTTCTCGCACACCAAGGAACTGCTTGGCCGCAACGGAACGCAAAGCAGTGACGGTTATCAAACGAAGGCGCGGCGGCGAGCGTGGATGCAAGTCGAAGACAACTCGTTCACCGACGAACGGCTTCGCGATCGCATCAACATGGCGACGAATCCCCAGCGGTTCGACTCGCTTCCGAGTGAGTGGTTCTGGGTTGACGAGTTTCAGATTCCTGAACCGACCTGCTGGTCGCGTGAGAATGCTGAGGCCGTGATGGCCCGCTTCGAGACGCTACAGGCATCCGGTAAGAAGCCTTCACTCAATGTCATCGCCAAGGAGTTTGGTGTCTCACGGCCCACGATAACGCGTGCTCTGGATATTGCCTTGGGCAGTGATAAGTCAGGAACCCATCGCAAGGAGCCGACCGTTTCCGTTAAGGGCAACCCGGACGTCGAAGCCGAGATCGCGCGTCTGCACGACGACGGCATGTTGAACAAAGACATCGGCCAAAAGCTCGGCATTAGCCGCAGCACGGTGACCAATGCACTTGACCGGCTTTACGAGCAGCGAGGCCTACCACGCCCCGATGGCCGCAGCACGCGCCACCAGAGATAGCCATCCCGTTGTCGTCGACGCGATCACGAAGACCGAGCCCGCCACCTGGCGGGCTCGGTCTCTTTTTTTTAGCTATCAGTGCGCAGCCAGAAATACCCTCCGGTCGATGAAGCGGGATGGTGTTAGCAGGTTGCGGAGAATCCCGCCGTCACGGTCCCAAAATCGTTCCTGCCACAGGCTCCGCTGGTGGCGACTGACGGACGATGCGAGTATAGCGGCAACTTGCGGAATTTCTGGTCTGGCATCAGATGCGAGCAACAACTGCATTATGCGAGTAGCTTCTTGTTGTTCCTACAGAATATCAAGGTTGCGTGCAGCACGACCCAGTGCTCATTTCCGTTCGATGTCTGTGCGATGCCCAACGCGCCGAAGCGGAGAATTTACGACGCGCCAGTCGATGGGAACCGGACCGCCTATTTCAGGTTGCGATTCCACGCGAATATGTTAGCCGTCGAATTGAAAAGAATAAAGAATTTTTCCTGAATGGTGTCTTTGGAAGGAAGACATCGCTACACTAACAGCCGAATGTACAACAGTCAGCAACTTTGCGTAGGTAATAAATGTTCAAGCTTGACAGCGAAAACTTGAAAATTCTTTCTGGCGAAAGTGGTCGCGGGATCAATGACTTCGTGAATGAATTAATCCGTGGCGAAATGTTGGTCCATGGAATTTCGATCGATAACTTTAGTTATCAACTTCGCGTAAATATCGGCGATGGAGGCGCAGACTCAAGCCTGAGCGTTCCGATTCCAAATTCTATCAGCGGCTATTTGAAGGTTCCAAGTTGTTGGCAGTTCAAGTCGTCATTGACGTATGTGACGAAGTCACTCATTGCTGAAATCAAGAGAGAAATGAAAAAGCCGCATGCGGCTGACCTTATTCAGCGTGGATATGGGTATCGCTTTGCCTTGCTTGCGGATGTTCGCGAACCTGCAACGAAGGCGATCGAAGCGGCCATGCTTGAGGTAGCAAAGCAGCTATGTGCGAAGAAAAAACAGACGAATGTTGTCGCGCCACGGCTCATTGACGGAGCCAAATTGCTCAGTTGGGCGAGCACACAGCCCGCCGTCGCAGTCACGTTGTTGAATCAGCATGGCGAGTTTGTCGATTTGAAAACATGGGTCGAAGCTCAACAGTCGCAAACCCCGTCGTACGTTCCTAATCCGGACTGGAATGCGATCGCGAACATGTTGGGGACGCATGTCGATTTCCTGCAACCACCCGTGGGCAACAATGTCTTGCTTCCGGTATCCGGTCCAAGTGGCGTCGGAAAGACTCGCTTGGTTGCGGAAACCTTGATGGCAATCAATGGAACATCCACTCTCGTCGTCCAAACGTCGAACGACGCTGAGGCCCAGGGCTGTAAGGGTATCACTGAACATTGAATTTCGTGTATTTTCGTGTATTTCGCTACACGGAGGTTCGCGATGTCGTCCAAAATTTTCGATCGTTTCGTCGACAAGGCACCGTTTGCTGTCATGACCAGAATCCTCGCACAAGATTTTATCGGGAGCAATCTCAATCGAATCTTCGATGATAATCGAGAGTTGCAGTACGACTACGTCGTGACGTTTCAAGCTGTGGCAGCGAGCGTAGCCGATGTTGCCCTCAATTTCAGCGACAACTTCAACCAAGCGTACAAAGAGCACAAAGAGGAGCTGGACATCAGTCGACAGTCGTTTTACGCCAAGACCCGAGGCGTCGACCCCAGCGTCAGCGAGGCGATCGTCTCGCACTCGGCACAACGAGCGATCGAGTTGCAAGACGCTGTGGACTTCGTCCCTTGGGAATTGCTCCCCGGCTATCGATGCTACAGCGTCGATGGCAATGTGCTGGCGAAGTCCGACAAGAGATTGAAAGTGCTACACGAAGTGAAGGGGGCTCCGTTGCCTGGCAAGATCGTCGCAAGATTTGACTTGCAGCGTCAAATCTTCGATCGTGCCTATGTGCTGCTTGACGGTCATTCGCAGGAGTCAACGTGTTGCGACCGAATCGTCGATGATCTGGTTTCCAAAGACGTCATCATCGGTGATCGGCACTACTGCATCGTTGCATTTTTGGAAAACATCGCTGTGGCCAGCGGCTTCTTCGTGATCCGGCAACATGGACGCTTGAAAGGCGTTTTGTTAGGGAAACGCAAACGCATTGGCCGCATCAGCACCGGCGTCGTTTACGAGCAAGGGATGAAGCTTTCGGCTGCCGATGACGCGATGACGGTTCGACGAATCACTGTCGTGTTAGATGAACCGACTCGTGATGGCGACGAAGTAATTCACGTATTGTCCAACCTGCCGAGCGACATTGTTGCGACCGTGGTGGCCGAGCTGTATCGCCATCGGTGGGAAGAGGAAACGGCTTTCAACGTGTTGCAGATGACGCTCACATGCGAACATCCCGGTGTTGGGCATCCCAAGGCCGCGACGTTTCTTTTTTGTGCGTCTGTTCTCGCATTCAATCTTCGGCAAACAATCTTTGCTGCGTTGTACGCTACCCACGACGAGGAAGCGGTCTCCGAGACGAGTCACTTTCACATTTCGAAAAACATCTCCGACAAAACCGAAGGGATGCTGATCGCAATCACCGTAGAAGAATGGAACGATCTGATTCCGTCGACAACGAGCAGGCTCGCTTCGCTTCTAAAGAAGATCGCACGCAAGATTGACTTGGCTGAGTATCGCAAAGCAAGACGCGGTCCGAAGAAGAAGAAACCGCACCGATCACGAAATGTCGCGTCATCACACGTCTCGACCGCCAAGCTACTTGGCTTGGCATGACCAATACACCCTT
>JBDNIG010000161.1:0-10567 GCA_041688415.1 Rhodopirellula sp. | reverse complement strand
TACGGCAGTCTATCGACTACCGTGTAATCGCCGACTCCCCCCGGTGCAGTGGATGGAATCTCCAACAAAGAGACTTGACCCATTAGATCGCCTCCGGAAATCGATTGCCTCAATCGTATCGCCGCAAGTACAACCGTCCCACCTACATCGGTGGCAAAGTAGCGGCAAAGATTGCCCCGTCGAGTCAAGAGGCCATGTCGTTTCATCGCGCCGAAGAATTAGGACTGTACGACAACAACGGCGTCAAGGGTGCACTGACAGGCAAACATTGTCCGCCACTGCGTGTCGAACAGCGCTATTTTTATCCCAAACCGTGGGAGGTCCTCACCGTTGGCCCGCGCGACGATCGGACGGCACCGTTCGAGGTCAACCGCGAGCCAGAGCCCATGCGCGAACTCGAACCCAACCACGAATTCGAACCGCCGGAATTTCGTGAACTTCTCGAAGACACAAACCCCAATGAGGACGTCTTCGAACTGGCACCACCGGACGGCGAATTGGAGCCAGCCATGGACGAATCGGAGCCAACCGCGGACGAACTGAAACGACCGATGGACGAACTGCAATCATTGCCAATCGAACTTTAAAAGCTGGCCGACGCTACTCGTGTTCGACGAGACGCTAAGATTTGCGAGTCTCGGAGAGACTCGCCTACTCAGGGGTTCGCCGAATGTTTTTTTCCGTGGCGTTACCAATGGTTCAGCAGCGAGCGATGGGCACTCCAGTCACGTGGGTGTTGTACGTGGGCGGCGACTCCCACCTCACTCAGAATCATCCGCTCTACTGGAGAAACCAGCCCCGCGGTGATGTGGGCGTATCCGTGACGTGTACGGCGAACGTGATCGACGAGATGGACCAAATCAGCAACCCCGGTTTCGGGGATCGCCCATACAACCCATGGCGATATCACGCTTTCGATATTGGGCCTGTGCGTGGTGACACGCGGCAGCGAGAGTTCGCCGCGTCCAACGATTTGGATTCGCCAAGTCATCGGAGAAGGGCGAGGTGAATCATCCCCGCTGAGCCAAGCGACGAACGTCTCTCGCCACCGCAAGGCTTCATCACCCACCCACCACACGGTCCGCTCCGGCTCGATAGCAGTGCCTGGAGCAGTCATGCCGGCGAATCTCCGGCGAGTTTCCGCAGTAAACGCGAGCGGCTGATCCCAAGCCGGCGGGCCGCTTCGGCTTTATTGCCTTGTGTCGCCGTCATGGCTTGGGCGATCAGCTCCGATTCATATTGGCTCACGGCCTCGTCGAGCGAGTCAATTTGAAAGTCTCGCGGGGATCGTTGCGGTGGTGCGATCGTAATCGCATGTTCATCACCGAGCACTTGGCTGCCGCCGTTTGGCTGGGGACGGTAGGATCGAATCGCTAGCGGGAGATGTTCCCTTGCAATGCGGTCTCCGGTCATCATTTCTGCGGCAAATTGCATTGCAGCAGTGAATTCGCTCCACTCGCCAGGCCACGGATACGACTGAATCCATTCCGTTGCTTCCCGCGAAAATCTTGCCGAACGAACCGATCCGGCAGCGATCAAATCGAGATCATCGTGGCGAGACGCCAGCCTCGGGACATCAATGGGGAAAACGGCCATGGCGTCGGCGATGGTTTCGTCGAGCCGCACCGATTCACTTTCCCGCGGCGAATCGTCGTGCAGTACCCCGATCAGGCGTAGCCGCTGCGGCCACGCCTCCATCCACTCCACCAGCCGCCCCTGAGCATCGGCGGGCATCTCGTCGAGGCGATCCAAACACAGCGTGCCGTTCGAGTCGACTTGCTCGCGCAGTCCTGCGATGACGGGCGCCGCGTAGACTTCGAGCAGTTCCGCATCCATCAACGATGCATCCAAGCAGACGAGAGCTTCACCGGGCGCGGAAGCAAAATGAATCTGGGAGGCAATCTCACCACCGCCGCAGCCCATCGGGCCGACGATTCCCACGTGGCAGCGAATCCGGCAAGCCAATTCAACACGACCACGCAGCCGCCGCGATGGCGGGCTCGTCCCAGCGAGCAACAGGTTGGCTCGCCGTTGTTGTTGACCACGAAAACGAGCCAGCTCCTCATCCAGCTTCGCCGCGTGACGAACGCCTTGTTCGCCAAACCAATCTTCCCACGGAATCTCGGTGTCGGCGAGAAAGTCGCCGAGACAACCCAAGATCATGCATGCGCCCGCATTCTCGGGTGAACCGGCCGGCAACGCATCGAGTGCCACGAAATGCGCGATGGCGACATGCGAATCGGCGTCGGTACCACTGGCGACTTCGGGCGGAAAGTACAACCGACGCGTCTGATGCCCGCGAAAGTAGCCGCCCGCGCTGAGCCACGCACGATCGAGCGTCAATAGATCCGCGATCGGCTCAGGCAGTTCGCCGTCCACCCCCAACCACGTTCGCAGGGCGGGCGATAGGTAGGAGATCTTTCCGGCAGAGTCAATCAGCCACACGCGGGCAGCGATGGACTCCAACAGACGCGGCAGTGTACCCGCACGCGAACGGCGCGGCGAACCTGCGGCGGGGCGAGACGGTGAGTTCAGAGCGGATCAGGCCTTGCGCAAGGAGGTTAGAACGTGTCGAGAATAAAGTGATGACCTGAATGGAACCGGCGATTACTTGGATAGTAGTTGTGCCATTTCTTATTATAGACCGGGATTCGCATCTCGGTGGGGTAACGATGATACAGGCTATCGCTGCTCTTGAAATACTCTTGACCCCAGAAATTTTGGGGATAGTACACGTAGGGGTAGTGATAGAATCGGTTCCAGTCAACATTCGCCGCCGACCCACCCCAAGCTTGGCTAAACGCTTGTTGGTTGCCGTAACCGGCCCCCGGACCTCTCATGGCTCCGGCACCTCGCGCCATCGAGGGGACGGGCGTCTGAGCCGACGCGTTGCTGGCTGTAGCAGCAGAAAAAGTGATCACGCCGCAAGCGACGGACAGCAGGATGAATCGACGAATCACGTGAATTTCCCGTTGGACGAGTGGAGAGTGCTCGGAACGAGCGACACTCCGATTCATCGGCATATCCCGGGCGACCGGTTGAGTCCTTTCTATAGGAATATCCGGTAGAATGCACTCATTCGTAGCCACCGTCGCCAAACGAACGCAAAGCCCACGCTCTGGCGAGCGTAGCTACGTCGCACCCGACGGCGTTCCTAGCGCGATCGCGAACGACCTTCCTGCTTGGTTTCCTCAGCTCGGGTTCGCTTTTGGAAGTACAGCTTGATCGGCACTTCGCCAAATGGCAGATGATCGCGGAACCAACCCAATAGGTAGCGTTGGTAGTCGTGCGTGAAGGCGTTGGGGTCGGTACACATCAGCACGATGGTGGGCGGTTCGGTGGAAACCTGAGTGGCGTAAAAAATCTTCGGGCGGCGGTTCTGATAGAGCGCCGGCGAATGAACGTCCATGGCGGCGCGCACGACCCGGTTGAGTTCGCCCGTGGACACCCGTGATTGCGCCTGCTTGCGCAGCATCGTGGCGTGATTGAGCAGCGTCTTGACGTTTTTCCCCGATTGCCCGGTGATGAACGCGATCGGCGCGTATGACAATGTCGTGAACTGGTGCCGCAGGTAGCGAACCCATTTCTCGGTCGGCACTTGGCCAGCGTACAGATCCCACTTGTTGACAACAAAGATCACCGGTTTGTGATGTTCGATCACGTACCCAACGAGCTGTTTATCGACCTTGCTCGTTTTTTCGCTGGCGTCAAAGAACATCAGCACGACATCGGCGCGGCGAACGCTCCGGGCGGCACGGTGCGACGAGTACCACTCCAAATCGGTTCGCACGCTTTTGCGTTTGCGCAGTCCCGGCGTATCGATCGCCGTGAAGGTCTGGCCATCGATTTCGAAGTTCACATCGACGCTATCGCGTGTCGTCCCCGCGACCTCGCTGACGATCATCCGTTCGGATTCGGCGAGCGTGTTGACGAATGTGCTCTTGCCGACATTGCGTCGACCGACAATGGTCAATTTCATCGCTGATTCGGGGCGAATCGTTTGATCCTCGGGCGGCAGACGATCGACAATTGCCTGCAACAAATCATCACGATTGCGGTTCTGCAGCGTGCTGACGGGTATCAACATGCCTCGTCCGAGTGTGCGGAACTCTTCGGCATGTATCTCCTGATGGTCTTGGTCGGTTTTGTTGGCTACCAAGATCACCGGTCGCTCGACGCCGCGCAGTCGTTCAACCACTTCGGTATCCAGCGGCATGACCCCTGTTTGCACGTCGACGACGAGCACGATGACGTCGGCGGAGGCGATCGCCAGTTCGATTTGACGTTTGACATCCGCGGTCAAGTCGTCAGCATCCTCGACGCCCATCCCGCCCGTGTCGATCAATTCGAAGTACCGATCGTCGGTTTCAACCAGGGTCGTCATACGGTCGCGCGTCACACCCTCGAAATCGTCAACGATCGCTAAACGACGACGGGCCAGCCAATTGAAAAGACTGCTTTTGCCGACATTCGGTCGGCCGACGATGGCAACTTGAGGAACAGGCATGGTGAGGCCGAGAAATCGATGAGCGGGAGGACGAGCGCGGAGCATGGTGGTTTTGACGGGTCAAACCATCCGGGACAATTGTTCTGCACGGGACAATTGTTCTGCACGGACTCGACATGGTAGACTCTGGCTCGCCGTTTCAGAATGCCATGGTGGCGTGAACATGACGAAAACTCGATTTTGATCAGCGATTTGAACGCTCCCCCCTCCACCGATGACCGCGACAACACCCCATCCTTGGGCGATTTTCAGTCCGCTGCTGAGATCCTGGGTGCCAGCGGGGAGTTGCTCGCCCATTTTCATCGCAGCGGCTTGCGGTTTGTACCGCAACCGATCACTGACTCGGTGGCGAGGTGGACACGGACGCTCTCAGCGGGACTCGCGGCACCACCGAGCAGCGACGCGGATCCGGAAAACGCCGAGCCGGCAACCGCAGCCGCCGCGACGATCGGTGATACCGCCGCACAAACGCCTCCGGTCACCCCCAGCGGTCGCCCTTCAGCGGCGTCGCCGCCACGTCGCTCCCCCGTCGCCAGCGCCGTCGTCAGCTCAGCCCCGTACCCGGCGGCGCTGCCCGTCGCCGAGGTCGTCACCGCCCTGGATTCGCTCGCAACCAGCGTGGCGGGCTGCACCCGCTGCAAGACGCTGGCGAGCTGCCGCACGCAAACGGTCTTCGGTGAAGGCAACCCACAGCCAAGGTTTGTGTTTTTCGGGGAAGCCCCCGGCACCGAGGAAGACAAAAGCGGACGCCCATTCGTGGGCGAGGCGGGCCAGTTGCTGACGAAGATGATCGAAGCGATCCATTTGAAACGCGAAGACGTGTACCTGCTCAATACCGTCAAATGTCGACCTCCGGGCAATCGCAACCCAGCTCCGGACGAGGTGGCGAACTGCCGAGAGTATGTCGAGTCTCAGTTACAACTGCTCCGTCCCGAGTACATCGTCTGTCTCGGTGCGGTCGCCTCCCAGACACTGTTGCAGTCAAAACTGTCGATCGGCCGCCTGCGTCAGACGTTTCATCAATATCACGACAGCAAGGTGCTGGCCCTCTATCATCCCGCCTACCTGTTGAAGAATCCCGACGCCAAACGCGCCGCCTGGGCAGACCTGCAAATGCTGATGAAGGACGCCGGTTTGTAGGAACATAAAGTGGCGTAAGCTTCCAGCTTGCGATTGCGATACGAAAAACGCAAGCTTCACAACTTGCGATGCTGAAAACGCAAGCTGGAAGCTTACGGCCACGACAATCCTCACCGGGCGGATCTGTTGCCCAATCCGTGCGGAGAATCTACCCTTACGACCGTTTTCACCCCCTCTTTGACGTCCAGGTCCACGGCATGTCCGAATTGAAGCGTTTGTTTGCCTCGCTCGCCCAAAAAAATCGCAAAGCGTTGATGCCGTTTATCACCGCTGGTGACCCCGGTATTTCGACGACCGCCGCCGTGATCCGGGCGGCACGGGATGCGGGTGCCGATTTGTGCGAGGTCGGCGTCCCGTACAGCGATCCCGTTGCCGATGGTCCGGTCATCCAAGCGTCCTACCAACGCGCCCTGGATGCCGGGTTTCGACTGCAGAACATCTTTGAATTGGGTCGCGATCTGAACGATCAACCCACTGCCGCGATGCCCCGCGTCACGATGGTCAGCTACTCGATCATCTACCGGATCGGCATGGCAGAATACGTCACGCAGGCCAAACAGTCGGGCTACAGCGGCGCGATCGTCCCGGACCTGCTCGTCGAGGAGGCCGCTCCGCTGAGTCAAGTTTGCCGTGACGCCGAATTCGACCTCATCCAACTGATCACGCCCACGACACCACGCGATCGCCAGCGGCGCATCGCCG
This sequence comes from Rhodopirellula sp., assembly GCA_041688415.1. GTDB lineage: Bacteria > Planctomycetota > Planctomycetia > Pirellulales > Pirellulaceae > Rhodopirellula. Next base: position 4,218 of record JBDNIG010000161.1, on the reverse strand, counting down.
ATCTGACCACCGGGTTCTTGTATTACGTCTCCGTCACGGGGATTACCGGTGAACGAACCGCCTTGCCGACCAACCTCATTGACAACGTGTCATGGCTGCGCGAGCAAACCGAGCTCCCGGTCTGCATTGGATTCGGCATCAGCGGTCCCGAAACCGCGGCCCAACTCGCGCCGATCGCGGACGGATTGATCGTCGGTTCGGCGATCGTACGGCGGATCGCCGAGGTCACTCGCTCCGCGCAAAAGGCCGGCCGCGATCCGGCACCCGCCGCCGCCGAGGTCGTCGGCGAGTTCTGTGGCGAACTGCGGCGAGCGATTGACGAGGCGGTCGTTCAGGCGTCCGCCTAACTGACGGCATCGACTCGCCCGACGATCTGCTGCGTCGTGACGGCGCCCCAGGACCGACTGTCGATCGACAGGGGGACGTTGTCTCCGACGACAAACCATTCATCGTCGCCCAACTGCAGCGGATATTTCGGCGGCGGTTTGTTAGTAGAGTCGGATCGCAGCGTCGTCGGATTGATCCGGTAGAGCACTTCCCGGCTCACGCTCAAATGACGGACATGCACCAACTTTCCATTCACCGTCGAGATTCGCATCGCAAGCGGACGCTGTGGCGAGAGCGAATCGGCTGGCAACGCCGCCGGCCCGAGCCCTTCACTCCTCGCGACACGATCGGGCAGCGTTCGACGCGCAGTCGCCTCGACGAAACTATCGTCGCGGACCATGACGGTTTGACGCTGCAGATCAATGCCGTGTTCTGTCCAAAATGCGATGCAAACATCGATCTCAGCCCGCCCGTGACTGCGTGAGGGGACGAGTTCAAACTCGATTGATAATCCGTCCGCAGGAAACAGCGAACGCTGCACCCCCATATTCCCAGGATAGTCATCGAGGATCCTACCGGGACGTTCGCCGTGATAGATGTTTTCATGCCCGTAAACGAGCCAGTCCGTGTGACCGCGCGCGGTCCAACGCCGATCCGACTGGCGTTGCCAACGCGTTGCCTCACCACTCCCAAACCAACGCGATGAATCTCGCAGACGATCCCAATCGACAGCGACGTGAGGCATCGTCGAGAATGTTGGCCGTCGATCGTCGACAAGCAATCGGCCCGCTTGATCGATCGAAATCGTCTGTCCCGGTTTACCCAATAATCGTTTGACGTGGGCGGCGTCGTTGCGAATCAGCAGAATGTCGCCACCATCGAGGTCACTGGTCGCACTCGGGACAACATCCAACACATCCGGAGGCAATTCTGACGCACCCATCGCGGCGCTGAGTTGGCCACTCGCGAGCGGCGCACCACAATGCCAACACACCAGCGAGGATGACAACGTTCCGGCGGTCAAACGCTCCATCGCAAGTTGCAACACGCTGTCGTCGACACGAATCTTCACGTCGCATGACTGGCAATCGATTGATCGGGACGGTCCCCATAAGGTTGGGTTCATCGATGGGCCGGAGATGCGGTAGCGACTTGCCTGGTCCGTTTTCGCCGAGCGGACCCTGCAGCCACTCATGGCGGACAAACTGCCCAGACCGGCCGCAATCGTTCCGCTACCGAGGACTGCAAATTGGCGGCGTCGGACCCGGCGGGAGGGCGGTGCGGTCATCAAAATCGAACGGAAAATAAAAAACGCGTGAACAATTGAGGTTGCGTTGCCAGGTAAAAACATGCTAACAGCCAAGACGCAACGTCAAGAACACGTTGAAACGCCAGTTCACAGCACGAACTGGAGACCAGTCGTTCTCGGAGGAAACGGAATCCTACCATGTCACATCTTTTGACCGGCAATGATGCCAACCAGCCTTTTGCAATTGTAGTCGAATCGGTCGCCTCGCATCTGTTGATGAAGCACCCCGCCCGGATTTGCCTCGAAGTCGATATCGACATGGATCTCCGGGTGAACTTCGATTCAGCTTCGCTGAGCCAACTCATTGACAGCCTCGTCCGCCAAGCCCTCATCGAGATGCCGACGGGCGGTGAACTCACAATCACGGCGTGTGAAACCCTCACGGGCGTGGAACTTGAGATCGCCGACACGGGCCAGGACGTCAATCTGAGAGCCTGCAAATTGCCGATGATTGCCGCTTCGATGGCCGCTGAGATGGAGTGGCAGAACTGCCCCCAAGGCGGCGGTGCCGTCACGGCGCGACTACCACGCTACCGGCAAGCACAACGGCGGGCGGCCTAAACAGCCCATGGCCGCTCCGCTGCGTCTCTCGCCAATCGCTCCGCCACCGTTGCCATCGTTCGTAAAAGCACGTCCGGGAACGCTGCCTGGCGCGGTTGCCAGCGACCGTGCGGTCGCCAGCGGCCAATCACGGGGCTTCTCACTCGATCTCGCTCACACCGAACCCATTGGTTCATCCACGCAACCGGCGAGCCCATTGGCGGAACGTTTGCGTGACGCGGTGGTCGATCAAGTCACACACGTGGACGCATTGCAATCACGGGCCAAATCGCTGCGGCTTGCATCTGCTGCGGGTGGTGCCAGCGTCAACGATACCGAAGTGCTAACGGCGTCGCAAAAAGCGGATTTGGCATTCCACCTGTTGATGGAAATTCGCAATAAGTTGATGGACGCCTACCGCGAAGTTCAGCAGATCCAAATCTAACCGATGCCCATGCTCCCGAAAGCCCTCGAACAGTTCCGCAGCGTCTTCTCTGCGATGCCGATGCACTCGCGAGTCATCGCGGTCTTGCTCGTCACGGCGATGGTGATGGCGCTCGGGTTCCTCATCCGCGGCACCAGCTCGTCGCAGACCGAATATCTGCTCGGCGGCAAACTGCTCGACGAAAATGATCTCGATGCGGCCGAGATGGCGTTCGGCAGCGCGCACCTGACGGGCTGGAAACGGGATGGCCGACGGATGCTGATCCCGACCGCCCACCGCAGCGAATTCTTGGAGGCCCTCGAGGCCTCCGAAGCACTCCCGACATCACTGCGTTCGCACATCCAAGCCGCGTTTGATTCATCGACATGGTATGACTCCAGCGAACAGCGATCGGCCCGGGTCAGCCATGGCAAAGAACGCGACCTCAGCAACGACATCGCCAAGTTTGCCGAAGTTCGCTCGGCGAGCGTCACCTACGACGAAGGCGAACGGATTGGATTGGGCAGAGGACGCAAACAATCCGCGAGTGTCTTCGTTCAGCCCGAAGGAGTCGAGCGGCTCGCGCAAGCCCGCGTCCAGCAAATCAAGAAAATGATTCGAGCCTCTTATGGCATGTCCATCGAAGATGTCGAGGTCACCGACGCGAACGCTTTATCGCTGTCCGGTGACTTTGACAACGACGATCCTTTGTCCAAGAAACGCCGCGAAGAAGAAGCGTACTACGAACAAAAAATCCGTTCCCAACTCGCCGGTTACGGGGAAATCCGTGTCAAAACGTTCGCTGACATCGATCCCACCATGGGCGTCGAAAAAGCGAGCCTGAAATATGACAGCCAACCGACGAAGTTGACCAAGACGCGTCGCAAATATGAAGTCGAGTCGACGCGTCCCGCATCCGGTGGAGGAATCGGCGCGCAGATCAGGGCGCTGATCACGAGCAATCGGTCGGTGAAGCTCGACTCGCCCACGCACGCATCAACAACGCAGGTCGCCGAAACCTCGACCGATCATGTTGCCGGACAGGAGTACGGGACGACCCGCACCGCGGCACTCGCGGTCAAACGCATTCGCGTCTCGATCGGTCTGCCGTCGAGCTACTACCGCCAAGTCCATCGGCAACTTTTTATGCAGAGCAACCCAGGTAAGAACGCTGCAAATATCGATGCCCTGACCGACGACCGACTGCAACAGCTTCGCGACTCGACAAAACTCGCGATCCAGTCGGCGGTGTTGCCGCTGCTGCCGGACGCGGCGGCGGGCGAGGATCAAGCGTCGTTAGTCCAGGTGTGGGATTATCCCGATCTTCCCGAGCGAGTCCTCGACACCTCAGCGACGAGTCATGCCGCACTCACTTGGCTCGCCAACTCATGGCAAACCATCGCGATCCTGTCACTCGCGGCGATGGCTTTGTTGATCGCTCGCGGAGCGATCCAATCGCGAGGTGGCGACAAGGACGCGGCCAATGTCGCTCCAGAACTGGGCCGCGGCGCGGCAACTTCGCCCGCGTCTGCGGAACGACCGAGCGAGCAGCCCGCTAGCCGAACCGAGCCGCGTGATTTCAGCGGCAATTCGCCGCAGTCCGAACTGATTGAATTGG
>JBDNIG010000160.1:0-13537 GCA_041688415.1 Rhodopirellula sp. | reverse complement strand
TTTTTATCGCTCGGAACAAAAATGCAAGTATGAACGTTGAGTCAACCCCGAAGATTTAGCCGCCCAGGAACAATAACTGGCGTAGTGGACGAGGCAACGAGTCCAGTGTGAACGGACTCGTTGCCTCGTCCACTACCTCTAACCCGTCACTTGTTGTTCCCGCGTTCCTTAGCAGACCAGGCTGGGACCATTGTCCCGGTCCGAGACCGATCCGCCTTCGCTCGCTTGGTACATCTGCTCGCCCCCGCGATCACGCTGCCCTAGCCGCCAACACCGCCCAGCATGAAGCGCTGCACGGTGCAACGGATCTGGGTAACATGGGACTCGATACAACTCAATCCCAAAAGAAAACCATCGGTTCGAAATTACCTGATGGGCGTTAACCCAGGTCTTCCCACTGGGAACTGCGGCTAACACCGTTCGGCTGATTTGCCTCTTCTCCAACCTCTCCCGAGCGTCTCCGGACACGAACATGAGTACGATCAACGCGATTCGCGGCGAGCAACGCATGCTCCTCTCATCGATCAGTTGGGAAACCTACGTTTCGCTTATCAACGACACACAGTCTGCGGGCAAGCTTCTGACCTACGACCGTGGAGATCTCGAAATCATGTCTCCGATGATGCCCCACGAGACCGCCAAACGGCTGCTCGCCCGCATGATCGATCGCTTCACAGAAATCAACCAGATCGAAGTTCAATCGTCTTCATCGACCACGTTTCGCCGAGCAGATATTCAGCGTGGTTTCGAAGCCGACGAATCGTATTACGTTCAAAACGCGCCGGCGATCCGTGGCAAAGAGCAAATCGACCTCACGATCGATCCACCACCTGACATCGTGATCGAAATCGAGATGTCGCGAAGTGCCATCAACAAACTCGCCTTGTTCGCGTCCATGGGTGTTCCCGAGGTTTGGCGATATAACAATAGTCGGCTCCGCATCGAACGCCTTGACGGACAAAACTACGCTCAAACCGACACCAGCGTGTCACTACCCGGCTTCCCGCTCAAGATCGCCGAAAACATTTTGTCCAGACGAGCCAGCGAAAATGAAACTCAGCTCATCCGCGAGTTTGTACGCAGCATGAGTAAGTAAACATTTACGTAACCGTTCACGGCCTTCGGCCCTGAACGCGTCGAGATCTCGGGATTTTTCATTTGAAATTGCTATCGGTCGAATTGCCGATACCGGTTAAAATGCCGAGATCATGGATGGAAAAGCAAGCAAACAGGATATCGATTTATCGACACCTGGATATTGAGTGCTTATCCCAGTGTGGTGGATTTTCAAGGTATGGCGGTGGCATCCAAGTGTTTGCTTCTTGAGTGAGTGATGGGTCATCTTCTTGTGCCGGGTGAAGCGCAAGCAGGCACGAATGGCGTGGACTTAGTGAGCCGACGGCGCTAGCCGCGGGTTTCCACGCCGTTAATGCAACGCAATGCCCGAGGCTAGCGCCTACGGCTCACTCAGATTGCTTAAGTCCACGCCATTCGACTCAAGCTCTGCGGGGACGCAACTTGGGAAGGGATATCTCGGTCGAAAGCGCGCCAAAGGTGCGATAAACCCTCGGTGAGGACTGACTCACCGGGGGTTCCTTTTTGCCCATTGGACGCAGGAGCTCATGCCTAGAAAATCCACCATCCTGGACGCAAGAGCAATGATTCGAAACATGAAGCGGCTTTCAAAAGCTAGTGTTGCTAGCTGAAACCCAGTGGCTCGCCTTGCCACAGATACGATTGCACGGCTAGTTTTACCCACCGATTCTGCGGAAGAGCCAAACCAACGGCTCATCCGATTGGCCTCACGGTCGGTCGATATCGGAATCGCCTTGAGTGATCAGCCACTGATTTGGCTCCAAGAGCGTGTTTGAATCCACCGACTCGTCGGTCGCGACCAATAACTGCCGAGTGGGTGGCCGTTTCAAGAAACCATAGTTTTCGAGCGCCTGTTCAATTCGGGCATTGATCACGTGCATCGTTACCGCGTCGACGCCGATTTCCCGACAATACTCCACCGTTTTATGAATCGCGGTCTGCAGAACTCGGAGGTCGGTGGATACAACCAAGTCGACGATGAAGGCGCGACGGTAGTTGTAGGGTGGCGCGGGCTCGGCGATCGACACGATCGCACACGCGATGAGTTCCTCGCCCACCGAGATCTCCAGCCGCGTGAACGACTGTCCCGGTTGATCAACATATTTCCAGTTGAGAAACGATGCGTCACGGACGGTTGCGCATCCGTAGCACCCGGCAACCTTGGCCCACAATTGATCATGGCGAGCATCAAAACGATCGAGTTGGCGAACGCTGGCTGGAGCTGACGACGCGGAACTGAGCAGCCGTCGCGTTTTGCTGCGCAGTCGCATCCACGCGGACGCCGCCGGGATGGCGGCACGATGCATTTTGTCTTGAAGGATTCGTGCCGGGTTGATGGGCAATAGATAGGTCTGCAGCGGAGCGACGCGTTGCCATCCTAAATTTTCCAAGATCGCGCGCATGTTCTCGGTCTGGCCCAACGAGAGATTGAAAGGCATCTCCTCCAAGGACTCCATGACCAAACGAGTTCCGACTCCCCGGTCGCGGTGGGACTCCAGCACCATCGTGTCGACTAACCAAGCCGTGACATACTCTTTGTCAAGAATCTTGAATCGAATGAATTGAGCACCATGGTGCCCCACGATCTTGTCACCGTCACGAAACAGCCAGACCTGAGGTTCAACATGCAACCGCCTCGCCGAATCGAGAAACATCCATTTCCACCGCGGTATAATTAGTTCGCGACGACGGTGCGTGAACGCTTGGAAGAGGAAATCCGACAATGCGGGTTCGAGCTCTTCGCGATAATTGATGATCTCGGCGGCTTCCGGTGCCGTTGACGCGGCGGCGGGCGCAGCACCGAATTCAATGACGTCCATCAACGCGGTGGCGATTCCACGAACCGTGGGGTTTGTTAATAATCGCGTCGAACCGCTGACACCGGTTTGTTTTTTAAGACCGATCACCAGCTCAGCGGACGTCAATGAGTCCATGCCCAGGTCAAACAATGAAGTATCCGCAGCGATCGAACTCGCATCTTTGATGCGCAGCAATCGAGCAACTTCGGCTTGCAGCAATTCGGTTAGTTTTGCCTGACGCTCGCTTTCGGGTGCGGCGCCCAGCAGTTTCACCCAGGGATGACCTGAATTTGCGCCAGCATTTTTCGTATCGCCGCTCGTGCTCGCGGCTTGTCCCAATTCGGATAACAGCGGTTTGGGGCGACGAGCCTCGAAAACCGGTCGGAAGCGAGTCCAATCAACATCGGCAACGACGGCTTGGGTCGCGTCCTGGGCGAGCAATTCGGAGATCTGTTGCAGGGCGGCGTTTGCCGTCAATCCGTAGTTCCCGATGCGAGCTAGCTCGGCGAGCGAGGCTTCATCAGCCATCCCCGCACCCTGCCAGGGTCCAAAATCGATGGACAAGGCGGGCAGCCCGCGGCTGCGACGATAGTGCGCGAACGCATCGAGAAACGAGTTGGCCGCCGCATACAGACCCCGTTCCGCTGACCCCCAGACGGCAGATATCGAGGACATGCAAACAAAGAACTGCAACGGTTCCCGTGCAAACCCCGTGTGTAAGAGCCAGGTCCCGCGTACTTTCGCGGCGAGTAGTTTTTCTACATCGTCATACGATGTCTCGACGATTGGCTTGCGGAGGTCGGTACCCGCGGCATGAAAAATACCGATGAGCGGTCGATCGGAAATGACAGCACGGCACGCGTCAATGCCGGCGGGTGTGGAAATGTCGGCCGCGATGACCGATATCTGGACGCCGCTTTCCCGCAGCCGCTCGATGGTGTCGTTCGCGGCAGCGGAGGGACTTCCAGATCGACTGGATAGAATTAAATATTTCGCACCTCGATCGGCAATCCAATTGGCGATCTCGATGCCGATCCCGCCGAGTCCCCCGGTGATCAGAATGAAACCGTGATCGAGCTGGCGATCCCACGCCGCATCGCTTGTTTGGGACCTGGCTGCCGGTTGACGATGGCGTAGCCGCGGAACGAACCGGTGCTCGCCCCGCATCGCAATCTGGTCTTCATCGCAGGGTTCTCGAATTTCGTCGACGACGCGTCCGAGTTGTGCGGTCCAATCCGTTGCATCGAGGTCCACGATCCCGCCCCACCACGAACTATGTTCGAGAACGGCAACACGAGCGCATCCCCATAGCGGTGAAGACGTCAGATGTAACGACGAGGAATCCGCGGTACCGGCGGCGATCGCATCACGGCTGACCACCCAGAAACTGCGGGGAGGAAGTTGAACGTCATTGGCCGCAGCGATCACCTGTGAGAGCTGATAGATGCCGTCCACGCTTTTCTCGAACGGGCTCGTTGCGTCCAGCGTGTCATCCCGTGGTGACGAATCCACGTAGAGAACCCGTTGCAACGAGTCGCGGTGTTCTTGGAGCAAGTTCGATATCTGTGCCGGCGATGTGCAGACGACTGGTTCTGCCGCTCCATTGACCTCGCGGGCACTGGAACCGGAGTCGATCGAATCAACTGCGTGCGGAATTGCCATCACCGCGGTCAGGCACCGGACGCCTTGCGCCGACAATGCGTCGGAGACTTCGCGGGCGTCTGTGGCACGGGCGGCGACAACCAACCATGTGCCCGTATCCGGTTCGCGTGCGGAAAATGTACGAGGTTGTTCCTCCCACTCCAGTTGGTAGCTGATCTCGGCCGAATCTCGCTCGGATGGCAATGCACCGCCACTTTGACTAGCCGTTTGGGCGTTAGCCCCGGTTTCGTCGGTTGATTGTCGATAACCGGGGCTAACGCCCAAACGGCTAATTTGCGGAGCGACGTTGTCATTCTCGAGTTGTTCGAGCCACATCCGGTTTGGATCGAACTGATAGCCAGGTGTGGACACGCGCTTTCGCGAATAAGGTGCATCAAAACCCTCCCAGTCGACATCAACTCCATCGACATAGAGACGGCTCAAACTATCCAGCATGATCGACCAATCGTCGACGCCGCGCCGCGCACTCGGCAACCATCTCGCTTCCGTATCCGGTAAACACCCTCGCCCCATGCCCAGCATGACCGGGTGCGGTCCGAGTTCGATGTAGTGCGTCACGTGCTGGGCGTGAAGTGTATTCATCGCCTCGACGAATCGCACGGGGCTGCGTGCTTGGTGTAACCAATACTCGGGTGTCGACATCTCGTTCGTGATGATCTTCCCCGTTGCTGAGCTCACGATCGGTGTGCGTGGTGCCCCCAAATCAAGCCCGCGTAGCACGGCCTCAAATTCGTCCAACATCGGTTCCATCAACGCCGAATGGAATGCGTGGGACACCGACAATCGCGTCGTTTTGACGCCCTGATCGGTGAGTTCTTGGACCACTTGCTCAACGACATCCATGGCCCCGGAGATCACCGTTTGTTCGGGGCCGTTCATGGCCGCAATCGAGATCCGGTTTCCCTTTCCGGCGATTGCCTGCTCGGTCTGTTCTTGACTTAAAGCGACCGACGCCATGGTACCGCCCGGCGGCAAGGCTTGCATGAGCCGGCCTCGCGCGGCCACCAATTGCAAGGCGTCGCGAGGCGAGCAGCCACCGGCGGCGCAGTACGCTGCCACCTCGCCGATGCTGTGCCCCATCATGACATCCGCTTCGATGCCCCACGATGTCCATAGCTTCCACAGGGAGTATTGCACCGCAAACAATGCCGGCTGGGTGAAACCGGTTTGGTGAATGGCGTGGTCACGATCCCCCACATCGCCGGAGAAGACGACTTCGGTCAGCGGTGTCGACAGTTGACGATCGAGAACGTTGGCACACTCGTCGAAGGCACCTCGAAACACCGGGCTGTGCTGATACAGATCATGCATCATGGTGGGATACTGCGCCCCCTGTCCCGTAAACAGGAATGCCGCGTGGACGTTCATTGGCGAGTCGACGTCTGCAGGCGACATAACATCGGGAACGGGCAACCCGTCGGCGATTCGCATGAGCTGTTCGGCCGTATCATGCTCAGCAGATACGATGACCGCGGCCCTGACGGGGTAGTGCTTGCGGCCCACGTTCGTGCTATAGCAGGCATCTGCAATCCCATTATTGTCGAGCGTCGCGAGTACGGTTTGCCAGGCCGGGGCTTGCCGCCGTAGGCCAGTCGCCGATTTCGTCGAAAGGGCCAGAATATGGGCGGGGCGCTGGAATACCGACTCGGTGACTGCAGGCGGCGTGTCGGACTCTTCTAAAATCACGTGGACGTTCGATCCACCCACCCCAAACGAATTCACACCCGCCCGACGCGGCAGGTCAACCCGCACTCCCGCGCGCGTTGCCGAGATAGGATGCCACTCGGATTGTTGCCGCTGAATATCGAAGGGGAGGTCACCGAAGGGAATCTGTGGGTTGGTTCCGGCTGACGTCAAACTTGGCACCAGCGTCCGATGATGCAACTGCAGCGCCGCCTTCACTAGTCCTATTAAGCCAGCACCCGCCTCAAGGTGGCCGACGTTGGGTTTGATCGAGCCGATCGTGCAGTGATGATCGAGCAGTAGGTCGGAATGCCAAAGCTGTCGATCGCAATAGGCCATCTCGAGACCACGGACTTCGATCGGGTCGCCTAACTCCGTCCCAGTTCCGTGCGTTTCGATATAGCTGATCGTGCGAGGATCCGTGCCCGCGGCGACGAGGGCACGGCGCGTTGCAAGCGACTGGGCAGTCGGGTTGGGGGCGGTAAAGCCAACCGAACCGGCACCCGCGCTGATTCCTGTCCCCTTCACCACGGCATAAACTCGATCGCCACGTCGTTGCGCTTCGGCGAGCGGGCGCAGCACAACCGAGACGGCGCCTTCACCCATCACCGTTCCGTCCGCTTGGTCACCGAACGGCACGCATCGCCCTGAGGGGGAGAGGATGCCGAGTCGTCCCAATTGCACGAGCCGGTTCGGATCGATGATCAAATTCACGCCGCTGACTACCGCGGTCGAGCAATCACCATCAGCGAGCGACCGACACGCGTAGTGCAGCGCCGTCGCGGATGAAGAACAGGCCGTATCGATGGACAAACTCGGCCCGTTGCATCCCAATACCTGAGAGAGTCGGTTGGCCAAACTGAACCCTTCCCAGCAGCGATAGAGGCTACCCGTTTGGGCCGCCACGGCGTTGGCAAAGCGACCGTAGCTGGAGTACATCACACCGACAAACACGCCCGTCGCGACATCAAACTTCGCACCCAGCGTCCCGGCGTCCTCCAACGCGTGCCAGGCATTCTCCAGCACGATTCTCAACTGCGGATCCATGTATTCGGCTTCGCGCGGTGACACGCCAAAAAACTCCGCGTCAAAGTTTGCCGCACCATGCACCAGCCCCGCGAAATGGTCGCGTTGATCCTGCAATGTGCCAACGAACGAATCTCGCGTGGCGGGTACTCGCACGACCGCACTGCGGCCCTGGTTCAGCATCGACCATAAGTCCTCTGCGGAATCCGCCCCGGCGCAACGAACTCCAATCCCCACGATGGCAATGTCACCGACGTCGGCAGCCCGAGTGCGAGGTTTGACAACTTGACCTTCAGCGGCCAACCGACGATTGGCTTGGCCGGACGCAACGTCCGTGATCGCCGCAATGATTTCGGAGACGCTGCGGTGCTCGAACAACAGAGTTTTCGGTAGCCAAGGAAACTGTTTGCTCAACGCCACTGTGATCTCGACGATCCGCAGCGAGTCACACCCGAGGGCTTCGAGCCGATCGATACGAGTGATCTCGCCGGTGGTTCGTCGCAGCGACTTGGCAAACGTCGCTGTTACCTGTTCGGCAATCGCGTCGAGATCCTTCGCGTCAACATCAACCGTTGGTATCTCGCTGCCAAAGGACGCTTCGAGTTGCCCATAGGTGGAAAGCGATTGGGCAATTCGTTCAATTTGACGCTCCCGATCCCGGACGGAACGCGCCGCGTCACTCCGCGGCGCGGGCGGCGAATCGGAACCCGACTTTGAGTTCGACTCCGCCGACGCAGCCTCCGGCTTGGTGGCTTGAAAGCGGAATGTGGCGAGTTGCCGCGCATCGGTACGACATTCCCATACGGTCGTAGCGTCCTCGGGTGGTTCGCTGTCCGCGACGAGTGCCAGAAAAGACCTTGCGGGTGTGTTCCGATCCGTCGGATCGTGCCGCCAGCACACCGTCGAAAGTCCGCGATCGCAGGCGATCTTGCCGAGGTTGGACGCGATGTCGTGCTCGACGCCTCGCCCCAAGACACGGCAACTGAGCAGAAACGTGTCGACGAGCAACGTATCACCCTCCACGCGCGCGATCGTGAAGCCAACCAACCCATAGTCGCCAAATCGATCGCTCACCCGCACCGTTTGACAGACCACGTTCGGGTCGTTCATCAACTCCCTCAATTCGGACTCACTGCGCCGGATCGTGGTGAAGTTAAACTGATTCGTGCGCAGGGTGAGTTGTGAGGCTCGCGTGAGATCCGCGTCGGATAACGACTGAATGTCAACATCGAGTTGCAGGGAATCAATGAAGCCTTGGAAATTGGTCGCACCCTGCAGTGAGTCCTGGCGAGCGAACTCCTCGCGGTAGAGTTGCGTCCGGCGTTTGTCTTCCGCCGTCGCACCGTGTTCGTCCAGTTCCCAGAAATGGTCCAACAACTTCGAAGCTGCCGCTGCGTCCGTCGGCCACTGCACCGTCAGCACGCTCGGACACCCGCTCCGCACCTCCGCACATTCGACCGGATTGTCATCGAGGAAGATAAAGCTATCGAGTCCGAGATTCAGACTTTCGGCCAAGCCGCGGATGTTCTGACTCTTGGGCAGCCAGTTCACCGCCGCAGCGACGATCTGCTCACGTTTGAGTCCAAAATCGGAGCGTTGATCGAACACGGACCAAACGTCATGCTCTTCATTCTTGCTGCACAAACACAACAGCATGCCCGCATCGGCCAATCGCGAAAGTCGCTGGTGCAGCCGGTGGTGAACCTCATCAAAACGAACGCCTTCCGGACCGACTTCGCCAACCACGCCATCCCACAGCGTGTTGTCACAGTCCAGCACCACGACTTTCTTGGGCGGTGTGGTTTGCCGGTAGACAAAGCGAACGATCAGCGTCGACAGGTAATCGTAATAGGCGTCCTGAAACGGGATGTGGGCGATCTCGTCCCGCAGTTCATCAAAAATATTGGCGGGGACATCGTATCGCTCATCGCAGTCGCGCGCGGCGACCAGGGTCAATCCCGGTATGCCTCGCAAAGATTCGCGTAGCTCATTCTCGATTTCCTGGACGAATGATTCGGATAGGTGATCACTGATCGTGGAGGGGCAGATCAGCAACAGTGTCGGACCGGCAGCAAACGTTCGCTGTGCCTTGATGGCCTGGATGTGTTCATCCGCAGCGGCGCGCAACCGTCGCTCCACTTCGCCAGTTTCGATGGTTTCTAACTTCCATTCTCGCAACCAATCACTCACGCGCAGCAGAATGATGGCACCGTCGGAGCATTGCGACATCGCGCTGGTGGGATCGAGGCACTGCTGCAGTACCTGAGCATAGGGCGCGAATTCGACACCCATACTCAGATCCAATTCGGTCGACCATCGCTGCAGGCCGTCACCGATGGGATCGAGCGTAAAGGTAGAACACAGCACGATCGTTTGATCGGGCTCGACAACATTCTGTCCAATCTCCGGTTCTGTAAACGGAAACGCATCGAGGACATCAACGTTGGTTGGCCCGTCACCGACCGCGAGCGTATTGATAATTCGTGAGGCAGCCACGGCAGTGGGGATCGTTCCCATCGCGCTGGTTGGCGTATCATTCCAACTGGTTTGCAGTTTCGGTGGTCGTGCGATCAGAAAATGCGTCCTGGGGTTCTCTCGGGCGGCAGTTTTGACAACACCTTCCACCGCCATTTTGACCGCGACGTAGTCTGCGAACCCAGCGGGACACTCCTCGACGAAGGAAGAGGAAATCGCCACGACGGTCCCTTCCGCTTGCGAGACCGACGGCAGGAATGCTGCCAGGGGAACCTTCGAAAGGGCGAGATTGTCGGCGACGTAGGCAAACGAGCCCGTCTCCGTATTGCCCGCGATATCGCTGGCGTGAGGTGGCGCGCACGCGTTCAAAATCAATAAATCGAGTTGACCATCCGCGGCGAGGATTTGTTGCTTCGTGGCCTCGCAAACTTGCGCGTCACCGACGTCGCCCGCGACAATCGTCGCCATGCCACCGAGTTCACCGATCCGCTCGACAAGGTCTTGGGTCGCCTCATTGGGATGACGGCAAGCCAAATAGACTTTGCATTTCGCGGCCCCGAGCGCGGCCGCCAATTCCGCGCCCAACCCGCGACTGGCACCACAGACCAATGCCACCTTACCCGCTAATGTGCTGACCTCGGGCGTTAACTGTTTGAGATACGCGGTCGGGTCTGGATCATGCTGCGGAAAGCGAACGTAACTTTGAATGCGGGCGGTGGCGAGCAAATCGCCGCTGGTCGATGCGATCTCTAACTTCGCTTCGAGCAAGCGGAAATGGGGCTCGTAGTCCAGGAACGTCAACCGATAGGCAACCTCATCGCCACAATCCGCGGACGAGGCAAATTCAACGCTCAACCGCGTGAACAACGATGACAGCCCCGGCGCCTTCATGCCGACGATGAAACTGCAGAGCCCGAGCACCTTTTCTTGGACCGTCATCAGCAGCGAAGTCTCGTCCGCTGCATGGCTGCCGAAATGATGCAGTCCAACGACTTTTTCGCCAGCCCGAAAGTCCTGCGGCAGCCAGGCAACGGGAGCATCGTCCCCCGAACTCCTGATACCGGATTGATGGGCGGCGTCGATCCACGAGACGGCGGTTGCGTTCGACTCATCGGTTTGACCATTTTCAAAATCAACCGTGATCGACATTCTCGTTTGCTGATCGTCGGCAACCGTGATGACAGATGATCGGTCGCGTTGCGATGAGTGTGAGACTCGGTAGTCCTGCCTGGGTCGAACTTCGCCGCGGAACTCAATCTCGAGCGAATCGATCGCGGGACGATCGGCAAGTTCCGAGCGAAGTGACCGGAGTGCCTCGATGGTCGTCAAAGCACCGTGGGCGATCGTGCCACCAAACGAGGACTTTTTAGCCGCGCCTGGATCCACATGAATCGGGTTGCAATCACCCGACCAGTTCGCAAAATGGTTGACATCATCTTGGTTGATGTGCATCGTATTCATGAATTGTCGATGTTGTCTTGAGTTGAAGAAGTAAAGATTTTCTTAGTGCCAATCCGAAAGTCTCAAAAGATAGGATCCCCGTGCTGACGCACGGGGCTAGATGCTGTCATCGCTCCGCGATTCAAACCCGACCAATGTGGACTTTCAACCCAATAACCTATGTCAAGACCAAAGATTGAACCGCCCGGTCTATGCCACGGTCATTTCCCATCAAGCTTCGTTCGCCGCAAGCCACCGATACGCCGCTGTGGTTAACGTCGTCGATTGGCAACCTCGTTCCCCCAAGCAATGTGCAAACACGTCATCCAGCCAGGCGTAAAACGTCTCCAGATGCGATGCCGATTTGACATAGGGTGAGAACCCAGGGACCAGGGAACTGCTGTGGAACATCAGGACGAGTGTCTCGGCGCCGTCTCGGATCGACGCATCGATTAAACGCTTCGCGTCGCTGGGGCTGGATTGCTCGGGGCTGAGTTTGAGCGATCGGAGGACATCCAGGCGATCCAATATCCCGGCCAGACGCAGTTTACGAAGTGGCGTTTCGGTGAGCTTGCGTCGCCAGCGATTGCGAGTTTGGAATCCCGATCGAGTGAACCCAGAGGTGACCGGTATCTCTACGAGACGACCTGTTGGGCTGGATTGCAGCAAATCGGTCAGGCTGACGCGGTAGGGATGCAGTGACGCGTCGCGAAAGTCCGGGCCGCCTTCGGACGCATAGCTGCGAAACGGCAGCACACTGGAGTCCACGACATACCCAAGATCCGCCAGAATATTCGCCCCCACGCTATCGAGTCCATAACGTCCGGCGCGAAATGAGGTGGGACGTCGCCCGAGACGGGCCTCAATCTCATCGGTCAACCACTCCAACTTTTGCCGCTGCGCCAGTGCATCCAGATTGCACATGAACGTCGAACGAGGAGATATTGGCAAACCGTCTAGCGGCGGATTGCACCACGGATGGCAGTGCGTACCGACCTCGCACCGCTCGGCATCCTGCCACCGACGCATTTGCGACACGGCCCATTCGTCGTGCACGACTGGAGCGTCAATCAGGTAGGTTGGCAAGACTCCGCGATCCTCACAAAACTGCTGGAATCGAGGCAACCCATTCAGGTTCTCGGTCTTTGGGGCGGTCGAATATCCGCCCCCCCAAAGACCTTCCTCTTCGGTGTCAATTGATACGACGAGACTTGTCATGCGTGTGTTTGGTGGTTGCGCGTAGGATAGGTTTTCAGCCCGTCACCGATTCATAAATTTGTTCCCCCGTGTGCTTGTCACGCGAGGAAACAACGTTTTGAGATTGGAAACGCGGGAACAATAAACTTTCAGTTTTCCGTACCGGGCTTTGGTAGTGGACGAGGCTACGAGTCCAGGAATCACGAGAAATCCCATCTCACCGAAGGACTCGTAGCCTCGTCCACTACGTCGCTTATTGTTCCCGCGTTCCTAACTCAAACGGCAAGCCAATAGCCCGCAGAAAATCGTGATTGCAAATTGCAAATTTATAAATGCAAATTGCAAATTGGCCACTTTTCATGCTGCGAATTAATTTGCAATGTTCATTTTGCAATTTGCAATCTCGCTTAGGGTAGACCGAAATTGCTGGACGTACCATTTCCATCAGGCCACCCCTCATCCCCGACCCCTCTCCCCCGAAGCGGTCGTGCGGCTTTTAAGTCGAGTTGCAGGAACGACTTGCAGCACCCCGCCCGCGAACAGCGGGAGGGGTGCAAACCATTGCCAGTACAGAACTTAAAAGTCGCACGACCTCCGAAGCGGTGGAGACTGGATGGTGTTTCTATCGCTCGGAACAAAAATGCAAGTATGAAACGTTGTGTCAATACCGAAGATGTAGCGGTCCAGGACAAGCCCGCATGGGAGCGGAATGACCACGCTTTTTTGTCGAAAAGCAAAACATGGACCCCTGTCGGGCAAGCCGACAGGGGATCAGGTAGTCCGCAGGGCTGACGTCCTGCGGATTACCCAATCGATTTTTGATCCTGAACGGATCGCAGCAATTAGCCGGTGGTTTGAGCGCAGCGAACACCACCGGAATCAAATCCCCTTCGTGCACGCCGACCCTGGAAGGGTCGATTTTATTACTGCGTAGCGAAACTCGCCAAGAGTTTCGGAAATGCTGGAAAACGAAAGTCTTGGCGACTTTCGCTACAGGTGGATTCGTCAGTAATTAAATCGACGTCCCGAGCGAAAGGCGACAATCCGCCAGTTATTGCTCCGACGATCCTTAGTTCGACTTTCGCAGTTTTAGGGGGGGCATCCGGCGGAAGCGCACCCAGCCCCCGGTAAGCGAAATATTTACTGACTCACGGTTATGG
>JBDNIG010000019.1:0-6241 GCA_041688415.1 Rhodopirellula sp. | reverse complement strand
CGATCATGGACGGCACGTTGTTTGCATTTAATCCGGTGTCCGGTGACGTCCGCTGGAAATTTGAGGACCCCGATCGTTTGCAAGAATACCGCAGCAGCGTCGCCATCGGAGCCGATCGGGTCATTGTTTCGAGCCGCAATAAACATGTCGATGCCATCAACCGTGCGACGGGCCAGCGAATCTGGAGGAAAACACTGCGGCGCCGGGCCGATGCCTCGCCGCTGCTCGCCGGTGACGACGTTTGGATCGCATCGACGGCCGGTTTACTGTTAAGATTGTCGCTAGCGGACGGTGTGACCAAGTGGTCGTTTGAATCACGTGGCAGATTCATGGCGGTGCCCGCGATCGTGGGTGATCGGCTGATCATCGCCGATGACAATGGCGTCGTCCGCTGTTTTGGTCCGTAGGATGTGCCTCGCTAACGCGTCGGGTTGCAAAACTAAGAAATTAAAAAAGTTAAAATGAGAATTGAAAAATGCAAAATGCAGAAATGAACTCCACCCAGCGATTTTGCACTTTTCAATTCTCATTCGTTGCACTCAGTAAACCGTTAGCTAAGCAGGTTTGGGTCATTCATTCCGCATCACTGAGTGCCATGTTTTCATAACCCGACGCGTAAGCGAGGGATGGCGGCGTGAATCCCTCGCTGACGCGTCGGGTTATGATTGTCGATTCCACCGAAAAACTTCCCAGTATCTGCTTGCCACCGTCGCGACCCGATCAACCTTCCCACCCGATCCTTCCCCTCCATCCTGGAACTCCCCACCATGACGAGCACCTCGACCGACGACAAAACCGAAGTGGGCAGCGTTTTCATTTCCAACTACCCGCCCTACAGCCAGTGGAACGCGGAGGCGATCGACGATGTTCGCGCCGCGATGCAGTCGCCACCGGTCAACGACAACCCGCTCGGACTGTATCTGCACATTCCGTTTTGCCGGAAACGCTGCAAGTTCTGCTACTTCAAAGTTTTCACGGATGTCAACGCGGTCGACGTGCAGCGATACGTCGACGCGTTGTGCAATGAGATCTCGATGGTCAGCAAGTTGCCCGTGATGGGCGAGCGGCCGTTCCGCTTCGTTTACTTTGGTGGTGGCACACCCAGCTTTCTGTCACCCAAGCAGCTCACCAAACTCGCCGACCGGTTGCGCGAGCACATCACGTGGGACGGAGCCGAAGAGGTCACGTTCGAATGCGAACCGGGCACACTCAGCGAGACCAAAGTCAAAACGCTGCGGGAGCAGTTGGGCGTGACGCGGATCAGTCTCGGCATCGAGAATTTCAACGACACGTTACTGGAAGAAAATGGTCGGGCGCACTTGTCCAAGCAAGTCTTTGCGGCATGGGAATGGATCGAAGCGGCGGAGTTTCCCAATGTCAACATTGACTTGATCGCCGGGATGGTCGGTGAGACCTGGGACAACTGGCGTGATAACATCCGCCGCACGATCGAGATGTCCCCCGAGAGCGTCACGATCTATCAGATGGAACTGCCGTTCAACACGATCTACAGCAAGGACATGCTCGGCAACCACACGGAGAGCCCCGTTGCGCCGTGGCAAATCAAACGCGACTGGGTCGATTTCGCTTTCGATGAACTGGTCGCCGCCGGCTACAAGATCAGCAGCGGGTACACGCTCGTCAAGGACACTGGCAAAGTCAATTTCTCGTACCGCGACAACTTGTGGCGCGGTGCCGACTTGATCGCCACCGGCATCGCGAGCTTCGGACATGTCGGCGGCGTGCACTATCAGAACCTGCCACACATGCCCGGGTATCTCGAAACAATCGAGGCCGGCAACCTGCCGCTGGGGCGCGGTTACGTTCCCACCGCACATCAATCGCTGGTCCGTGAAATGATTTTGCTACTCAAGCGAGGCTTCCTCGAACGCGACTATTTTCGTGACAAATTCGACACCGATATCGTCGCGGCCTGGTCAGAGGTGTGGGATCGCTACGTCGAGCAGGGACTCGTCGAGATTGACGATCACTCGATTCGACTCACCCGTGAAGGGTTGCTGCGGGTCGATTCGCTGCTGTCGGCATTCTTCGAACCGGAGCATCAGAACGTACGCTATACCTGATCGACCCGGTGGACTCGCGTGCAAATGATGCACCGTGAGTTCGATCAGTCGCAGTCGCCAACGCACGTCATCGAGCCGGGCCGCATCCCCCGTCAGCGCCGATAGCATGCGAAGTTCTCGGAGCGGGCCACGGTGTGACATTTTGCCGCGCCCGTTCAAATTCATTGCGATAAACGCTTCCCCGTCTGGACCGCTGGAGATGCGGTGCCACCTTGCGGCCGCATCACGCTCCGGTTTGCTCATCGTTCGGCTGGAGTCAGACGCGGGTTTCGCCTCGATTTTGTCTGGGTTCATCGCCCGAGTTTATCACAGCGAGGTGGACTACATACCTTGTTGAAGACACGGTGGAGTGAGTAAAGTAGGGGCCTCCCGTGAGTTTCCCATCTACCGCTGCTTTTGAACACGTTCCCAGAGGCCGGGTTTTTCCCGTATTTGATGTCCGATTCTAAAAACGTCGCCGAAGTCGAAGTCGCGCAAAACGAAGTCGCCCATCAGCTCGGCGAATTGCAACGATCCGCTGACGTCGATGTCAATGCTTACGAAACACAGGAATGGCTGGGTTCGCTCGAATATGTGCTCGATAGCCAAGGGCCCGAACGCGTCAAATTCCTCATCGATCAACTCCGCGACCGCGCCGCCGAGCATGGCGTGCCACTGACTGCGGATACCTCGACCCCCTACGTCAACACGATCCCTCCGAGCGAGCAGCCCGCCTATCCGGGCAACCGCGAACTCGAACGACGCATCAAATCGATCATCCGCTGGAATGCGATGGCGATGGTGGTGCGGGCCGGTAAACGCGGGGGCGGCGTGGGCGGGCACATCAGCACCTATGCCAGTAGTGCCACGTTGTATGAAGTGGCCTACAATCACTTTTTCAAGGGGCGTGGCGAGGACGGTTACTCCGGCGACTCGGTCTATTTCCAAGGCCACGCGTCACCGGGAATGTACGCGCGGGCATTTGTCGAGGGACGGCTCGACGAATCGAAACTGGAGAACTTCCGTCGTGAGCTCGAAGAGGGCGGCGGCCTGAGCAGTTACCCGCACCCGTGGCTGATGCCCGAATTTTGGGAGTACCCAACCGTCTCGATGGGGCTCGGATCGATTATGGCGATCTATCAAGCCCGGTTCAACGAGTACCTCAATGACCGCGGCCTGAAAGACACCACGGGCCAAAAGGTGTGGGCGTTCCTCGGCGATGGCGAATGCGACGAACCCGAGACGCTCGGCGCGATCGGTTTGGCCTCCCGCGAGAAACTCGATAATTTGATCTTCGTTATCAACTGCAACCTGCAACGACTCGATGGCCCGGTTCGCGGCAACGGCAAGATCATTCAAGAGCTGGAGTCGATTTTCCACGGTGCGGGGTGGAATGTCATCAAAGTTATCTGGGGTGGTGAGTGGGACGAACTGCTCGCACGCGACACCACCGGTCTGCTCGCCCAACGCATGAACGAAGTCGTTGACGGTCAGTACCAGAAGTACACCTCGATGCCCGGCAGCTACATCCGCGAACACTTCTTCGGAAAACACCCCGAATTGCTCGAGTTGGTCAAACACCTCTCCGACGAGAAACTCGAGAAAATCCGCCGCGGTGGTCATGACCCCGACAAAGTCTACACGGCGTACAAGAAAGCCGCCGAATTGAACAACGGCAAGCCGACCGTGATTCTGGCCAAAACGATCAAGGGCTACGGACTCGGCGAAGCCGGCGAGGGACGCAACGTTGCCCACAACCAAAAGAAGATGAACGAGGCCGAATTGCTCGAATTCCGCACGCGATTTGGGATTCCGATCAGCGACGAGGAAGTCGGCAACGCACCCTTCTACAAACCACCGGCTGGCGGTGCCGAGATGAAGTACCTCCAGGCCCGCCGCGAAGAGCTGGGTGGTTACTTGCCGAGTCGCCCGACGACGCATCCGACCATGGAAGTCCCCTCGATGGACGACTTCGCCAAACTCATCAGCAAGCTGGAAAACAAGAGCATCAGCACGACCTTCGCGGCCGTGCAAACGCTGATCGCGATGTGCCGCGACAAAAAGATTGGCAAGAACGTCGTTCCAATCGTGCCCGACGAATCTCGCACCTTCGGGATGGAGGGCATGTTCCGTCAATTCGGAATCTACGCCCACGCGGGCCAGACCTATGAGCCGTCCGATTCGGACCAGCTTTCCTATTACAAAGAAGCTCAGGATGGCCAGATCCTCGAAGAAGGCATCACCGAGTGCGGTTCGATGAGCAGCTTCAGTGCTGCCGGAACCGCATACAGTTGTCACGGCGTCAGCATGATCCCGTTCTTTATTTACTACAGCATGTTTGGGTTCCAGCGGATTGGTGATTCCATCTGGGCCGCTGCCGACATGCGAGCCAAAGGTTTCCTCGTCGGTGGGACGGCCGGGCGGACCACCCTTAACGGCGAAGGCCTGCAGCACCAAGACGGTCACAGCCTGCTCAATGCGATCGCTTTCCCAACCGTCCGCGCCTACGATCCCGCATTTGCATACGAAGTCGTCGTGATTGTGCAGGAGGGTTTGCAGCGGATGTTCGTCGATGGCGAGCAGTGTCTGTACTACATCACCGCCGAAAACGAAGAATACACTCACCCCGAAATGCCGGACGGTTGCCAAGAAGGCATTATCAAAGGCATGTACAAGTTCAAGAGCGTCGACGTCGACGGCGGCAAACAACGCGTGCAGCTGTTCGGCAGCGGTGCCATCCTGAACTGCGTATTGAAGGCACAAGAAATTCTCGCTGAGAAATATTCGATCGCTTCGGACGCGTGGAGCGTCACCAGTTACACCCAGCTCCGTCGTGAAGCTGGGGCCTGTGAGCGTTGGAACCGTCTGCACCCGACCGAGACGCCGCGCCGCAGTTACCTCGAAGAAACGCTCGCAGGAGTCGAAGGACCGTTCATTTCCGCCAGCGACTACGTGCGGGCCCTCGGAGAGCAGTTGACACCCTGGATTCCCGGTGACTACTACGTCCTGGGGACCGACGGCATGGGCCGAAGCGATACACGCGAGTCGTTGCGTCGACACTTTGAAGTCGATGCGGAGTCAATCGTGATCGCCACTCTCTATCAATTGGCCAAAGCCGGTGATTTGGAAATGTCCGATGTCGCCACCGCCATCAAGGATCTGGATTACAATCCCGACAAGGGCGATCCATACTTCGCATAGAAAGAGAAAAAAGGGTTCAGGGTTCAGGGTTCAGGGTTCTGAAAATGTCCCCCGATGCACGCTCCTGAACCCCACTCCCGAAACCCTTCAATCTGAACCCCGAAACCTCCTTTTTCCTGAACCCTTTCTCTCATGCAAATCAAACTTCCTGAACTGGGCGACGGCATCGAATCCGGCGACGTCCTTGAAATTTTCGTTTCCGTCGGTGACGTGATCGAAGCGGGCCAAGACATTGTCGAGATGGAAACGGATAAAGCCACCGTGCCCGTGCCGGCCGATGCTGCCGGCAAGGTAACGAAGATTCCGGTCAGCGAGGGCGACACCGTGCCAATTGGTGGGGTGCTATTGGAAGTCGAAGCCGCAGAGGGAGCCAGCGCGAAAGAAGAGCCGGAGCAGCCGCCCGAAGAGGCCAAGGGTGAACCCAAGGCGGAGGCGAAGACTGAATCGAAAGCCGAGCCGGAAGGCAAACGAGCTCCCGTGCCGACGCAGTCGACTCGTCCAGCGGCCCCGCCGGCGCCGGTCGCCCCCGCAACCACCGAGCCGGCCTCCACGGACGCTGGCGCCATTCCCGCCGGACCCGCCATTCGAAGGTTGGCACGCGAAACGAGTGTTGACCTCGCCAGCATTCGAGGTACCGGCCCGGGCGATCGAATTACACGCGATGATGTGCTCGCTGCCGTGCGATCAGCCAGTCAAACGAAATCTTCGCCCGCCGCGGCGGCGAGCGGAGATGGAGCCCGCCCAGCGCGTGCCGCGGCACCCGTCTCGGCGGATCTGCCGGGCACGGTGGACCAGGACGAGTTTGGCCCCGTCCGTGTTGAGCGAATGAGCAAAATTCGCAAAACGATCGCGTCCCAGATGCACGTTTCCTGGTCCAGCGTCCCGCGCGTCACGAACTTCGACGATGCCGACATCACCGATCTGGAGCGGCTGCGTCAATCCAGCAAAGACGATTACGCCGCCCAAGGACTCAAACT
>JBDNIG010000159.1:0-7548 GCA_041688415.1 Rhodopirellula sp. | reverse complement strand
TCGGCCTGCCCTAAGTGGTGGTCAAGCTGATCCATCGCCCCCGCGGCTTGTTTCTGGTGACGGGGCCGACCGGTTCGGGGAAATCCACCACCCTGGCGAGCTTGATCAATTTGCTCAACGAAACCATCGACCACCACATCATCACGATCGAGGATCCGATCGAGTTCTACCACGAACACAAAGAATCGACGATCAATCAACGCGAAGTCGGCGTTGATGTTCCGAGCTTCTCCGAGGCGATCCGCCGGGCTCTGCGTCAGGACCCGGACGTGATTCTCGTCGGTGAGCTGCGTGACCTGGAAACGATCGAGGCCGCCATCAGTGCCGCGGAAACCGGCCACGTGGTGTTCGGCACCCTGCACACCAACAGTGCCCAGGGCACCGTCAACCGGATCATTGACGCGTTCCCCGGTAACCTCCAAGACCAAATTCGGACCCAGCTCGCCTCGACCCTGATCGGCGTGGTGGCCCAGACATTGATCCCCAAGATCGGCGGTGGGCGGGTGGCCGCCTACGAAGTTCTCGTGGTGACTTCGGGGATTTCTAACCTGATTCGCGAAAACAAAACCTTCCGTATTAACTCCTCCATGCAGACCGGTGCCAAGTTCGGCATGCAGCTGATGGACGATGCTCTCTTCAAGCATTGGAAAAACGAACTCATCACGGTCGAAGACGCTTTAGCAAAAGCTCAGAACCCCGACGATTTGGCCCGCCGCATCGTCCAGGCTCGCAAAGGCCTCGACGATTCCCCCGTCGCCGTCGAAGACGAGAAATCGCAGAAAGCTGCTAGCAGCTAGCTACTAGCAGCTAGCTACTAGCTGCTAGCTGCTAGCGAAAACGCCGACTCCCACTCTCCCAACTCCCACGCTCCACTAGCTAGTAGCTAATCGCTAGTAGCTAGCAGCTCTTTCAAAGAAAGCAAATGGCTCCACGTCGCATCGGACAGATTCTCATCGACCTCGGTTTCCTCACCGATGATCAGTTGCAAGCTGTACTTGACGAGCAGGAGCAGCAGCCCGGTGCGTTGTTCGGGAAGGTCGCCGAATCGATGCAGCTCGTCACCGACGAACAGCTCATCCAGGCGCTCGCCGAGCAGATGGGCATGCAGACGGTGTCTCTCGAAGAGGCCAAGATCGAGCCGGAGGTATTGGAGAAGATCAGCGAGACGATGGCCCAGCTCTACCGCTGCGTGCCCGTCAAGTTTGACGAAGCGGCCAATTCGCTCACGGTCGCGACGTGCGACCCGCAGAACTTGAACATTCAAGACGAGCTGCGGACGTTCTTGGGGTACGACATTCGCGTGGTCGTCGCGACCGAGCATGACATCACGCAAGCGATCTCGAAGCACTACGACAGCGAATCCGAGAGCGTCGAAAAACTCGTTGCGGAGCTAGCCGAGGACGAGGATCTCAGGGCGGCCGCGAGTATTCTCGATCAAGAAAAATTCAACCTCACCGACGCGGCCGCGTTGGCGGATTCGGCGCCCGTTCGCAAACTGCTCAACATGGTCCTGTTGTTGGCGATCAAGGATCACGCCAGCGACATTCACTTTGAACCGTTTGAGGATGAGTTCCGCATCCGCATCAAATCCGAGGGCGTGTTATACGAAATGGTGCCGCCGCCACGTCACTTGGCATTCGCGATCACGACGCGAGTGAAGGTCATGGCGGACCTCGACATCGCCGAACGCCGGATGCCGCAAGACGGTCGGATCGAGCTGATGGTCGGGGGTCACCCGGTCGACCTTCGCGTCAGCGTGTTGCCGACGATGTTCGGTGAATCGACGGTCATGCGGGTGCTCGACCGCAGCGTCGTCGACCTATCGCTCGACAACGTCGGCATGGACGAAATCACGATGGCCAACTTCCGCAAAGCGATCGACCGCCCCAACGGGATCGTGCTGGTCACCGGTCCGACCGGCAGCGGCAAAACCACCACGCTGTATTCCTCACTGAGTGAACTCAACGACATCAAGGAAAAAATCATCACGACCGAAGACCCGGTCGAGTACGACATCGATGGTATCATTCAAATCCCAATCGACACCGGTGCCGGGGTCACGTTCGCGTCCTGCCTCCGGGCCATCCTGCGCCAGGATCCCGACATCATCCTCGTCGGCGAAATTCGCGACCTCGAGACGGCGGAAATCGCTATCCAAGCTGCCCTGACGGGACACCTCGTCTTCAGTACCCTGCATACCAACGATGCCCCCAGTACCGTGACGCGGTTGACCGACATGGGCATCCAGCCGTTCATGATTTGCGCGACCGTTGAAGCAATTTTAGCGCAACGCCTGGTTCGCCGGATCTGCACCAAATGCCGTGAAAAGACTCGCGTCAACACCGACCTGTTGATGGAACTCGGAATGACGCGTGAGGACGTCGACGAAGCCGAATACTTCAAAGGCACGGGCTGCGAAAACTGCAACAACACTGGGTACAAAGGCCGGATTGCGCTGTTCGAATTGATGGTCGTTAACGATGCGATTCGTGAAATGATCATGGCCAACGACAGTACCGATGACTTACGCAACAAAGCCCAGGCCGATGGCATGATCACACTGCGAGACTATGGGATGAGCGTCGCCCGGGAAGGCGTTACCACCCTCGACGAAATTGTTCGTGAAACGATTGTTGATAGCTAGGCATTAGCTACTAGCTACTAGCTATTAGCTACTAGCTATTAGCTTTTGAAAGATCGAACCACACCACACCACAAAAGCTAGGGGCTAGTAGCTATAAGCTAGTAGCTAAAAACATGAAAGATTTTCGCGACTTAAAAGTTTGGGAGAAGGCGCACCAGTTCGTGCTGGCCGCTTATCCGCTGACCCGACGTTTTCCGACGGATGAGCTGTATGGACTGACGTCACAATTGCGTCGTTCGGCGGCTTCGATTCCGACGAATTTGGCGGAGGGATGTGGGCGTGGCACGGATCCTGAACTAGCACGGTTTTGTGACATTGCGATGGGATCGGCCAGCGAGGCCGACTACCAACTGCTACTGGCCCGCGACCTCGGATACCTCGACGCACCAACGTACCAATCCATTTACAACCAACTCACCGAAGTCCAAAGGATGCTACGGAGCTTCACCCAGCGTTTACGTCGCCCTGCTAGCTATTAGCGACTAGCTATTAGCTATTAGCGACTAGCTCAAAAAAACAGCCAGAGCGAAGCGAAGCCCAACCCAACCACCCGATTCCTGAAAAAAAGCTAGTAGCTAATCGCTAGTAGCTAATAGCTCAAAAACAAGCCAGAGCGAAGCGATGCCCATTTATACCTTCGAAGCGATGGACGCGACCGGACAAGAGATCCGGGACGAGATCGATGCAGCCAACGAGGATGAGGCGCAAACCACCATCCGCCAGATGGGATACTTCGTTACGAAGATCGCCGTCAAGAAACAGGCCGCTGGCGATGCAGTCGCTCCGGGCGAACGCAGGAAACGCCCGTTCGCGATGGGCGGTGCCAAGACCAAGCACATCTGTGCGTTCACCCGCCAACTTTCGATTCTGCAAGACGCGGGGTTGCCGATCCTCCGCAGTCTGCGAATTCTCGAAAACAACCAGAAATCGGGCAAGCTGAAGAACGCGTTGATGGACGTTTGTGACGAGATCGAAGGCGGGGCAACCCTGTCCGAAGCGATGGGGAAATGCCCGAAGGTTTTCAATCGCCTGTACGTCAACATGATCAAAGCCGGCGAGGCCGGCGGTGCACTCGAGACGATCCTCAACCGGCTCGCCGACTTCCTCGAGAGCTCGGAATCACTCAAACGAAAAGTCAAGGGGGCGTTGATCTATCCGTGCATCGTCGTCACCGTCGCGATCGCGATTCTGACGTTCATCATGATCATGATCGTGCCCACGTTTGAAAAGATGTTCGATGAGTTTGGATTGACGCTGCCGGCGCCGACCCAGTTGCTGATCGCGATGAGTAACTACGTCGCGCACTACTGGTTCCTGTTGATCGCGCTGCCGATCTGCGGATTCATCCTGATCAAACTGATGCGGAAGTTCAAACATGGTCGGATCGGGTTCGATATATTCATCCTGCGCGTGCCCATTTTTGGTGCATTGATTGAGAAAAATATTCTTGCTCGGACGACGCGAACTCTCGGTACGCTGATCAGTTCGGGCGTGCCGATCATGGAAGGCTTGAATATCACCCGTGAGACCTCGGGCAACGCGATGTTCGAGAAACTGTATAGCAAGGTTGCCGCGCAGATCCGCGAAGGGGAAGTCATCAGCAAACCGCTGGCCGAACACTCCGTGCTCGGATTCCATCCCATGGCTGCCGTGTTCTGGGCCTTGTTCGGGGCATTTCCCGGCATCATGGTCCTCAGCGTGGCGTTGACGAGCAAGGGCAGCAAACTCGACAAAGACGGGATGGTGGAATCGCTCACATTCATGTCACTGTACATGATCGGCGGCGGCATGGCCATGTGCATCCTGTTTTACCTGACCAAGATCAAAGGCCGCGTGGTCGATGACCTGGTTGTCAACATGGTCGACGTCGGCGAAGAAACCGGCGAACTCGACACCATGCTCTACAAAGTCGCCGATACCTACGACGAAGAAGTCAGCATCATGACGGACAGTCTGACGGCGTTGATGGAACCGATCATGATCGTGTTCCTCGGTGTCGCCGTCGGTTTCATCGTGATCTCCCTATTCATGCCCCTCGTGCAACTCATTACCGGACTTTCGTAGGCCGCAAGGCGGCCAGCTATTAGCTATTAGCTCAAACCACTTCCTCCTCCAACCCAAACAGCTAACAGCTAACAGCTAATAGCTAAAAAAAGAACCCGCCGCGAAGCGACCATCCCCATGCAACTGATCATCAACCTACCGAACCGCGAAGAAGTCCTGGCGAGTAACCGCCAGCGATGGGCGGAGGTGCTGGCCGATCCACGTTGGCGAGATTGTCGGGACCGGATCGAAACCAATGCGTTTGGAAATATCCTCATGTCACCACCGCCAGCGACCGCGCACTGCAGACGTTCTTTTCGAATCGGCATGCTTTTGGAACAACAGCTCGGTGGCAAGGCCCTTGGGGAGTGTCCTATTTCGACGATTGATGGAGTCAGAGCGTGTGATGCGGCTTGGTATTCCGACGAACGTTACGCACGCGTGCGAGATCAGCTGGTCTATGAAATCGCACCAGAAATCTGTGTCGAAGTTGTCAGCCCTTCCAATACCTCCGCCGAGCTGGAGTACAAGCGAGCCCTGTATTTCGAAGCCGGCGCGATTGAATGCTGGCAATGCGACCTCGATGGAAAAATGAGCTACTACCATTCATCCGCCCCCAACACCGCTCAATCCCAATCCACCCACTGTCCCGATTTCCCGAGCGAAATCAGCTATTAGCGATTAGCGATTAGCTACTAGCTGCTAGCTCAAACCAAAATTAAAACCTCCAACTCAATCAGCCGTTTGGGCGCTAGCCCCGGTTATGACTCCAACTCAATCAGCCGTTTGGGCGCTAGCCCCGGTTATGACGACTCCAACTCAATCAGCCGTTTGGGCGCTAGCCCCGGTTATGACGACTCCAACTCAATCAGCCGTTTGGGCGCTAGCCCCGGTTATGACGACGAAACCGTGGCTAGCGCCAAAACGGCTCACCCGAAAACGAAAGCTAGAAGCTAATAGCTAGTCGCTAATAGCTTAAAAAAGAAACCCGCCGCGAAGCGACCTTATCCCATGCAACTCATCATCCACCTACCGAACCGCGAAGAAACGCTGGCGATCGTCCGCGCGGGATGGGAGCGCGCGACCGCGGACCCGTACTGGAGTTCGATGGGAGGACGATTCGAGAGCAACGCGTTCGGAGAGATCATCATGTCGCCGCCGCCACCGTTTGCTCATAATGATTGTAGCTTTCAAATTGCCAAAGAAATCGAGCGTCAACTCGGTGGGCATGCCACGACCGAGTGCCCGATCTTGACGATCGATGGGGTCAAGTTAGCCGACGCGGCCTGGTTCACCACTAAGCGATACGAGAGCGTGCGACATCAGACTGCCATTGAGATCGCACCGGAGATCTGTGTCGAAGTCATCAGTCCGAGTAACACACCTGCGGAGATGCGACATAAACGCAAGCTGTATTTCGAAACCGGAGCCATCGAATGCTGGACCCGGCAAACCGATGGCGTGATGGCCTACTACCTCGCCAGTGACGTCGACACTCCACATTCCCAATCGAGTCTCTGTCCGAATTTCCCAAAGGAAATTAGCGACTAGAAAAAGCTACTAGCAACTAGCTATTAGCTATTAGCTCAAACCCATTCCTCCAACTCAATGAACCGACGGCGCTAGCCGCGGGCATCACGCACCAAAAGCTACTAGCAACTAGCTATTAGCTATTAGCTTCTAGCTCAAACCAAAATTAAAACCGCCAACTCAATCATCCGTTTGGGCGCTAGCCCCGGTTATGACTCCAACTCAATCAGCCGTTTGGACGCTAGCCCCGGTTAGGACGACGAAACCGTAGCTAGCGCCAAAACGGCTCACCCGAAAGCTAATAGCTAGAAGCTAGAAGCTAGAAGCTAGAAGCTAGAAGCTAATAGCTAATAGCTAATAGCTAAAAAACAAACCCGCCGCGAAGCGACCTTATCCCATGCAATTAATCATCAAACTACCGAATCGCGAAGAAGTCCTGGCGAGCAATCGCCAGCGATGGGCGGAGGTGGTTGCCGATCCGCGTTGGCGAGATTGTCGCGAACGGATCGAGACCAACGCACTGGGGCAAATCATCATGACACCTCCAGCAGCGGAACCGCACAGCGACCGGCAAGGCGAGATTGTTTACCAGCTCCGTCGCATGCTCGGCGGTCGTGCCAAACCAGAATGCCCGGTCAATACATCCGACGGTGTCAAAGCAGTCGACGTGGGCTGGTACTCGGCCGAGCGACATCGCCAGGTGCGAGGTCAAGTCGCTTGTGAGATCGCACCAGAAATTTGCGTTGAGATCCTCAGCCCTTCCAATACCGTCAACGAGATCAAAAATAAGTTTCATTTGTACTTCGAAGCCGGAGCAATCGAATGCTGGCAATGCGACCTCGAGGGCAACATGGCTTACTACGTCGATCAAACCCCCGACTCCCCTCAATCCCAATCCGTTCTCTGTCCCAATTTTAAAGCGACTAGCGACTAGCTACTAGCTCAAACCAAAATTAAAACCTCCAACTCGATCAGCCATTTGGGCGCTAGCCCCGGTTATGACGACGAAACCGTGGCTAGCGCCAAAACGGCTCACCCGAAAACGAAGGACGACGAAACCGTGGCTAGCGCCAAAACGGATCACCCGAAAACGAAAGCTAGAAGCTAATAGCTAGTCGCTAATAGCTAAAAAAGAAACCCGCCGCGAAGCGACCTTATCCAATGCAATTAATCATCAACCTACCGAACCGCGAAGAGACGCTAGCGAACAATCGCCAGCGATGGGCTGAGGTGCTGGCCGATCCACGTTGGCGAGATTGTCGGGACCGGATCGAAACCAATGCGTTTGGAAATATCCTCATGTCACCACCGCCAGCGACCGCGCACTGCAG
>JBDNIG010000018.1:0-10955 GCA_041688415.1 Rhodopirellula sp. | reverse complement strand
GAAAAGTTGCCACCGCGGACCGATCGAATCAACCCTCGCAAGATCAAAAAGCGATCCAACGCCAGACCCACCAAGCACGACAGCGATCGGAGTCCCCCTCAACCAAACGGCAGATTTCGCGATCACATACAAATCTCGAATTAGCGGTATTGACCCCGAGCCAGAACGCTACGGCCGTGCGGAGCCCGTCTGTTGGGAACGCCAACGTCTCATCACCGCCGGTAATCGGCGATGCAGCGGTGGCTTGACGGGAGCATCCACCCGCGCCAATTCTGATTTGATTAAATCGTTGAGCACCAAGGCTTCGGGTTTCCGAGCGACGAGATAAAACGGATGCTCCGCCACCGCGGCCCGGCCTTCTTCGACAAACACTCGCACCCGAATTCCCCACTGAATCTTCAGCAAGTGACCGCGGTAGCTCAGCGGGGAAGGCGGCAGACGACAGTGGATCGGTTGGCTATCGCCAATCCCCAGATTCCGCAGATTCGCTGCATCGTACCGCCGAAAGTAGTGGACACTTAGGTCCTCGTCTCCCTTGCCTTCGGTATACCAAAGCACCGAAACCTCGACACTGCTTAGCTCTTCAAGCTTGACACGACTGACCCGCCAACTCGCTCGCAGGTAGCCGCCCGCCGTATACGTCGCGTCGTCACGGCACAACGATACATTCACCGCGGGCTGTTTGGCGGAGCCATTAGCGGTGGATGGACGACGAGCGGGAAACTTCGGCAGAACGATGGCCAAGGGCGAGCTTCTCCTGAAACAACCAATCGCCACCGCACGGAGTTATTCGTCGCACTAAACGAATGCATCACATTGTGAGGTAGCTCGAACTCCAATTGTTGCTCCCAAGGGGCCATCGGGTCAACACGCACGGAGCTTTCTGCGAGCAAATCTTTGCTAAGGGCAATGTGCTGGTCCGAGCGCACGTCGGTTCCCTGTCGGAAAAATGACTCTTCTTCACAGACTAACCTAATCCGTAAACTCCGCAGCCGCATTCGCCCCATCTGCATGACAAATAACTGATACCGCCCACCGGGCTGCAGCGGATGATCGCTGATCTCGACGACCGTCGAGCCCACGCCCGCAATACAACGAACACGACGCAAAAACGATTTCAACGCCCAAATTGCCACACCAGCAAACGGGACCAATAACATTGCCAGCACGGGCCTGGGGCTGCCATACCACCATCCGGAGATTGCAACGGCAAGCAACACCACGCAAACCGAATTCCACATCAACGCCAATGAAGCCGAACCGAACACAGACCAACGCCCCGTCGACACCGAAGCGAGACGATATCGCAACCGCTCACCGGGGCTCTCGTCAATCGCCGAGCCGCGCGGCACCGTCGGTAATCGAGGAAACTCGTCCGGACGGCGAGACTCGGTCGCATCGCCCCCGACGACGTTGGTTTCCTGATCCTCAGCGACTTCGTCGTCCGCCGGATCACTCTCGCGGCCAGAGGGCGAATTCGTTCCCCAGCCAGAAATACGTACTTTTTGCGCCGAAATTCGTTCTTGGCTGAAACCAAGGTGCATCAATCGGTAACCCAGCCCAAAGGCACCCGAACCGATCGTCGCCAGCGAAATGAGTGCGACGATCCACCGTCCCCAATGAAAACCACCGCCGCGAGCGAGATCCGAATCGAGTACCACGCGAGCCTCATCGGGCAGCTCGATCCCGATCCGTGGCACCATCCAATACGACACCACCACCAGCGTGAAAATGAACACGCCGACGAAAATTAAACCCAGATAGAATGCGAGTTCGCCGAGGACACCCCGAAACGGCCCCGAACGCAGCCTGCGTCCGAGCTTTTTACTCCACGGACGCAATCGCCATGCTTTTCGGGACCGTCGCACCAATGCTCGCCGCTCTAATGAGCTTTCGAGGTCACGACTTGACGCCCCGGACGAAAGAATCCGAGTTGCTCCAAGGCATCGTAGACTTCATCGAGCGTCTTCTCGCCAAAATTACTGATTTTCAGCAACCGACGAGGGGTCGCGTTGAGCAAATCACGCACCGTTAGGATGCCAGTTTCTTCGAGGCAGTTGGTCGTCCGTACCGAGAGTCCCATCTCCGCAATGCTCAGGTCCAAACGCTCGCGACGCAGGCGGGCGTCTTCTTCGGCTTGGCTCAGGGGGATTCGCGTCTTCATAAGATTCCTTCCATTACAATGATGTGAATTAGCAACGATGCAAAACGGAAACGCCCGATTGAGTCATTTCCGCAAGCCCGCATGGTCGACTAAGCGTAATGTATCAAATCTTTTCGGCAATAGGAAGAAATTCACGACCTTTCAACGCCGCTCGTGCCAATCGTGACGGTTGTAACGGGAAATCAACAGTTCATTGGCAATCCCCTCGATCCGTTTTTGCAAATCGGCGGACCAACCCCGCACCCCAAATTCCTCCTCCAGCGAGTGAACCAACATCGATTCGTCTAACTTCACATTGCAGATGAAATCGCGATGGTCGCGGCCGCGTCGATATTCCGGTTGCCTCGGTGCGTACGTGAGGCACTTGGCAATCAAATCTAGATCGGCAGCCAGCAGTAGCGTGCCGTGGTAGAGCAGGTGATGGCGAGCCACACGCAGGCTATTCCCTGAAAATTTTCGGCTCTTCCAAGTCAGATCGCAGATACCCGACCGCTCCGAGTCTGGTAGTTGCCTGCGCACGGCCGCGTGCACACGCTGCATGACATAGTCGTGTGCCGCGTCGATGTTGCGAAGTCCTCCGTTGGCCGGCACCCCCACGACCACGCTGTACATCAAACATCCCGGTCCACCGACGACCGAGGCACCTCCGGTGCATCGCCGCAGTATGTCCAGCCCGCGATCACGACACCATGCACGGTCGACTTCTTCGTCGATCTTCGAGCTACGCCCTAGGATCACGATGGGTTTGTCAAACTGCCAAACGCGAATCAACGCGGTATCGGTTACCTCGCCGTCGAGACTCGCGTCGCCGTTTTCGACCACACCGTCGGCCCACTGCAACATCGCTTCGTCTCGCGCCAGTTCGTGTCGCGCACTCGCGCTCTCAAAGTTCAACTCCAGCATGCTCGGCTCGCAGCGAATCCAAAAGCGGCAATGTCGCGACCCGCCACACCGCAATCAACCCCGCCAGCATCCCGAAAACCAAAATTCCCAGCAGAATCCAGAGTGGTTCGGCGATGGGCACGGAGTTACCCGTCATCCACGCGTAGGGCAGCACCGCGAGGACGGCCGTGAGCACGCCACAGCCCATGCCCAGTAGCAAAAGCACGAAGTTCTCGCCCATGACCAATTTTGCTAACCGCCCACGGGTGAATCCCACCGCCCTGAGCACGCCGAACTCTCCGCGGCGTTCGAGCACACTGCGTAGCTGAGATACCGCCAGCCCGATCGTGCCGAGCAGCAACCCCAAAGCGCCGAGACTCTGAAAGGTGCGCAAATACGTGTTCTGCACCGCCAGCATACTGCCGAGCACCTGGGGGGCGGATTGCACATCCATCCCAACGTCCACCAATCGAGATTCGAGAACGTCGGAGATGTCCGCGGGGGATTCTCCATCGCCTGCTCGGATCAAAAAATAGCGGTAACCACTCTGCTCGGGGAACGCCCGCTCAAAATTCCGCTCGCCAATGATCAGCTTGCCCTGCAGGATTGAGCCAGCCAACAGTCCGGCCACTTCGAACGTCAGCGACTGGCCATC
Source organism: Rhodopirellula sp. (assembly GCA_041688415.1). Taxonomy (GTDB): domain Bacteria; phylum Planctomycetota; class Planctomycetia; order Pirellulales; family Pirellulaceae; genus Rhodopirellula. The sequence goes on along the minus strand of JBDNIG010000018.1, from coordinate 7,254 downwards.
GCCATAGTCAAACGTTTTCGTTTGCCCGATGCCGCCCGTCATCTGCAGACTCCACATCGCCGTGTTCTGATCGATCACAACGGGGATCGGATCGTCCGTCGTGCCGCGGGCAGGCCGGTCCAATAAATTCCATGGCGTCTGAGCATCTTCCGCCCCCGAAGCCGCCCAGCCGAATTGATCCAAGTCGTTTCGCTCGGGAATACCCAGCACGGTTGGCCGCGTCGCCTGATACAAATTATTGCAACTGGCGTCCTCACCGCTGCGCATCCGGCAAGCGACGATGGTGGCCCCGGCCAGTTGTTTCGCATCACGACCGAGCAAGTCCTCGCGCACAACGTCATCATTGAGATCGAGTGAAATCGGCGATCCAGTTTCGGCAATCAAATCAAACCCGCCCGTGCCTTGCTGAGTCGGCGACATGCGAAACGCCGTAATCGATAAGATCAAAAACGCAGCCGTCGCCACCAATCCGATCGTCAGTGTGCTCCGCAGCGGGTTGCGCCGCGCGTTGGCCGTGGCCAGTGTTCGCAGTGACGGTCGCACCGTTCGCCGTTGAGCCAACCAACCATGGACCCACAACAGCGAGGCGATCAACAGCAGCATGCCACCGCCGACAAAGCCGCCCGCCGCCGCCTGAGCACTGCCGCGTGACCCAGCCGCCGCGGCGCCCATTGCCAATAGAACGAGCACGCCAATGGCGATCGGACGCAATCGACCGGCGAGCCATCCTCGTTTCCGTCCGTCCTGTTTCGCACCGGACATCCGCCGTCCACCCAACAAGTCTGCGGGGTTTAGCCGCAACAAAAACCGCAGTGTCCAGGCCGCCGTGACCATGCAAACCAACCATCCGACCACGCCGCCGAGCACGATCGATAGCGGTGAGGCGTGAAACCGCAGGAACGGCACCGTGACCGCGCCCACCCACCATGACCGCAATGCCCACAACACCAAAGCCGCGTAGCCGACGCCGCCGAGCAAACCCATCAACACGCCCACCGTCGATGTGATCGCGGTCTCGCCCAGCACCAACGCCATCACCCGCCGCGGTGAGAATCCGACGGCGAGCAAAGTGCCAAACTCGTCAATCCGCTGCAGCATTCCCAATCGCAACAACAACGCGATCAACATCATCGCGGCTAGAATCACAAACATCGACAATGCCAGAAACAAACCATCAAACGGCGTCGTGCCTTTGGAGGCGGCGAGTTGCTCACTGCGAATCGAGCGTGGCGTCCACCCCAGTTCATCCTGGACGGGTGTGATGGCCGCGATGATCAGCGCTTCCAGTTTATCCAGGTCATACTTGGGCACAAAACGCAGTCCCGTGGTCTTGCCAAACCGGCTGCCGAATCGCTCCTGTCCATCGACCAGCGGAATGAATGCTTTGGGCGTCAAAGCGTGCTCGTTCCAATATTGGTCATCCTCGGGATCAATTTTCCGTTCCAACGCGAACGGCAAATCCCAATCGCCAATCGAATTCTGGTCCGTCACACCGGGAACCTCCGGCGTCAGCCCCGGATCGTTGTACGCCGTGACCGGTTCGTCATAGACTCCGGGCCGACCCGGCCGATAAGGCCTCGCTCGAGGCGTCAGCGGAACGACCTGCGTGACAACGGCATCAAACGAGCGTTCGATCTCCTTGCCCCGCTCCACTTCCGGTTCGTAATAGTAAACTCGCAGCGGCGACCCCACTCCCACATCCAGGCGATCGGCCGTCCAACTGTTGATCACAATGGGAACGCGTCCGTCCATGCTGCCCCCCTCAGCAACGGCATAGTCCAAATGCAATGTTGGCCCAGAATCCATTGCTGAGATCGTGCTATACGGTACGCTCGCCGTGACGGTGTCGTCACTTAAGGTGTCGGACACCTTTTTTACCTTTTTGAGTTCGATCGCGTTGGCGAGGTAGGTCATCACCGCGGTCACGTCACCGTGGGGCAATGCCGCCATGATCCGGTCCACAGCGACCTGGGGCAGCAGCAAACTGTCGCTCGAGAGGGAAATGTAGTCGATTGCTTCGCCATCCTTCACTCGCTGCAGGCTCCAGCCCAGAGACTTCAGATCCAGCGAGATGGCGTCTTCGGCCAGAGCATGATCAAACAGCATCACGTTCGCTTGACCCTTCCGGTCGAGCACGTCAGCGACCACCTCACGCGATACGAAGACGATCTTGGGAACGCTCTGACTGGGCGTCAACGAGAATCGTCCGAGTCCACGATCGGGCAAGATGGCGGCAACTTTCATGCGCGGCAGTCCTTCGCCGAGGAGTTCGCGTTTGCCCAACGGACTGTCCGCTGGCACTGCCCCTTCGACTGGCAATCGAAGCGTCACATCGTCGCCCACGCTGACACCGAGTTCGTCGGCAGCGGATTGATTGAGCACGACGCTGTACTCGCCCGGCATGACGTCGGGTCGCACACCGGAAACATCGAGATCCCAAAACGATTCGTCCGTGCCAACGATCTGCACGCCTCCAACATGACGAATGCGGGGCATCTTGTCCGCTCGCGTTCCGTCATCACGTGATGCGTCGGCTTGCGTTTTGATTTTGGTTTCAACGCTGCTGCCCGGAAACAGGATCATGCTCACCGCTGACCCGTCGCTGGCAGCGGACCCGTCGCTGGTGGCGGACCCGTCGCTGGCGGCGGACCCGTCGCTGGCGGCGGACCCGTCGCTGGCGGCGGACCCTTCGTTGGCGGGCCCTGATTGACCCACCAACTTGACGCTGTCGATCGAGAAAAATTGGCCGGGTGCCAGGATCGATTCGATGCGGCCGAGTCGCTCGACGGTCAACTCGCGCAAACTCGCTCGCATCGAGTCCCCCACCAACAACGCACCCGTGATCACCGCCGTGGCCGTGGCGACTCCCAAGGCGACCGCGATCGTAACCGCGAAACGATACCGCAGCGTCGCGAAAATCACGGAATACAACGAAAACGACTGAGACGAATGAGCCATCAAAGTTCCTGGCGGTTGAACCGGATCGGTAGGGCGAAAACGGGTAACAGATGCTCGTTGAGCACAACGTTTATCCTAGCGGAACTTGTCAAACGAGTCTCTTCTGCGTGAAGTAACGATCGTAACGGTTTTCGGGTCTGAACCGATTCATTTGCTTGTAGGCATCGCGATGACGAAGATATTTTTCTCGATCTAATCTGCAGGGGTAAGCCGAAATGGCTAGGTGGGACGACAGGGCATACTCCTTCAAGTGTGCCCGGTGCGGATCCATCGGTCAAATGTTCGAATAACTACTTCACGCAAGGCGGCGTACACGATGAAAAAAACAACATTCCTTTTGGTGGCGTCCATTGTCACCTGGTCCCTTTCTTCCACCGCTCAGGCATCCGGTCCTCTGCATTCGATGTTCAGCGACGGTTGCGACTCGGTATGTGGGGACTCCTCATGCGATAGCGGTTGTGACTCGTACGGTGGATACGGAGATCGTTTGAGGACGCTCTGGAAAAGCAACGATGACTGCTGCGCAGAATCTCGCTGCTATGTCAGCCTATTTGGCGGCTGGAGTTTCTTGCACGATTACACCAGCAGCGATATCGTAGGTGGCGCGAGGGGGACTTTCAGCGATGGTTGGGCGATCGGCGGCGCGGTCGGACGTCGCTTCGGTCACGGGCTGCGAGGTGAAATCGAAGGCGGCTCCCGAAGCAACACTGCCGATCAAATCACGACCCTAGGCGGAACGGCTGATTGGAGCGGACACACTTTCGCGTACACCGCCATGGCGAATATGTACTACGACATCGGAGCCCTGCAATTCGCGGGCGTGACCCCGTATGTCGGTGGCGGTATTGGTGTTGCGGCTTTCGATACCGACATTAACACGCTGACTGGTACCGTGGACGTTCACGATGCGGCGTTTGCGTACCAAGGCATCGCAGGTGCTGCCAAACGCGTCAATCGCAACATCGACGTGTTTGCGGAATATCGCTACTTGGGAAACACCAATGTCAGCGTTGACCTGAATGCCGCACCGCTTGGCAAGGTCCGCCCCGAATACGAAAACGTATTCTTCGGTGTCCGCTTCAATCGCTAGCGATCGTGTTGGATCGACCGTGATTTCGTAGCCACGCTCGCTGGAGTTCAATCGAGTACCGATCCGAATGTCTGGCGACTCCGGCTACCTTCGAACCTATCCGAGAACCTCGAAAAAACCCGCGATTAATGGGTTGGCTCAGGGTTCTCGGCTGTCAGTTACCCACAAGTCCAAATTACGCCGAAGGCGTTACAGCCATTAGCCGGTGGTCGAGCGTAGCGAACACCACCGTGAAAGGAGAACAACGACCGATTTGACCCCGAAGGTGGTCACAGCCCGACCACAGTGGTCGCTACGACGCCCTTCGGGGTCGAAAATGCCGATCTCGGCCAGTAACCGTAGGTGCGCTAACGCGACCTACGGCTAATGGCTTGAAATCCCTTCGGGATGAAGAATAACTTGTGGGTAACTGACAGGGCTCTCGGATAGGTTCTTGAGTGTGCCCAGTGGCCCACCTGTGCAAAAGGGCACGCCTTTGCTTCGGGAACGGACGTCTTCTTCGTGTGACTGCTAAATTCGATCAAAGGCACAATCTTCGCAGTGCATTGCAGTAAGAGGGCTTGCGTTGGCGTGGTTGGACTCGCCAGGGCTCAGTCCGGACGCCCAGTCTGTCAACCATGAAAGATCATTATGAAGAAGATTCTGCTCGCGACCGATGGTTCGCAACCCGCCAGGGACGCTGCCAGGTTTCTCGCCCGCTTGCCGCACGACGAAAAGATCGAACTGATTGTCGTTTCGGTCTTGGTCGTTCCCGGAGTCGGAGTCCGAGGATCGTCTCTTGCTGGCATGGGCGATTGGATCGATAAGTGGATGGCACAGGAACGCACGTCCGCCGAGCAGGCTTTCGCGGACATCGAAGCCGTGTTTGAAGGGGCGAACGTCTCGTTGACGCACGTGGTCCGTGAAGGATTTTCTAGCGAAGCGATTGTTGCGATCGCTCGCGAGACTCAGCCGGAACTGCTGGTCATCGGAGCGACTGGGCATTCGGCCATCGCTCGAATGCTCTTGGGTAGCACGAGCGACTACGTGGCCACTCATGCACCGTGTAGCGTTCTGGTCGTGCGTCCGGCCAAGGCGATGAATCAGGATCATCGTCTGCGCATTGCGATCGGGTACGAAGAATCCGAGCCAGCGCAGGCCGCGATCGAAGAGTTCGCCGAGTTCGGGTGGGCGGGCGAGACTGATGTGCGAGTGGTGAGCGTCACTTACCAACCTCGATTCTACGACGCGCCGAACGTAGGTTCATCGCCAGAAGGGGTGAAGAAGGCGGCCGAGCAATTGCACGCTTTCGCACCACAGGCCACCGGCAGCGTCGTTCAGAGCGATCACATCGGCGAAGGGCTTGTCAAGTTCATCGAGGAAGAGGAGATCGACGTGATGGTTGTCGGCGAAACACCGCGCACGCGATTGGGGCGAGTGCTGATGGGAAGCATGACACGGTATGTCCTTCGACACGCGCCGTGCAGCGTCTGGATCACGCGCAACCGAATGATCGCTGGTGCGAGCAAGAACGTTGCGTAAGGAAGCGTAGTCGGAGTCGCGAAGCGATCCACGAAAGGACGATGGTGACGAAACGGTACGAACTATTCGACCCACTCGGCGTTCCAATCTACTTGGACCTGAGTTGGTCGAGAATTATGTCTATCGCTTTCATCATAAGAGGCCAATCGCGACACGCTGCCCCGCCAGGAACGGGCCGATCAATCGAGACGAAAAATGATGGGGTGAGTCATCGACGTTCTGTTGGGACTCACTTGGTGACAGCATGCAGAACTCCACGAGCCGGTTTCGCCAGAATTCGGACTTCCCCGCGCCGACAGAACTCTGGCGAGCCCCGCTACGGGAAGGTGACCCGAGACAATTTCCTAATAGCGATAGATCGCCGCGACGGGCGCTTCGAGGCTACCCTCGTTCAATTGCAACACCGAACCTCCTGTTTTCAGAGTTTCATGTACCGCAATGTTGACCAAATCGGTCTCGGCATTCTCGTCAAACTCGACTTCTTGTTGGTCGCGATTGAAGCGTCCTAGGCGTACTTTTTCATCCGACAATAAGAGTGTTTCGACTCGTCCGGCGGATGCGGCTAACACAATTTTGTCGAGTTGTGTGGCCGCCATTTCATTGGCAAGAGCTGTTCCCAATCGCTCGCAGACTTCGTCAGTCGAACGCACCGCAATCGAGTGGGATATTTCAATGACGCGCTGCTTGATCTGCTCGTCATTAAGCCCGTCAGGACTGACATGACTCACGGTTGCGATTTCCACGTCGGTCGTCGCTTCGAATTCTCCCACAACTTCTTCGGTTGCCATCAGGACCAGGTTGGAATCAGTGTTATACGTGACGCTGGCGAGTCGTTCAGCGATTTGCGATAAGTACTTCGCGCGATCCGCTTCGACCCCTCCCTCCCCGCTACCCTGTCCGTGGAACATCGGCGTCGCCTTGGCGTGGCCAGACGTCCCGATCGTTCCATGGGTAGACTGCGTCGAAAACTGCAAACGATCTTCTCGCAACGGAGCCGGTACCAAGTCACGCTTGGCAACAGGGAATACGTCATCGACGATTTCACGAACATCATAACCATCGAACTTAAACAGCCTCGCGTTTTTCCAAGTCAGCGCTAACGTCAACGTTTTCGTCAGGCTGTTAATCGCCGTGACGAGCGGTCGGATGAAGAACTGATCGTCGATAACCACGTTATCCTGGGGCGCGGCGGGTAGTTTCCATGTCTGCTCGAACCCTTCGCAGACAAATAACGCAAACCCGTTGGATTGGTGCTGCCAAAGATTGCTGTCGTGTTCCAACTTTGCAAGATTTTCAAGACGACTGTGAAGCTCGGCATTGCCACCCATTTCGCGGTTGCAATCGATTGCTTTGGTGATCAAGTTTTTGAAGCGAATTGAATTTTGCATGACATCGCGGCCCGCTTTGTGGGTGGGCATCAGGACGGAAATGCAACGACCCGATTCGTGCTGAATCAGTTGGTCAAGGTCGGTTCGATTGGGAGACTGAATCATGGATGTTCCTTTACGAGAGTGTGCGTACGAGAGTGTGCCCGCCGCCAAGATGTCGAGCAATTTGCGTACCGGTCGACAACGATGCCGAGCCAATGATGCTGCTGTCAGCTACGCACTCGATTTTTTCAACCAACGGGCGAGACGAACCCGTCAGGCTTGACGGTCAACACGGAGCATTTCGCGTCAGTGACT
>JBDNIG010000017.1:0-2287 GCA_041688415.1 Rhodopirellula sp. | reverse complement strand
TAAGAAACTCAGCGTTCCACGCGCCAGACGCGGGCGTATCCACAATGTCTCCAGCGCCGTGATAATTCCGTCGCGGCCAAACGGGGTCGCAAACCAAGGGACGCCAGCGTAGGGATAGCGTCCGTACGTGGTGTCGGTGCTCAACATCAACAAATCCGAGTCGGAACGACCCAGCCATTCGTTGAATTGCTCGTTGGACGTAAAAATGTCAGTGCGATGTTCCTCCTCCTCATGCACTCGAATATCGATCGATTCAATCGCCTGGGAGTGGCTGCCTTTCTCGGGGCTGATATCTCCGAGCAGACAGGTTGCCGTGGCGTTGAGTTCGACACTCGCACCCGCATCGACTCGAATCCGCTGGCAGCAATGATCAATTGCAATCTCTTGCATGTCGCCATCAAGGCAAAACCGTGTCGATCGCAATTGGTTGTCTAATCCACGATAGCTCAACACGGCGTGATGCTCCTGGACGACCGCGTCCTGCAACGTGCCACGAACTGCTCGGGCGGCACCGCGAATTTCGAAAATATCACGGTAGTCCGCATCGTAGCGGTACTGCACGTCCAACTCCAACGGACCGCGAGAATAGTTCGTTATTTGCAGGTGTTCATACAGTCGTGGCTCTTCGACAATCAATGAACGATAGACATGCAGTGTTCCTTGCGGCAGCACGGTATGCGCGTTCAATCGCATCTCCGGCATCGTCATCTGGACCAGCAAGAGTTATTGTCTTCGCGAACGGTCGAATTCAACAGCGTGGGACGCAGGCCGTTGATCAACACTTCCCAACGCGAAACATATCGCGTGCCTTTGTGATAGAGTCCTTGTTCACTGTAGCCGGACAGCCCGATTTCACCTAACCGATCAAACAGTGCGAACGTATCACCGTGTTTAAGCACGCGTGACTCACCCGTCGCACGATGAGCCACGGTGGCGAAATCGCATTCCGGGTTCGCTGGTGGCAGTTTGTTTTCAAGCATCACTCTATTTTCCTCAATCGCAGCCGAAGTCGGCAAGACTTTCGTTTTCGAAGGTGATCGAACCTCTCGGCGAGTTCGGTTACGGATTTTATTTCGTGACTGTTTCTTAGCTTGGCAGTTGAGGCGGCGCGCCGCCCGCAGCGACTGACGTTCTGGCCACCGGGCGGCCAGGCTGTAGCGGCACGGGGACCCTCACTAACCTTCGATAAACCTCCAAATAGCCATCAACCATTCGCTGTGCCGAAAATGATTGTTCAAAGTACTGTCGACAACCGGCTCGATCAATCTGCTCGATTCGTCCGGCGGCGGCGACCGCTTCGTCCACCGACTCGACGATCAATCCGCTCACACCGTCCCGCATCACTTCGTCGACCGAACCGTTACGAAAGGCGATCACGGGCGTCCCACACGCCATCGCTTCGATCATCACCAAACCAAACGGCTCTGGCCACTGAATCGGAAACAAGAGTGCCTTGGCACCACCGAGCAGTTCGTTCTTGCCCTGCAGGTCAACTTCGCCAATGTACTCGATCAACGGATGAGCCAACTTTGGCTCGATCACACTCGCAAAATAATCCCGATCCACCGTATCAATTTTAGCAGCCATCCGCAGCGGTGTGTTCAAACGAATTGCAATCTCAATCGCTTGTTCTGGACCTTTTTCGGGAGAGATGCGTCCCAGGAAGGCGAAGTAGTCGGCCGACTCCGGACGGAACTGAAAATCGACTGCCGGTATGCCATTGTAAACCGTCGCGACCCAATTCGCACCAGGCAGCGACCGCCGCTGCGAGTCGGAAATCGACACGACCGGCATTTCCGAAAACTCATGAAACAGAATGTCGAAATCAGGAACGTCCAACCGTCCATGCAGGGTCATCACATGCGGGATTGGAGCGTATCGCATCAGTGGAAAATGAGAAAAATCCGTGTGGAAATGAACGGTGTCAAAGCGATCCGCCATTCGCATCACTTCCATCAGTTGACAAAGATGCCAGATAACTTGATCGTGCGGTTGAGAGGATTTCCTCAGCGATTCCGGCACCAGAGCAACAAGGTCGGCGCGAGTGCACGAATCCCCACTGGCAAACAACGTGACCTCATGGCCCCGGTCGACCAACTCTTCGGTAAGGTAATGCACGACCCGCTCGCTGCCGCCGTAGGTTTTCGGCGGCACACTTTCGATCAGTGGTGCCACTAACGCAATCCTCATTTCACATCCTCTTGTTAATCCCAAAAACACAGGTCCGCCTGTCCCAGCTGACGTGGGGAAAGTCAGGCTGGAAGGCCTCACGTACACACTGGACAAT
>JBDNIG010000158.1:0-6753 GCA_041688415.1 Rhodopirellula sp. | reverse complement strand
TGCCGACTGTGACACTCAAGAGCGGATTGACGCACTTGCCGAAAAAGCGAGCAATGGGCAGTTGAGTGTCGAGGAGCGATCCGAGTAAGCACGTCGGGTGAATTTATTCGGCATAACTAAAAAGCGAAGGCATATACGACACTTCCCCAAACTCATTGAGCGTTTTCGTGAGTGTTTCAAGCAGTCCGCTGAATCGCGCCCATGCTTCAGCTGGTAGCAGTTGGTACTTCAACTTCTTCCAGAATCTCTCGATCGCATTCAGTTCTGGGCTGTATGGCGGCAGGTAGTAGATATAAAGTCCACGCTCCGCCCAGTCTTCTAAGCGGGCCTGGAAGGCCGCGCTCTTGTGCACCGAGGCGTTGTCAAGAACGACAACCGTTGGCCCTTCGAGCGTTTGACAATAATCATCAAAAATTGAGATTACCATTTCGCTGTTCACGTATCCCTTGTGAACGTACATGTGCGTTTCCCCGTCTTGCCCTTGGAAACCGAGGGTCTGAAGGTTGCTGCCGTGTGCACCCGTGACCGGTGTCTCGTAGCGTTCACCGATCGGTTGCCATCCATACGGAACAACTCCCTTGAGCGAGAAGCCCGCCTCGTCAAAATAGACGACATTCAGGTCGGGCTCCGCAAGGAACTCGGCAAGCTCTTCCTTGGCCAGTTGAAAAGCGATTTCATCCCGCTTTTGTCGCAAACTTCGACGGTAACGCTTCCAACTGAGTCGGAATCGCTTGGCGTACTCCCGCAGAGTGGGCCTCTTGATTTCTTTTCCTGTGTTCTTCTTCAGCTCCTTCAGGACTTTGCCTGGTCGATTGGGGTATTTCCGAAGAAGCCGTCGTAGCGTTTGCTGCTCAGCATCATTCAGTATCGGTGGTGCACCTGGATGATCCGAGTCTTCAAGCGCGTCGGGGCCGCCTTCCGAAAATCGATCAATCCAGCTGGAGACCGAGTCGCGTTCGACTCCGAAGATATCGACAATGGAACTGATGTCGTATTGTTGATTGCTCAGCAAAATTGCGTGTGCACGGACTCGCGTGTAATGGCAATGATGGCTTTTCCAAAGCTCTATCAATTGTTGCTCTTGCTCAACGGAGATGATCTTTGCGAATTTTGTGGAAGGGCGTGCCATTGGAATCTCCCGGTTTGTGGAACAGGAGAGAAACATGGTGCCGAGCTCAAATTCGACCGTCGAATATTTGCTAGCAAATGAAGAAAGGAATCCCAAGTAAACTTAGCCGCAAAAGACATACCATTAAACCGAAATATTTACCCATATGTGCTTATCAGCGATTCATCGACACGTTTGATCTGGTTGCGATTGTCAAGTCGAAGGCGCGAGCGGTGCTTGCACAGCAGGGAACGTAGTGGAAGCCGCAAGTAGGCGAGTGGTTCGCGAGCGAGCAGGCAATCTCTGCGAATACTGTCGTCTTCCGCAAGGCTCGTATGATTTGACCTTTCATGTCGAGCACATCGTTGCCCGGCAGCACCAAGTGGATGACGCGATATCAAACTTGGCTTTGGCCTGTGATCAATGCAATTTGCACAAGGGCACCAATCTGGTCACGATTGAACAAGAAAGCGGGCAGCAAGTTCGGCTACTGCAAATGAACAGCGAGCGACGACTGCGGCTTCGCAAACAGTTGCTGTCCACCGGTGAAATGTAGATTGGTGAGTTCACGAAGAAATGGCACGACAAAGAAACGGTGCGCGGACTCTTGTTAAAGATGACGATGCATTTGAGTCCTGGCCCCCTTTCGGGTATTCGGCGATTGTTGTGCCGACTGCAAAGCATCCGAATCCTTGACGGTTGTTACGTTCGCGATCGAACACATCGTTTCGGTCGCACGGGATGGTCAGTCGGATTTTGGCAATCTGTGTCTTGCTTGTCCCGCTGGCGACCAGAACTCAGGGCAACCGCTTCAAATCTGACCGCACCCACGGCAAGTTGGCCAATGGAAACTTGGTCCGGCTTTTTCACCCTCAGCAAGACCATTGGTCCGAGCATTTTGATTGGTCGATTGACGGCACCGTCATCGTGGGCTTGACGGACATCGGTGCGGCCACAGTCGATTTGCTCACGATGAATCGGCCTCAAGTCGTCGACGTGCGATCACTTTGGGATGATGCGGGACGCCCCATCCACCGAGTTGATCTTAATCGTCGTCATCCGGCTCGGGTGCTCGGCCGAGGAACTTTTTCAAAAAGTTGGAATTTCGGATCTCTGTGTTGACGAGTGACTTGGTGATTGGAATCGCCACGCTTAACTCGGTATAGCGAACCACGCGAGAGTTTTCGTGAGTTCGTTGACGAGGCCGGGTGAACAAACAAGGGCCACCCATTGAACAAACAGGAACAAACAGGGGCCACCCATCGAGCTAAAAGCGGAGGATTTCAAAATACGGCAAATGGTAAACGCAGGAAGCTTCGGGGCCATGCAAAAAAGTGGATGGCCCCAGATCTCGTCTTACGCCGAACTCTTCAAGCACCACCGTGTAGCAAGGTCGGAAGCAGTTTCGCCAACCCACCAACGCCATCCTTTGCAGTCGAGACTTGCCATGCGGAGTTTCAGCTTCACTGAGTCGTCAGCAAGGCGAATCGCTTTTGCTAAATCGTTGGTCAGCAAATCTTGAGACTGGCTGCTGTAGTGAAACCAACCATTCAACTGTCGCCGATAGTTAGCGGCACGTTCGAGACTGCGGGGCTGGACAGACCGACACGCCCCAACTGTTTTTTCCGCAACATGCCTGGCGCGAATTCGGTGCTCATCACAGAGCAAAAGCGAACCGGACGAAATTTCCAAAGAATGCACCAGTTGCTGTCCCGAGCACGGTTGAAAGCCGACTGCTTCACGTTTCTTTTCATTCACTTTTACTTCAAGGTCCGTCAATCCTGCAACAAGTTTTTCTACGGCCCGATCGCCAGTTGAGCGATCCTTCGCACCAAGAACAACGTCGTCAGCCATGCGAGTAAATGAAATTTGCCGTTTCCAGCAATACTCCGCCATTCGATAATCCAGCTTCAGGAAAAAAAGATTTAGGGCGAGATTGCTGGTCGGGCAACCTTGTGGAACTTGCCCGCGACAGAAGAACGTTTCCATCAGAACATTCTGCATCCGTGAGTCCACTCCAATGCGTCCCATTTCCTCCGCGAATCGCTCTGACCTTACCGATGGAAAACAGTTTGCGACGTCAATCACCCAGATGAAAGGTGCTTTGGCGTGCGTCTTTGCGGACGTGACCGACGATCGATGCTTCACTCCGCCGTGTGCGACACGATGGTATAGCCGATCGAATCCCAGCGACTTGTTTAACGTGCGGAAAATCCGCATGTCACTCGGCTTTGGTACGTCTAGCTCGCGAAGCTTTCCTGATGTCGCATCAATCCGAGTTGGTAAGAACCGATCGTCCCCACGAGAGACCCAATCAAGAAAAGTACTCTCGGACAACCGAGCTTTGCTACTTAGCTCTTTTGCGTCGAGTTCGCGAAGTCTCATTACCGGTCTGCTTCCGTTCAATGACATCCGTGAGCCTCTTTTCAAGCTTTTCAAATTCGGCAAACACGCTCGACAATTCGCCGGACCGGGGAACCTGGGGACAGAGCACTTCGCTCAGGGATCTGAACGCTCCTCGCTTTACTTGTCAGCGAGAGACACGGGGACCGGGAGACACGGGGATGGGACCGGAGACACGGGGACCGGAGACACGGGGACAGAGCACTTGGTTGGAAGTCAGCGACGCGTTGTTGGTGGCAGCCATGGCGTTTGAGCGGCTTGGGTACTTCCAAACGGTGCGATTTGGCCCCGAAACACACGTGACCTCAAACCACCCGAAAAAGTGCTCTGTCCCCCGACTCCTGTCTCCCCCGGCTCCTGTCCCCCGGCTCCTGCAAGTCGAGTGGCAAGGCTCGGATGATCCGCTCCTGTCGTCGGACGAATCAAGTCCTTCCCGCTTTGATTGGGAAAACGATGTCGATTTGGTTGATTGGCAAGCCTATTTGGGCGAGCTATAATCGCGTATATCAAGCGGCAGTGCATACTTTGTGAAGGCGACGCATTATGAACAACTCTTCGGAACTATTGACTAGCCTGGACATCGACGAGTTAGAGGCGCTTGCAGATAGCAAATTGGCCCCATCTGCCCAAGATCGGCTCAGTGATCTCTTGGCGAAGAACAGCGACGGAAAGTTGACTGGCGACGAGGCAAAAGAGCTTGGTTTGCTAATCGCGAGAAGTGATCAGTTGACGATCCTGAAGACTCGCGCTCGCTACACGCTGCAGCAACAAGCCAAGGCGTCGGGTCGGTGAGTTCTTATGTCTCGGTGAAACAGAGGGACAAGAAAGCAGAGGGACAGAGTGCTTTCTCAAGGGGTCCGACACGGGCCCGCTAGAGGTGATTCCGGTTTTCATCGATAAATGTTCTGATCAGCGTTTTGCAAACAAAACGGCAAGGGGAGACGCGGGGACAGAGAACTTAGTTGGAAGTCAGCGACGCGCTGTTGGGGGCACCGATGGCGTTTGCGCGGCTTGGGTATTGCCAATCGGTGTGATTTGGCCCCAAAACACAGGTGACCTCAAACCAACCGAAAAGGTGCTCCGTCCCCCAGCTCCTCTTCCCCCAGTTCCTCTTCCATCCAGCACATCTGACGAAGCGTTAGCGGTCCGGGGTCGATGCCGGCGAGCTGGCAGATTTCGCGTTCAAGCCGGGCACCTCCAGATTCGATTCGAGTTCCGCCACCGCTTTGCTCAGCAGACGGCGGTGAACAAGATCGGGAACACTCATCTTCGCTAATCGCACACGAATCAAAACATGGGCTGTCGATGGAAAAACGAAGACACGTTTCGACCGTCACCAACAAGACTCGCTGGGGTGAAGGCGAAGCCGCAGGGCCGTGCAAGGGTTAACCGCGAATCACGTCAATGGGCGCGAATATGATCATTGTCGATGCCTTGCCAACTTTGAAATTCGCGTCGATTCGCGCCATTCGCGGGCAATATTCTACGGCCTTTTGATCCTTCAGCATTTTGGCAGCGAGAAGTCTCAATATTAGTGTTCGATTAGCGGGGATTAGCGGTGAGGTCTTTGACGTTCCTGATCTCGGCACAGTCGATCGTCGCTCGCGGCGTCGAGACCGAGTTTTACTTCAGCGGACATTATTCTTCCGTGATTTGGGTTATACTGAAGTCACGAAGCGAATCTGGCCCATGACAATTGACAGGAGGTAAGGCGATGAGCGAGCTACAAATTGATGGCAACACACCGAGCCTTTCTGGTCTGCTTGCGGGTCTGCAACCTGGTGAAGAAATTGCCGTTGTCGAAAATGGCAAGCGGGTTGCAGTCATCCGCAAAGAACCTGAGCATGACTACGCATGCAAAGCCGGTTCAGCGGAGGGAAAGGTTCTTCACATGGCAGATGATTTCGATGCGCCTCTGGATGACTTCGCCGAGTACATGCAGTGAACCTTTTACTGGATACGCACTCGTTTCTTTGGTTCGTCGCAAACGATTCCCGCTTGAGTCTTGTCGCACGCTCGGCAATAGAGTCGCCAGCCAACCGCAAATGGTTTAGTATCGCGAGCTGCTGGGAAATTTCCATTAAATCCGGATTGGGCAAGCTTCAGCTCTCTGATTCAGTCGATGTGTTTCTGCCGCGGGAAATCGCAGCGAATCGTTTTTCGCTTTTGACAATCGAGCTGCGACATGTCTCTTTTGTCTCCGGGATGCCGCTTCACCACCGTGATCCGTTCGATCGACTTTTGATCGCTCAGTCGGAGATTGAATCGCTGACGATCGTTGGATGTGACGCTGCATTCGACGCGTATGGTGTCTCTCGGATCTGGTGAGTCACCGCACGGGGTCCTGCCAGAATTTGGGAGGTTGAGCACGGTGCGAGGAAGACATGGGGACAGAGCACTTTGTGGAAGCCAGCGTCGCTCGGTTGTGGGCAGCGATGGCGTTCGCGCGGCTTGGGTATTGCCAATCGGTCTGATTTGGCCCCAAAACACAGGTGACTTTAACCCACCCGAAAAGGTGCTCTGTCCCACAGTTCCTCTTCTCCCAGCTTTCTCTTCCATCCAGCACATCTGACGAAGCGTTAGCGGTCCGGGGTCGACGCCGAGGATGCCGGCGAGTTGGCAGATTTCGCGTTCAAGCCGGGCACCTCCAGATTCGATTCGAGTTCCGGAGGAGGAAAAGGGGAAGGGGGTCGTTTTAGTGGGGCCTGAGATGAGTCGTAATGAGTGTCCTCGCAAGTCCGCTGGTCGCGGCGATTGCCAACCCCGTCGCCGCCGGATTAAAGAAGCTTTTCCAACCGGCACAAGCTCAACCCGGCCCGACGAGTGTTGCCGAACCAGACGCCAAGAGCGAAACCGGTGGCAAGGACGGAGAACTCGGCAAGACGCCATTTCAAACGCCAGGCTTGACCGTTGCCAGCCTGCTCAAGCAGTATGCGCCGCAGTATGTGAAGAAGCACTCCGGCCAGGCAGTTCCGCAGGTGCAGAGCACGCTTGCCAAGCTGGCGTTGTGCCGGACGCGGGCTTTGGGGGGCCACGTCTATCGCTGCGACGGATGTCAATCAGAAACGCCAGTTTACAATTCCTGCGGTGATCGTCACTGTCCACAGTGTCGCGGCGCTCGGCGTGCCGACTGGCTGGAGTCGACTTGCGAGTTGCTGCTCCCCGGGGTGACGTACTTTCAAGTCGTCTTCACCTTGCCCGAGGAATTGTCGGGATTGGCACTGGGCAACCGCCGGGAGATC
>JBDNIG010000016.1:0-35127 GCA_041688415.1 Rhodopirellula sp. | reverse complement strand
GACGGAGCCGGATGGGCAGAATTGTCGACCGACGGATCCGCCGGTCGTGAGGATGATAGGTGTGGGACCAGCTCAGACGGACGGAGCCGTCTGCGCATCATTGTCGACCGACGGCTCCGCCCGTCGTGAGGATGATAGGTGTGGGACCAGCTCAGACGGACGGTGCCGTCTGGCTACCATGGAGCGATTTGTCATCGGCTCGGCGAGCCGAGCGAGATAGATTCAAGCGATGCCACGGCGGGAGATGCAACGATGACACCTTTGCAACAGACCTTCGATTGCGAGGCACCGGTGGCGCTCGTCACTGGCAGCGGTGCGCCGCGGGTTGGGCGGGCCATTGCGGAGGAGTTGTCGCGACGCGGATGCCACGTGGCGCTGCACGCGAATTCAAGCTGCACCGAGGCGGCAGAATCAGCGGCATCGTGGCGCCAGCGGTTTGATCGGGACGCGATCGTGGTGACGGGGTCGCTCGAACAGGACGAAACTTGCGACCGTCTCGTCGGTGAGACCGCAACTCATTTCGGTCGCTTGGATATCCTCGTCAACAGCGCCGCGATCTGGTCACCGACGCCGCTCGATGCCATCACGGGCGATGAAATTCGGCGGTATTTTCAAATCAACGCGGTCGCTTCGCTCTTGTGCGCAAGAGCGGCGGGCCAGATCATGCTAACACAACCGCTTGGTGGTTCGATCGTGAACATCGGTGATTGGGCGACGGGGCGGCCGTACGCGGATCACGCGGCGTATTTCCCGAGCAAAGGGGCAATCGAGACGATGACCCGGTCGCTCGCGGTGGAACTTGGTAGTCGAAACGGAAGCGTGCGCGTGAACTGCGTGCAGCCCGGCCCCGTGATGCTCGCGGAGGATGTCGATGAGGAAACACGTCAGCGACTGATCGCGAGCACGTTGGTGGGGCGAATCGGTGAGCCGCACGATGTCGCCGCTGCGACCGCGTTTCTATGTGAATCCACCTTCATCACGGGCGTCTGCTTGCCCGTTGATGGTGGGCGACGAATTTTTGCTCGCGATGGTTTGCAGGTGGGACGCAATACGGGTTGATCGGTTATCATTTTGGGGGTCGATTTGAAACACGTTGAATTCCCCGCTTGCGTGAGCCAGAAACTTTGAGTGATTCGTATCTGCCGCCTGTTCTACCGCCCACACCTGACGAGGCGCCGCGGGTCGCCCCCGAATTCCAAGCCGTGGGGGAGCTATTCGAGCGAATTCAAGCCGAAGTCGCGAAGTTGTACGTTGGCCAAGACGAGCTCGTCCTTGGCACGTTGACGGCGTTATTCGCCGGTGGACACGTGTTGATCGAGTCGGTGCCCGGGCTCGGCAAAACGCTGTTCGTCCGCACGCTCGGCCGGATCTTGGGCTGTGAATTCGGGCGGATCCAGTTCACCGCGGACTTGATGCCATCGGACATCACCGGGGCACCGGTATTTGACATGCAGAAGAGTGAATTTCGCTTTCGCCCCGGACCCGTGTTCACGCAGTTACTGCTCGCCGATGAGATCAATCGTTCACCCGCCAAGACGCACGCGGCGCTGCTGGAGATCATGCAAGAATATAGTGTCACGATCGACGGCGTGACGCATCCGGTGCCACGTCCGTTTCTCGTCCTGGCGACGCAGAACCCACTCGAAAGCGAAGGAACCTATAACTTGCCGGAAGCTCAGTTGGACCGGTTCATGTTTAAATTAAACGTCGATTATCCAACGGCAATGGAAGAGACCGAAATCCTCAAGCTGCATTCGCAACAAATTGATTTCAACAAGCGATTGGAGGAAGAGGTCAACCGGGTGACGAACCCGGAACTGGTCAATCAAACGATCCAGACGTGCAGTCGGGTGCGGATCGAAGATCGCTTGGTCACGTACATCAGCTCGCTCGTGCGGGCAACCCGCGACTGGCCGGGGTTCCATATCGGGGCTTCACCGCGAGCGGGAATCTCGCTCATGCAAGCCGCCCGCACGCTGGCCGCGTTTTCTTCACGCGACTTCGCCGTCCCCGACGACGTCACCCGCATCGCCCTGCCCGTCCTCCGCCACCGCGTGCAGTTGACGGCGGAAGCGGAAATTGAAGGCAAACAAGTCGACGAGGAACTCCGAGCAATGATGCGCGGCATCGAAGTACCACGCTCATGAGTAGCAGCGTCTCTCCGAGACGCTGAGGTGACTGTTGGATTTCAGAGTCTCGGAGAGACTCGGCTACTCAATTACAATTTCGATGAGTTCGATGGCGGGTTGGTCGTTGCAGCGGATGAGTGCGGTTCGGCCGTAGACGGTTTCTTTGGGGGAGGTGTTTAAGATCGATGAGAGTGCCTCGCCGGGCGTGATTTTCCACAACCGGTCCAGTTCGACCGACCGCAGCACGTTGTGATTGATTAACGCTCGGCCAAGTGGGATGCCCTCGCCGGCGATTTCTAGCCAAACGTCACGACCGATCATCGACGGATCGAGTCGCACGAGTCCGTACTGCACGGTTTTGCGGGTGTCATGTGTGACCAGCGTGATCTCGCGGGAGTAGGAAACCGTCTGCTCAGCGATCAAACGACGTCCCGCGCCTTGCAACTCGGGATCGTCGTGCCAGATCGATCGGCCATCGCGCAAGCGATTGCAACTCCGTTGCACGACGACGTCGACTTGCTCCTGATGAAACGCTTCGACCGTCACCGTCATGTGGCAGTTGTGATCGAGCAATCGATCAAACGGTGGCGAGCAAATAGCGACCTGCTCGAATTTCGCGAGCGCGTCGGAGTTGGAGTAGAACTGCGAAATCAGTGAGTCGATGTCAATGTGGCGGCGCAGCGACGGGTCGGATGGGGCGGGCATGAAGCGGTCCGGGAGGGATGGGGCACTCGTCAGGCTTGCCGTCTCTGCGATCGCCCGGTAGTGGATGCCACGGGCCGTCGCGAGCGTGGCGACACCGACAAGGGTAGGCGCGGTCCACGCTCTGGCGAGTGTGGCCTCACCAGCAAACCGCCGGGCGGTTGCTAGGCGACCGGCATTGCCGCCGACAAGGTGACCGTGGCGGGGGTGGGCATCTCGGGGCGTTCGAGCACGGTGTCGACGAGGAAATAGAACAGCCTGCGGAGCGGTTCGCTATCCAGTTCGTCAGCGACCTGTTCGGCGCGCGCCTGATGCTTGTCAACCAATTGGAGCGATAGATCAAATACGCCCGCCTTGCGGTACAGACTCTCCGCGGACCGCAATCGCTCGCGAACGGTCAGGTCGCAATCATCGCCGGCGAGTCCCAATAACGTCTCTTGGTCTTCTTCGTCGAGATGCTGCAGCGCCAAAGCCCACAACAGCGTCGGGCGGCCAGCAATCACGTCCGCACCGGCGGTGAGTTTGTTTGAATCGTCTCCGATCCAATCGTTGAGGTCGTTGATGATTTGAAACGCGACTCCGAGATTGCGTGAAAATCGACGAATGGGTTCGACGAGTTCGGACGCGTCCCCAGCAATCCGCACGCCGCTGTAGAGTGCCGCTTCGAACGCAGGCGAGGTTTTCAACGCATAGATTTTCAAGGCGTCAATCGGTTGCAAGCGTCGATCCTTGGCATCGCGCCACAACAACTCGGCACCCTGGCCCTCGGACAATCGGACGTGTGCCGCGGCGAGTGAATCGAGCAAGTCCACGCGCGTCGCCGCGTCGACTTGATCACCGACCATGTCGCGACTGAGCAAGCGGTAACCCAGCCCGATCATGTAGTCACCGACATTGATCGCCGAAGCGATCCCGAAACGATGGTGGACGGCGGGTTGGCCGTAGCGGTAGGCATCGTCATCCTCGATGTCATCATGCACGAGGCTGGCCTTATGAAACGTTTCAATGCTTAGCGCCGCACGGCGTACGGAATCAGGGGTGTCGGCAGCTTTGATGTCACCATCGCTGCACGTCGCTTCGCCACCGTTGACCGCATCGTAGGCCGCGAGGGTAATGAAGGGCCGCGAATGTTTGCCGCCACGGGCGAGAAAATCGTACGCGATCGCTTCGGTCCCGGCGATCGGATCGACGCCCACGAGTTGATCGGCCGTGATCGCGTCGGTCGCATAGTCCGGCATTTCGCCCTGGAGTCGCTGCACGGCACCGTCGACGCCAGCGTCAAGCGAAATCGATGTTGGATTGGCGACACCATTGCGATCGGCATTGGGGACGACCAATCCCATTCCACGCATGGGTGGGGCGAGCCGGTGCAGCGTATCGCGGCTGAATAAATTCCCCGCCGAACGCATCAAGTGCACGTAGCTGCGGGTTCTCGCGGCAGCGGGGACGTACGGTGTGCGGATCATCTCTTCGACCCACGGATCGTCGACTTTCGTGTTGCGGCAATCACTCGAGAGCAGCGGCACGGCCATGCAGGGGATCCCCGCTAGCAAGACTTTGTCGATGGCTTTTTCGAGCACGTTCAAACAGGCCACGCCAACGACGGCATCGACGTATCCACCAACAATGATCTTCATCACGACCGGCGAACCTTCGGCGACGAGCACCCGGTAGCCCATCTCTTCGGCGACGCTGCGAAAGTCCGCGATGCTGCAGGCACCGCATTGTTTGCAGTTCATGCCAAACTGATCGTAATCGGCGGGGCAGCCCTCGGCGTGTTTGAGGCAGTGTGGCAACAGAAACAGGCGCCGCTCGGGCGGTACCGATGAGACCTGATGTCGCCAAAACGCGCTGCTGATGTTGACCATCGTCCAGCCCAGCAAGCCGTCGGGCAGATCGGCTTCGACGAGCATCTGCCGCGCCACCTGCTCCATCTCGTCCTTGGTCAACGGATGATCACGATCGAGCCGATCGGCAACGTCGCGGCAACGGTCCCGCAGACTTTCCCGCATCGCGAGGGTATCGGGAACGTCCTTGAGTTGGCTCGTATTGCGGCGCTGACGACGTGACGAATCGGCGCGAGACGGTTCGTTTCGCTGCGCATCGCTTCGAGTGGGGGGATGTCCGGTCGACAAAATGATTACCCTAAGGAGTGTCGTCGTGTTCGGCACCGCACTCGACAGGCAACGTGGCAACGCGACCGAGCGCAGCGGTGGTGAAAATCAGGGGGTACAGGCGTTCGTGATACCACAATTTGGCAAAATAAAAACCGATCGGCCAAGCAATGCGGTGACGCCCAGCGGCAACGGAACGAATCAACCAATCGGAGCCTGCCAGTATAGCGTCTCGGGTCGACTCGGTCAGGGAAGGGGATTGGGGCGAAAAATATGGGTTTTCTGAGAACTCTTGACCGTGTACATAACCCCACAGGCTGACCAACGCCTCGACCGCCAGAGCAGTTTCCTCCACCGTGCTGGTGATGGTAGAACCTCTCCCTGCTAGCGGTGAATTCTCCGCAATAGCATCGTGAAACCGCGTGACCGACGCGCCGCCACCCCACCCACCATCCGCATTTTGGATGGCGAGCAAGTAGCCAATCCCGCGTCCAATCGCATCGACTCCCAGCGCCGCGGGCGCGTCGACGAGCACTTTGGCCGTCCCGTAGACCGGATTGTCCTCAGCCGGGCGGTCTTGATTGCCGAACCACAGCGGCAGCCACGAGCCGTCGGGTTGCTGAGCGGTTCGCAGGAATTTCACTCCTCGATCGATCGCCACGGAACTGCGGGAACACGGCGGCAGCGTCGCGAACGCGCGAATTGCGTGAGCGGTCAAATCCGTGCTGCTGCGATCAAACGGCAGTTTGCCCCAACCACGACAGAACGTTGGCCACCCACCGTCGCGGTTCTGCAGTCCGAGCAACCACTCTTTCCCTGCCGCACAGGCGTCATCGATGCGTTCAGATTGCCGCTGGTTGACCGAATCGCGAAGTTTTGAGAGTGCGATGATTGCCCCCGGGGTGTCGTCCGCATCGGGAACGGCTCCCGATAAATTGGTCCACCCCCAACCACCAGGGTCGGCGCCGGTAAAGGGGTGTCGTACCCGATGTTGACACGACAGCAGCCAATCGACCAGCGATTCGCTCGACCAATCCCGCTCGTCCGTGGGATCTTGAGCAAGCGCTGTGACTGAGAGTGACGTGACCCAGGTCGCCAGGTTCGTATCGATCGGCCAACTGCCTTCGGAGTCAACCGAATCCTCAAGAAATCGCAGACCGCGTGCGATGACCCGGTCGCGGCACCCGTTGGGCTGGGGCGACGTGCTGAGCGTGTCAACCAGCGACATCACCACGAATGCCGTCAACGGAGTCGCTTCGAGATACCCGCCACTGTTCGGCTGCATCTTCTCGAGCACTTGCAGCGACGGATCGATCGCCGCCCTTCGCACCCAGGACCAGGGCGGCAGGCAACTCGAACGACGAAATTTCGCTTGCCCGATCGCGACCAGAGCGGGCACCGCGTAACTGACCACGGGCATCCCCAAGAACCGATACATCGATTGAGGAAATACAGCCGCTTCAAATGGCAGCGCCGCCACGTCCGACCACGGGACGAGACCGGCGATGGCAAGATTATTCAAAATCGGCACGACAAACGTTTTGTCAGTCCCGTATCGCCGCCGCAGCGCCGGGATGCCACCGGCGGTTTCCAAGTAATTTCGCAGTGCCGCTTGCGATTCACTCGCGCCATCATCGTCGCTTGAATCGCCGAGCACGCGTGCCGCCAACGTTCTCGCCGCCAGCACGAGGTAACTCGTCGCGATGTTGGAATGGCTCAGATCGGTATCACCAAAGCCGCCGTCCTCGTTCTGTTGAACCATCAGCCAATCGCAACCGCGCCGAATCAATTCACGATACCGTTCATAGTCGACCGACGGCTCCGCCCGTCGTGAGTCAGCATTGTCGACCGACGGCTCCGCCCGTCGGGAGAAACCAGCGCGTATCAGCTCAGACGGGCGGAGCCGTCTGGCTACATTGTCGTCCGACGGCTCCGCCCGGTGGGAGCTGCGCGTATCAGCTCGGACCGACGGAGCGGTCCGGCTACAATGGTCACCCATTCGCAGGCAGGCTGCGCTCAATGCGCTGATCGCTGTGGCCGTGCTCAGCGCCGATGCCGACAGATTGCCGGTCCAGTGCGCGGCGTCTCCACTGTCCGCCAACAGTTCGCTGCGTAGTTGATCGAGGGTATCACGTACGTTTTCTTGAAAGTTGACATTATTCATCACGGTGTAGGGTCTTCACTTGGTTCCAAGCGGTCGCGAGCCTCGTCGGCCCAAGGACTTCCTGGGGCCAGGTCGAGGAATCGCTGCCAATGCCTCTCCGCTTCGAGCGGTCGATCGAGTTGATCGAGCAGCCGGGCGAGATTGTACTGCACGTCCGCGTAATCGTCGTGCAGCGCGAGCGTACCCTGGTACGCCGCGACGGCGAGTTCGAACTGGTTCGTCTCGACCAGCACGCCCGCTAAACTCGAACGTGCCTCGACAAAGTCGGGATCGACTTCGATCGCAGCGTAGTATCGTTCGCGAGCGGCAATGTTTTCACCCATTCGGTAGAGCAGCTCACCAATTTGAAAATGCCATTCGGCGCGGCTGCCATCGCGAGCCAGCAACGCGTGGTAGCAATCGACGGCGTGTTGGAGATCCCCATCGTCCTCGGCCGCGTACGCCGACATCAATAACTCATCGTCGCCCTCATCGTCGAGGTGGTCGGGATCGACGGGTGGGAAGGCGAGCGAATCGTTGGCGGTCGATCCCGGGAAGCGGATCGAAATGATTGGGGCCTGATCGTTCGGCGACAAACCGGTTTCGTCGTCTGATTGTCCAAGATGGTCGAAGTCGAATCGCAACTGCCCACCCGGCTCGATCAAACCCTCACCCTGCCGCAGGAGCACGTGCTTGCCTTCGACCAGGATCGACAATTGGTCCAGGGGCCGGCGCAGGTCGGGGACGATTTCGATCAGTTGCAGCAATCGTCGCTCGATCGCCTCGGGGCTGGCACCAGACGCCACCCACACCGCCAGCCGCCGCGCCGTCGCCACCTCTTGGAAATCGAAATACGGTAGTCGGTGCAGCGTGCGGACGGGTTTGATCAGCCCCCGCCGGTGCCAACGCCGGATCACGCGAACGGAAACGCCGAGCAAATGGGCCAGCATCGCGGGTGTGTGCAGTTTGCGAACGAAGTGTTCGCTATCGACCAACCCGAGTCGTTGCCAAAGGTCTGTCTCGTGCAAAATTTGCGATTGGCTCGGTAGCCCCCGACGACGCGTCGCCTCCTCGATCAATTCGGCTTCGGCCAAGGGCGATTCTTCGGCACCGATCACGATCCAATCCACGGCAGCGGAATCAGATTCGACCACAACCGCCCCGTAGGACCGCAGGAGATTTGTTGCCTCACGACGATTCATCCCGCCGAGCCGACCGACGATCGTGATCCGCCGTCCTCGAATCGCTGCTTCGCCCGCGAGTTCATCGGACTGCACGACGTCATCTTCGTCGGCGAGCGTCACATCGCCCGCCTCGTCAAGGTCATCGTCGTTGGGATCAAAATCATTCATGGTGGGTATGTTAACAAAAATCAGTGGCGTAAGCTTCCAGCTTGCGTTTCTCCAATCGCAAGCTGGAAGCTGACGCCACGCACCGGCTAACCGCTCGTGAATTACCCTCACTTTCGCAGCTAGCGCGGCCGCCCATATCACTTAGGACAACCATGAGCCAACCCACCTTTGCAATTTCGGTCACGTTTCATATCAAGCCTGAACATGTGGACTCGTTTCGAACGCGTGTCCTGCAACAAGCACGCGATTCAGTCGAGAAAGAAACAAGCTGCCATCAGTTTGATGTGCTCGTCGACGAATCCGATCCAGCCGTCTTCGTTTTGTACGAAACCTACGCGGACGCGGCGGCATTCGCCGATCACAAGAAAACGCCGCACTTCTTGGATTTTGATGCCACCGTCAGTGCTTGGGTGGAATCCAAAGACGTCCGCCGTTTGAATCCGGTGCGGAGCTAGTTCATTCCGAAAGATTCCTATCAGTCATCTGCTCAAATCCCGTTTGCCTTGAGATCAATCATGAATCGAATTGCGTTCTCCATCGTCCTGCTGATTGCGGCTAGCTACCAGCCAGCGCGGGCTCAGGTTCATGTTAGTGGCGAATTGAAGATGTGGCACAAGGTCACGCTTGATTTGACCGGTCCCTATGCTCACGAACAAGACAATGCACCGAATCCATTCACGGACAACTGCATGACGGTGACCTTTACTCATTCCGGCGGCAACCAGGTGACGGTTCCTGGTTACTTTGCCGCTGACGGGAATGCTGCCAATACGTCGGCACAAGACGGCACCGTGTGGCGTGCACTATTCGCCCCCGACGAGCCTGGTGAGTGGACGTATGAGGTCTCATTTCGTCAAGGCGACAACGCCGCGATCGACGCGAATGCCCCAGCAAAATCGTTGCCGGCATTTGATGGGGAACGCGGCACATTTCAGATCGCTGGCTCGGACAAACAGGGACGCGACCTGCGGGCACGCGGACGCCTCGACTACGTCGGGAAACGCTACCTGCAGTTCGCTGGGTCCAAAGAGTACTTTCTCAAAGTCGGCGCGGATGCTCCCGAGACGCTGCTCGCCTATGCTGATTTTGACAATACCATCGCTGGCAAACCCAAGAAGGCACCGCTGAAGACCTGGTCCGCTCACGAGCGGGATTGGAAACAGGGCGATCCCACTTGGCAGAACGGAAAAGGCAAGGGGCTGATCGGTGCGGTCAACTATCTGTCAGGAAAAGGTTGCAACGCGTTCTCATTCTTGACCTACAACGCCGGTGGCGATGGTGACAACGTTTGGCCGTTTATTGATCGCGACGACAAGTTGCACTACGACTGCAGCAAACTTGACCAGTGGGGAACCGTTTTCGATCACGCCACCGCCATGGGAATGTACTTGCACTTCAAAATGCAGGAGACCGAAAACGATGACAATACGCTTGGTACCGGCGGGAAAACGGGACATGTTACTGAATCACTTGACGGTGGCGATCTCGGTGTCGAGCGGAAATTGTACTGCCGTGAACTGATCGCTCGGTTTGGTCATAACCTGGCACTGAACTGGAACCTGGGCGAAGAAAATACGCAGACGACCGCCCAGGTCAAGGCGATGATTGATTACATCGCCGAGACCGATCCGTATGATCGCAACATCGTGATCCACACGTTTCCCAGCCAACAGGACAAAGTCTACACGCCACTGTTGGGTGACCAGTCCCAGTTGACGGGCGCGTCGCTACAAAACAGCAGTCTAGAAACGACACACGCCCAGACCATCAAGTGGGTCGATGCATCGACGGCGGCAGGCAAACCCTGGGTGGTTGCGTTTGACGAATCCGGTACCGCCGCCCATGGGCAGTGTCCCGACCTTGGCTACCAGGGCTTCGATGGCCACGACCGCAGCGGCAAAATGGTGTACACCCAGCACAAGGTTCGTAAGGAAACCTTGTGGGGCACGCTGATGGGCGGCGGTGCGGGCTGCGAGTATTACTTTGGCTACCAATTCGACCAAAACGACATCGTTTGCGAAGACTGGCGAAGTCGCGATCAGAGTTGGGACTACTGCCGGATCGCGATCAGGTTCTTTCACGATCATGACATCCCGTTCTGGGAGATGAAGAACGCGGATGAATTAGTCGGCAACCCCGAACACGGAACTTCACGGTACTGTTTCGCCAAGGACAACGAGATCTATCTCGTCTATCTACCGAGCGGTGGTGAACGAAAATTGGATCTGAGCGGTGCAACGGGCGATTTCACCGTTGCATGGTTCAATCCACGCAGTGGCGGTGACTTGACCGGCGGCAGCGTCGAGGAGGTCAACGGTGGAGCCGCGGTGTCGCTGGGAACGCCACCCGAGGATGCGGACGAAGATTGGTTGGTCGTCGTCAAGGCGAAGTCAAAATAGGTCGCATGGCCGCTATCGACGCAGTTCGTGTCGGTAGTAGGTTTCCAGGCACAGCGTGGCCATGGCGGTGGTATAGATGGTGCCTCCGTAACCGCCCCACAACGTTGTGTCGGGCCAACTACCATCGGCGCGCTGCGTCGCCAGCAGTCGCTCTTTCATGGCGGCATTCCATGTCTGCCAGGCATCGTCTTGAAGTTGGTGGAGGGCGAGCGAGGCGTAGTACCAATAGTAGTAATTGTCAGGGCCCGCGGATTTCCCTGGGAGTGATGCCAGCAATAGCTCCTCGGCTTCGCGGACGGTTTCCGTGGGCACCTGTTCCCCGATCAACAGTCGCACCGCGAGCGCCTCGGCGGTCATCGTTGCGGTTGTTCGCTCGCCGTGCCGGTAACTTGCCAGCCCGCCCGCTCGTCCGCCCCGCACAGTAGTGAGGAACCGCTCGACACCACGCTGCATCGACTCTTGGCCATCGAGTGCCCCGGCGCGTCGTGCTCCATCAATCAACAGTGCTTGCCAACCGAGTTGGCTCAAATCTCCGGCGTCGCCGCGTGTATACCGCCATCCCCCGGTAACCGGGTGCTGGGTTGATCTTGAGTAGGCGATCGCGCGGCGGGTCGCTTCGATCGCCGCGTCGTCTTTCGTCATCACGGCGGCCTCGGCGAGTGACAGCGAGGCCATGGCGTGACAGTAGTGTGCGGCGTACACGGACGCGTCTCCGGCCAACGAGCCATCACCACGCTGTCGACCGAGCAGGTAGACCAGACCACGATAAACCGATTCGGTATACTCGCCGGATTGGTGGGTGTGACCGGCCCCGAGCAGCGACAAGAGCGCCAAGCCGGTCAGTCCCGTTTCGGCGCGTTTTCCGGCGGCCCCGCGTTGCAAGCCAAGCGGTGCGCGCTCGCGTCCGGCACCGCTGGAGAGCGGATCCCAGGCACCGTCGGCGCGCTGGTGCTTCGTCAGGTAGCGGAGCGCCGCTGCCACCGCGGCTTCGGTACTGGCGTCCCCTCCCGTCGTCTCAATTGCCTTGGTCTTCGCGGCGCCTTGCCGGGCGGCAAAATCGGAATCGATCTCTCCCGGAACCAGCCCCACGGGTGGCGAAGCGGCTTTCTCTTTATCGACCGAGGATTCGGTCGATGGCTCAGCCGGCGTCGCCTTCGATACCAATTCCTCGACGGGCGGATCGGGTGTCTGGGGTTGCGTTTCAGCGGCGGGTGGCTCGACCGGTGGAGCGAGTGCTTCGGTCAACCACTCGCCCAGTGCATCGTCGATGTCACTCCCCGAGTCGGCTGGCGTGCGAATCTTTGCCGACGCAAGCGAGGTGGGCTTCGAGTTAGCGAAGGTATCGGACAACGTCGCGGCGGTCGTCTCAACGGCGTCTTCGCTCTCATCGTCGCTGGCGACCTCGGCGGGCTCTGCGAATTCCGCCATTGGCTGTGCGAGCACGAGTGGCGATATCGCGGCTGAGTGTTCCTCTGAAGATTCGTCGTCCGTGCTCTCGCCATCCGCACCGTCCGCAGCCTCCGCCGCGGCGGTTTCCGCCGACGCCAGGGTGGGGTCAAAGACCGCCACGGACACTGGGCCGCTGCCCGCCTCGGAATCGTTGTCGTCGATTCGCTTGCCGCCTGAAAAGAACATGGACATGCGAGGCACGTAGACGAGCATCGCTACGTGCAGGCCGATCGAGACCAGCAAACAGGTCACCGCCGCTGCGCGTCCGCTACTCTTGCGGCGGCGCAACAGTATCGCTGTCGCCACCAGCAGGCTTACCGCGAGCAACGCAATCAATCGCACCGCGGTTGCGTTGGACCAAAAATAGTCCGGATGGATTGGCGGAGTATTCACGTGAATGTTTCGTTACCTCCGCTTGGTTGCCACTCCGATCTGCTCAACGCCTGACGCCCGGACCATCTGCAGAACTCCGGCAACCTGTCCGTAAGGAATATTGTCATCGGCGCGAACGGCGACCTTGAGTGCGGGGTAACTGCTGTGTTGCGAACGCAGAACGCTCGTGAGTTGATCGGGTGAAACAGCCGCTCCGTCGAGCGTGATTGTCCCTTCGGCGGTAAACTCGACGATGCGTTCGTCGGGCAATCGTGCCATCGAGTCCATTTGTCCGACGCACGGCACATTGACTTGCAGGTGGCTCTCACCATTGTCGAGTTTGCTACCGACCATGAAAAAAATAACGAGTAGAAACACCACGTCGATCATGGGCGTGAGGTTGATCGTCGCTGTTTCGGCATTGGAGCGTCGAATCATCTAGGCAGCTTTGCGTTTACGAGATGCGCGGGCTGCACCGGAGTTTTCGAGCCCTTCGGCAGAGATGCAGTCGATGACACGTTGACAGAGTTTGTCGATCTCACCGAGATAGCGATCCGATTTTGCGCTGAAGTACATGTAGGCGAGGTAGGCTGGAATCGCGACACTCAGCCCACCGGCCGTCGTCATCAGCGCGGTGCTGATCCCAGCGGCGAGCAGATCGCTCTGTCCACCAGCCTGGGAACCGAGGTTTTCAAACGCTTCAATCATGCCCAAGACGGTACCGAGTAGTCCAATCAGTGGTGTGACATTGCTAATCGCGTGAAAAACTCGGAGGAATCGGCGGAGCGAATCGCCGACGCGGTCACCGGCATCAATGACGGCTTGTTCAATCTCCATCATCGGACGTCCCCAGCGCCGCACGGCAGCATGAAAGACTTCCGCGACCGGACAGTCAAACTCATCGCAAATCGACGTGGCTTCCTCATAACTCAATTGACCGTCTTCGACGCATTCGGTAAAGCGTCGTACGAATGGTTTGGGGATCACGCGGGAACGTCGCAGGGCGATCATCCGCTCGAGAGACAGTCCGATTACGATCAATGAAGCGACTGCTAGTGGAATCATCAACCAGCCGCCTTCGCTGATCTTTCGAATCATCGCTGGCATCTCCCACGACGATGACTCATCGGCATCAGCGTCGTCCGCGACTTCCGGCTCGGCTGGAGCGGCAGGAATCGAAAACTGGTTTGCCGTTGCTGAATTCGCTTGAGGCGCCGCAGCGATGCGGGCAGCGGGACCCGAAGACGCGCGGTAGCGACCGGTGCCGGAAAACCCATTGGGCTGGGATGCGCCTGAAAAGTTCCCTTGGTTGTAACCGTTCGGTGGCCCCGTTCGCTGCATCTGTGCGGAGGTGCTCGCTGTTGTTGCGGTCACCGCAACGACAGCGAGCAACATCACTGCGCCGTGACGAATCAGCCGTGGCGTGTGCAATAAACTCGTTGAGGGGAATCGCGGATTCATCATCGTCGTATCGTGCCTGGGGACGAAGGATCGTCGGTCGTCATGGCTGCCAGACGACGCCGGGCACCGCCGGCATGTGGCGACTCACTGAACCGGCTAACGAGTGCGGAATAACAAATGGTGGCCTCGCGTGTCCTCCCCAATTGCTCAAACGATTTGCCAGCCTGCACGAGTGCGGCGGCCGTCCATTCGTCACAGTCACCGATCGCTTCGACTTGGCGATAGGCGGCAATGGCTTCGGAGAATTTCTCCTGCATGAAAAAAGTCTCGCCAATCATCCACTGGGCACGACCGCGTAGATTCGCTTCGGCGCCGCTGGATCTCACAATCTGCTCGAGTAGTGCCCGTCCGCGGTCAAATCTCAATTGTCGGATTTCGAGGTTCGCCGCCAGCAAGTCGATCATCGGGACGTTGTCCGAGGATTCGCCTGCTCGTTCAGCCTGCATGGCGACGGCGCGGGCTGCGGCGATGCGCGTGTCAGCCTGTACAATGGAGCCGACCTCGGTTGTTGTTTCGGCCAACCGCAGCAGCGTGGCGAAATCATCCGCACGACCGTCATCGACGATGTGTTCCCAGAGTTTCAGCGACCGTTTCGTCTTGCCTCCCTGCAACAACGCTTCGGCAAACAAACGTTCGACGTGCAACGTTCGTCCCCGTGCGGTCGCTTTTTGCTTGGCTGACTCCGTGTTTTGAGGTTCGTACAATCCGGGTTCGTCTTCAGCGGCCATGGCTAACATCGACCAATGACCGGTGCGTCCTGCCCAGCGACACGCTGCTTCGCGAACCGCGCCGGTGATCAGCCTGCCGGATTTTTCTTGCATCGTCGCACCGAGGCTGGTTGGATGACTGCGCCCCTCATCGCGCGCCGACAACCATCCCATCGCAATCCGCTGCGCCGCCGCTTCATGACCGCCATGTTGCAACTGTTCGAGTACGTCTGTTGCCACTTTGCCACGCTCATCGACGAGGGCCAGAGCGGTGGCGTACGCGGTTTCCGCATCGGGCTCGCCAGCGGTCGCCGACGCCGTCAATCCCATCTCCAATATGTTGATATTACCAGCCGCGATGGGTGATACCAGCACATACTCATGCTGCTCGATTAAATACGTTCGCAGCGATTCGGGGTGCTCGCCATCGCTGGTGCATGCCATCTTGACGGCTTCGCAGGCGGCGGAGGTGCGAGGGTGCGTGCGCAGCAACTCCGCACAGGTGGATTCGGAGCCCGCAACATCATGCAAACGGGTTTGGCAGTTCAGTTTGAGCAGGAGGGCCGAAGCCGCGTCGGAGTGTTTCGGGTGATGTTTCAAAAAATCATCGACCGCGACCAGCGATTTCTGGAGGTGGTCTGGGTTCCCGCTCTCACTGGCGGCCATGACCAGCGTCCACGCGTAGCCCAGTCTCGCGGTGGCAATATCCTGACCGGTCTGGCGTGTGGCGTGTTTTTGAAACATTTCAATCGCCTGCCGATATGCCTTCCCGGCGGTGAGTTTCTCGTCGCTATCGAGTGCGCCGGCGGCAACGGCGAGCAGCGTGTCTCCGGTGCGACTGATCGTTGCCGCCTCTTGAGCAGAGTCAGCCGCGAGCGTCGACCAACGCAGGGCGTCGGCGTGACGCCCGCAAACGGTCAGTGAGGAAGCGGACGCATTCCAAATCACGACCGCTTTCTCTGCAGGAATGTCTCCCGCATCGCTGCCGACGAGCCGTTCGCAGATCGCCCCGGCGGTGTGATAGATTTCAGCAGCGTCATCTCGACGTTGCTCTTTCTGACATCGCCGCGCGATGCGGACGACGGCGGCAAGGGTGCGCAAGGTTGGCTCGTCACGGAGATCGAGCTGGGATACCGCAGCGATCGCAGTGTCGAGATCGTCCGCGTCGACAGCCTTCTGCAGGCCGGAGTTGGCAGAGTCGTGGGTTCCTTCCGCGGTATCCGCCCGCGTGATCCGAGGGAGAAATGCAACCAAAACGAACAGGGCGCAAAGGATCACCCCACACCGTGCTGGATTGCCATAGCAAACTCTGGCACGGCGGTACTGCCCATGGATTCCTGAAACACGGGCGAGGCGCCTGTGCAACGGGGTGTGAGGGTGGTTGTGAGTTGAGTGTTCCGTTCGCGCCATTGTGGTTACCCGCGGAGGGAGAGGGATCATACCGACTGTTAATTCAGGCCGCCGCGCGCGCGGCGGCCGCATAGAATGATCCGATCGCTTCGACCACGCGGATCTGTTCGGCTTCCGTCAACGAAGGGAATACGGGAAGGTTGAGCACCTCGCGACTGGCACGCTCGGTCTCCGACAAACCATTGTGTCGGAACTCCATGTTTTGGAAGCATTCTTGCTCGTGCATCGGGATCGGATAATAAATCTCCGAACCGATGTTGCGTTCAGACAAATAGCTGCGCAATTGATCGCGGCGTCCGCTGCCGATGCGAAGTGCGTATTGGTTCCATACGTGAAACGCCTTGGCGTCGCGAGTCGGTAGGGTGATCGCGTCGGTGCCGATGACGCCCGTGTCCCGTAGCAGGCGATCGTAGCGTGCGGCAACCTCGGTGCGTGCGTCAATCGCGTCACCGAGATACCGCAGTTTGACTCGCAGCACGGCGGCTTGGAATGTATCGAGCCGGCTGTTGATACCCACCACCTGGTGATAGTAGCGAGGCCGCATGCCGTGACCGGCAAACAATCGCAACCGGTCGGCGAGTCCCGGCTCGCCGGTCGTCATCATGCCTCCATCGCCCATGCCGCCAAGGTTTTTGGTCGGGTAGAAGCTGAAACAGCCGATCGCACCCCAGCTACCGGCGGGACGAGAATCATAGGCCGCTCCAATCGCCTGGGCGGCATCTTCAATCACCGGAATGTCGTGTTCACCGGCGATCTGACAAATGCGGTCGATCTGGGCGCACTGGCCGAATAAGTGAACGGGGATGATTGCTTTGGTGTCGGCCGTCATCAACGACGCGATGGAATCGGGATCGACGTTGAAGGTTTCCGAGCAAATATCCGCGAACACTGGTGTGGCACCGAGCCGAGTGATGCAGCTGACCGAGGCAAAGAACGTGAACGACGGTACGATGACTTCATCGCCAGGTCCAATATTCAGCGCCATCAGAGCGAGCAGCAACGCATCGCTACCGGAGGCACAGCCGATCGCGTTGTCAACTTGGCAATATCCAGCCAACTCACATTCGAGTTCAGTCACATCTGGACCGAAAAGAAAGCGACCGCTATCAACCACATCGGTCAACGCTTCGATAAATTCTTCCCGGTGCGGCCCGTTGTCGCGATTAACATCGAGGAGCGGAACACCGGCGGGGTTTGATTTGATTTGGGGCTGTTGGGTCATCAGAGTTATCATCCGTGAAATTGAGCGAGAAGAACCCGAAATTCCATTTTCGGCTTGCTCGAGCGGCTGCGGCAGCCGAGAGCACTCAACTCATGTGTACGACTCTCCGGCATCATGGGTCAAGAGAAAAATAGTCATTGGCTCCATGTTCCTCAGAGCGACGAGGGGCGCAGAGAAGAAAGTAAGCACCGCTACTGCTTGATACTCTGCAGCAAGTCGAGTGTGAGCACGGCGTCCGGGCCGCTGCCGGTGACGCGGCCCAGTCCAACTTGGAAACCGGCAGGGACGGTGGACACCGAGGGTGGCAGCGTGACGGGCAGTTCTTGCCCGCCTAGGAGCGTGAAAGTTGCATCCGCAGCGTCACCGGACATTTTGCCCACGACGACGGCACCGTCGCCGCCACGATCCGACGCTGTGCGATTGACCCAACCAGGTGTGGCTTTGGCAAACGCAATAACCAAGCTCGTATTGGAGGCCATTTCATCGAGTAAAGGACTCAGCTTCGCCGCCGATTTGGCTGGCACCTCGCCAGCAAGCCGTGACAGAGATTCATAAAGCTGCTGGATCAATTCACCGCGTTTGGGAGCGTCGGCGGGCAAGGCACTGATCTGATCGATCGAATCACTCAATTGAGCAATCTCCGCATCAACGTCCATCGACGGCGGCTGGATTGCGGGTGACTCGGGAGCAACCGGAGCTGGAAAGAGAATCTCCGACGTGCCACCGAACAAGTCATCGGTGTCGGCGTTGGTGTTCATGTTGGGTGCGGTAGGACTCGTCGATTCGGCGACGGACGGTGTCGCGTCCATCGGATTGGCGTTGCCAGTTGCAGCATCAGCTTGGTTCGTGGACTCTGCTTCACCTTCGGTAGCCGTGCTGTTCGGCAACACACTGTCCGGCAAAACACTGTCCGGTAAAACACTGTCTGGTAACGAGTTCTCTGGAATCACGTTATCGGGCACCACGATGTCGGCCAAATTGTCGTCGATGGTGCGAGCATCGGGCGACCCACTATCGGCCACGTTGGCACTGGGCAAACTGTCTTCGGGAGCAGGCGCGTCAGGTGCGGTCGCTGCGGGCATTTCGGCTACCGGCGCGGTGCTGTCAGGCAGAGCACCGTGATTCTCGGGCGCACCTGGAGTTGGCTGCGTACTATCTTCGGCACTCGATACGGTATTTGAGTTGGTTGGCTCGCCCGTGATTGCCTGCAGTGCGGCATCGGCGGGGTCGGGTCGCTCACCGAATGTGGTCACGTCTGGGATTTCATCCCCAATTGACTGTCCCTCCAGAGAAGTCTGGCTGGGCTGTTGGGCGAGGCGCGGGTCGGAATCGTCGATTGGCATGGGCGCACTGGTGCGAGTCTGGGTGCGTGTGCTGCCTCCGCCGGGAAGAATGTCGCTGATGTAAGGAACGTATTGTCCCGTCGCATAATGCAGAATGATGCCCACGATTGGCAGTGCCAGCAAACCACCGAGGGCGACACCGATCATTGTTTTGAGGGGTGAACTTTTTTTGCTGCGACGTCGACTTTGAGACGGATCGATATCCATCATGGCGGCTGATTTATCAGCCCCCGCGCCCGATTTCCCCGGCACGCTGATTTTGATAATCCGTTGGGGTAGACTAGCGGACGCCCCGCCCGTCGTTACCGGCGTGGACGACACGGGCTGCTGGAACGCCAATTCGCTGTCGTCCTCTTCGTGGGCGGGATCGATTTCGACCGAATCCAATTCCGACACTTCGCTTTCGAAGGGCTGGGTGTGTGCCGCGTGATCCTCCAGCGAGATATCGGCATCACGGAAGTGGTTCTCAGTCCGGTCGGGGGCGGATTCATGGCTTGTGCGCAGCGCTGAGGCATCTTGGTTGATCCCTGCCCAGTCGTCGTTTGGGGTATCGCCCGAGCTCAGTACGGCTTGCTCGCCAACGAGCACCAATGCGGGGGGGAGGACGCCGCGCAGTTCACTGCTGTCGAGCGTTTCCAAGCACCATGGGCACTGGGCTCTGGCCGCTGAATCAGGGGTCGTTCCACCACCAGCCAATAGTGCATCGGGCACGCAAACAGATTCGTGACAACGTGGGCACTGAGTAACCAACATGAGCGTAACCGAACGAGACGAGAAGGATGAAATTCACCGAGGGATTTTCATTGTAGCCATGCCGCCGAAAAGATTCAGCCCCTTTTTGAGCAGGAACTTAGCGGGCGGCACTCATATAGAAACTAAATATCTGTTCGTCGTCGTATTGCGCGCTCATAACGGGGAAGGCAAAATCAAACGCGAGGGGGGCGGGGCCTAGCATCGGAATCGCGACACGCAATCCAAAGCCGGGAGCGACGCGAAAGTTATCTTCATGGATCGCAATATCTTGCTCCACCGTTCCGAAATCCACGAACGTGACCCCGCGAAACGCATCGTCGGCCGTCAGCGGGAACATGTATTCGAGGGTATTGAGCCATTGGAATCGCCCCCCAACCTGGACGAGTCCATTTGTACTGGGGACTGATGGTGATGCCCCCCGAAAACGGAAACCGCGTAGGGTTGCGTAACCACCTGCGAAGAAGTTATCGAAGATTGGGGTATCGCTACCGCTAAAGCCGACTTGGGAGATGAACTTCAATATTTGTTGACCCGAACCGTCTGCACGCTCGCGCATTTTCCAATACTTGCGGTACTCGCCTTCAAATTTGCCATAGTCGAAATCACCGAAGGCTTGCTCGTAGCTGGCGCTAATATAATGCCCCTGGCTCGGGATCAGCGGGCTATTTCGCGTGTCGTGAATGAGCGATACCAAACCACTGTACATCGAGTTGTCGCCAAGGACTTCCGCCAATTGTGGTAGCGTGGGATCGGTCGGGCGCGAGATATTGACGTTCTGGCCGGTCACGCCGGCCGAGATCGACAGGTCAGGCGTGACGCGGTAACCAAACGATAGTTTGCCACCGAGTCGTCCTTCATCCCAATTATTGAAGCGGCGATCATAGTAAAATCCGCTCACCGACATACTGATCGGGAGATAACCGAGTAGGTTCGGATCGGCGAACTGAACCGTGTAGCGTTGGAACTGGCTACCGGGGACTGCCTCGAGTCGGAACGTTTGCCCCGCACCCCGAAACGCGGTGCCACTGAACAGGTCTTGAAATGAGGTTGGCCAACGCGAGATGTCAAAGTTACGTTCATCGACGGTGACCTGACCGGTTACCCCCGCACTGCTGTTGACGGCACCACCAAACATCACGCGGCCCGTGCGCGCCGGATACCCTTGAATAATTAAGTCCGCTTCACGAACTTCCGGACCCGTCACCATGGGAGGGTACGGAGCAACCGTCCCGAACGATGACGGCGGTGAGGAGAACTCCGATGGCAATGCTGGTGGCGGTGAATAAGTATTTCCCCCGTAGGCATTGGGATTAACGGGCGTCTGCGGCGCGCGTGTCGATCCATAATTAGGCCCCCCATCACTGGGACCGGAGAGACTCGGAGGCGTCGACGTGTTGGGGTTACCGTAACCCGAACCACCATAGGTTTGACCGTTATATGGCTGCTGCGCGTTATTAGGTTGGCCACTATTAGGTTGCCCGTTGTAAGATTGCCCGCCGTTAGGCTGGCCGCCGTTAGGCTGGCCGTTGTAGGGCGTTGCCGATGGCGGAGTGGAATACGCCGATGGCGGAGTGGAATACGCCGATGGCGGAGTCGAGTACGCCGATGGCGGGGAGTAAGGCTGTTGGGCGAACAGTGCGCCCGGCGCGAACAGATTGGTCGCGATACCGAGGCACGCGACGAAGCTGAGGGCGGTGCGTTTCACGATGCGGGTCTCGGTGAAGGAGGTCATGGCGGTGATCATCGCAGCAAATCCTCTCTCGGCACAACTTTAATATCCGGTGCGTCTGCGATCGTTGGGTTGGTTTCGAGTAACTGGCTACGCTCGATCCGACGACGGCTCATCTCCAACATCCGCCGGTCGATATAATCCCCTTCGCGCATGTCAACGAGATTCAGCATCGTGGTTTCACGCATCAGGTGCGGTTCCCCTTCGATATTGACGAGAATCCGTCCAATCTTCCAACGATCACCCTCGGTGATTTCGTAAACGAGATCCGCGACTCCGTTCTCGTCACGCATGATCGTCTTCGGTTTGACTTCGGCGTAGATGAAACCGAGTTCGCCGTATCCGTAGACGAGTTCGCCGACATCGGTGCGTAGCACGGTGCCGTCGAACATGTCTCCGGCGTGCAGCGTGAGTCTCGCTCGGAGTGATTCTTCGGTGATGTATTGGTTACCGATAATTTGAATGTCACCAATCGTGAATCGTGGGCCTTCCTTGACGACAAATACCAATGTCAACCACTTCCCGCTCTCGTCATATTCGAACCGACGCCCAACCGTCGCGGTCAAGTATCCGAGCGTGTGGTAGTACGATGACAACTGGTCGACGTCCCCATTGATCTTTTTCAGATCGGCTTGGTTGCCCATGTAGCTTAGGATGCCCAGCATCGGGCCACGGCTTTGAATGATCTTCTTCAGTCTCGCCTCGCTGACGATGGTGCTGCCTTCAATCTTGATATCGGCAATGCGTTCGAGTGGACCTTCATTGATGCGGAAGACAATCGTGCCAGGTGGTAAACCGTCCATGTTGACCGGCCCGTCACTGCTGCCCTGTACTCTGGCAATTCCAGCCGCGATCGACGCTTGGTTGAAGCCCTCTTCGACATAGTAGTCGAGCAATCGACGGCGTCCCGATTCGACCGAGAATTCACTCAAAGGGTCGCCGACGGAAATGCCGACGCGCCCGTTCAAAGCGCGGTCGTCCAAGCCGTGGTTGCCGTGAAAAATGACCTTGGTCACCATCGGTCGCTCATGGACATGAAACGTCACGATGACGCTCGGCGTCTGCGGCTCACCAGGAATCTGGCGCGAGACTTCGGATTCGTCGAGCGGCGATTCCGGACCGACTTGTTTGACATCGAACGAAACCCGATCGAAAGACCCGATGTCATTGAGTCGGCGAACGTCGGTGAGCACGGTTTCACTATCGTAGAACCGGCCCTTGCGCGTCTGCAGTTCCCGGTAGATGTCCGCCGTTGCCACGTTGCGGTTGCCAACAATGCGGACGGCACCGACGATCGCATCGCCGGATTCCCGGCGGAAGGTCATGCCAGCGTGAGCATGGATGTGATCGCGGAATTTTTGCTTGGTCGGTGCTGCGGGCGCTTGACCGCCTCCGCCTCCGCCCATACCGCCACCCATGCCTCCCATCTGCCCAACGGCAGTCGAGCTGACGAGACACAGCATGGCTGCCAAAACCCATGTGCGGTGCGGAGCTGAAACGGTGGCAACGAGATCGTGCATCGCCGAGCGGTTCCTTGTGAGCGGGAAGTAACGTCGCCAAGGCACTCGATCCACGCAAAACGCGGGGTCGAAGCACCGAGGCCGTCCGTACCTACCAATGCCTGGGCCGCCACCACAAGGGAGAAAGTCCGCTCGTAGGAATCATGACCACCCCACGCTCGGGGAGTAAATCCCATCATTCCTGTTCCCGCGACGATCGACGCCATTCACCGCTACCCGCATTTTCTCAGGCGGCTGGGGCGACTTCGCGCGAGACACTCGATCGTCAAGCCTCTCAGCCCACGGTTTCGAGAGCGCGGACTTCCCAGCCCGGACGATACTCTTTACTCAACAGCGCCGTCGCCTGATCGTTGTCCGTGACGCGTACATTCGCAGCATCCCACTGGATCGGCTTCCCGGCTCGAAAGGCGACGTTGCCGAGCAGCACCGATTCGGTTAGCTGTCCCGCGTAATCGAAATTGCAGGTCGTGGGCTCGCCCGACTTGCACGCGCGGATCCACTCGGCGTGATGACCAATCGATGCTGGGATCGATTGGGGTGGCGGTGTGAACGCGGCAAATTTTTCTTCCGGGTACAGTTTGTAGCTGCCATAGTTGGCGAACATTTTCCCTTCGCTGCCGACGAACATCACGCCTGATCCGGGAACATCGATGCCACTGACCTTGCGGGGACACAGGTTCCCGTCGTACCACGTCAGCTGCACCGGGCCGCGGCCATCGATCGCGGGAAACTTGTAATGGACCTTCAGTCCCAACGGGCAGGCTTCGGCATCAACGCGTGGACCGGTAGCCGCCACGCTCGTCGGCGACGTCAGTCCCAACGCCCAAAACGGCAGGTCCATGTAATGGCATGCCATGTCGCCCAGCGTGCCCTGGCCAAACTCCCACCACCGTCGCCACTGCGCGGGATGGTATTGGCCTTCAAGAAACGGACGCTTCGGTGCCGGGCCGAGCCACAAATCCCAAGCCAGGTAGGCCGGTGGTGCATCGCTACCGGCGGGCAAGCCTTCGGCGCCCCAGCCCTTGCCGACCCACACGTGAACTTCGTTGACGTCACCGATCGCTCCGCTTTGAATGGCTTCCACGACGCGGCGATAATTGTCGGTCGCGTGAATCTGGGTGCCCATTTGGGTAGCCACTCCCGCCGCCCGAGCTGCCTCGGTGACGATACGAGCTTCCTCGACCGTATGCGTCAGAGGTTTCTCACAGTAGACGTGCATCTTTTTTTCGATCGCTCGCATCGTTGCCGGTGCGTGGTGATGGTCCGCCACACCGACTACCACCGCATCGACGTGGCCCACGTTCTCTTCCAGCATCTCGCGGTAGTCAGCATAGGTTTTTGCGTCGGGGAACCGTTTGGATTGGACACCGAGATATCGACTATCGACGTCACACAATGCCACGATCGATTCGCTCGTCACGCCATTGATATCCGCCAGGGCGCGGTTGGCGGTACCGATGCAAGCGATATTGAGCTTTTCGTTGGCGGACTTCGACTCGGCGAGCGAGCGACTGCTCCATACGCCCGCGGAGAGAATTGCTGCCGAGGTGGCGGTGGAAGACCGCAGGAAGCCACGGCGTGAAAGATTCGGGTGGTTGTTGGTAGGCATGTTGTGGTGGGAGTGAAGGAGGGAACAAAGGTTAGTGACGCAAGCCCATATTGTAGCCGCTCGTCAGCCGATTTTGGGGCGACTTCAGTAAAAACCTGACGGGTGCCTATCGATTCGGTGGAGCCCTGGCGTGAATCAAGTTGTGCTTTCTCGGATGCGGGTGCGGCTGCGGGCATCTTCGATTATGTTGTTGCCTGATCCATTTCCGATCCCTCATCAATTCTCTCCTTCCTAGTCGCCGCGATGTTCCCAGCTTCCAACAATCCCAATCGCATCACCGGCATTCTGACGCCGAATATCACACCAGTGGACTCCGCGGGACGCGTCGACGAAGATCGGCTGCGCGGGTACGTCGATTGGTTGATCGAGCACGGTGTCGACGGCCTGTATCCCAATGGCAGCACGGGAGAGTTCGTCCGGTTTTCGCCCCAAGAACGCCGCCGAATCGTACAGATTGTGGTGGATCAGACAGCGGGTCGCGTGCCCGTTTTGGCTGGCGCCGCTGAGGCGAACGTGGACGAAACCATTGCCGCCTGTCATGCCTACGGCGAGATGGGCGTCAGGGCAGTGGCGATCGTCGCGCCGTTCTACTACCAGCTCAGCAGTGACGCGGTCCATGCTTACTTCACACAGATCGCCGGCAGCGTCGACGTCGATGTGACGCTGTACAACATCCCGATGTTTGCGTCACCGATCGATGTCGAAACGGCAACGCGTTTGGCATTGGAGCAGCCCCGCATCATCGGTATCAAAGACAGTTCGGGCGACCTACCCAACATGCTACGCATGATGGCCGCGATCCGGCCGCAGCGAGATGACTTCTCATTCTTGACCGGCTGGGACGCGTCGCTGGCGCCCATGCTGATCGCTGGTGTGGACGGCGGCACAAACGCCACCAGCGGCGTGCTGCCCGAATTGACGCGGGCAATTCACCGCAGCGTGCGGGCGGGAAAGATCGATCAAGCGACGCGGCTGCAGTATGATCTGCTGGCCACGTTCGACTGCATGATTGGACTGGGCGAATTTCCCGATGGCTTTCGCGCCGGAGCCCGCGTCCGCGGTTGGGAACTGGGCGATGGGCGAGTACCTTATAGTCAAGCTCGCCGTCAACTGCTCGCCGGTGCCCAAACCAATATCGACGCGATAGTCCGAGCAACTCTTGAGAAAGTGAAGCAAGCATCACCGGGTGACGTGGCGTAAACTACCAGCTTGCGTTTCTCGGATCACAAGCTGGAAGCTGGATCACAAGCTGGAAGCTCACGGCCACTGAATGTTCCCGCGTTCCTTAGCCGGACTTGCGTGCCGAACCGCTGCTCGTTGCTTCGGCGGCGGGAGTGTCACGCAGAAGCTTGGTGTACTCGTCGACGCCTTCTTGTTCTTGCAGCAGAATGTCTTCGAGAAAGACCACGAGGCTGCGGTCGGATTCGGCGAGTTCGAGCGCTTTGTTGTACATCTCGACCGCTTTGGCTTCGAATGCCAAACTGTACTCGAGCACTTCGCGAAGATCTTTGCTCTGTTTGATTTCGTTACGCGTCGCGACCGGAACACCGCCCAGGGCAACGATTTTGTTACCGACGAGATTCGCGTGTCCAAATGACTCTTTCGCGTCGCCTTCGAATTTCGATGCGTAGACTTCGCGCCAAACTCCTTCGAGGATGAACGAGGCTTGGGAGTACTGAGCGACACCGGTCCACTCGTGCTTGAGAATCTCGTTGAGTAGATCGATTAGGGCTTCACTGGCCATGAGAATAGTCCTTTTTTCCGGGAGGTTTGGGCGGCGTAGAACAACCCACATCATCTCACAAACTGATCTCACCGGGAAGGGCGCGAGCGAGACCAGGACGGGGGATGATCCGGCACAAACGCCGCGTACTGATGGCAACTCGCTCTACGGCACATTGGTATTTGGTGAGCGTCTGATTTCAGTTTAACTCTTTCATTTTCCAAACCCGTGGCGCAGCTTCGTAACAAAACGGCTGATGGCGAGCGTGCCCAGTCGCCCACCAATCCGTGATATTTGCCCGCCCAAACACGGGAGGCGGTCAGTTAAGCAGATACGGGGAAATATTTCGGTGGAATCGACAATCCTAACCCGACGCGTCAGCGAGGGATTCACGCCGCCATCCCTCGCTGACGCGTCGGGTTATGAAAACGTGGCACTCTGTGATGCGGAATGAATTACCCAATCCTGCTTACCCACAAGTTATTCTTCATCCCGAAGGGATTTCAAGCCATTAGCAGTAGGTCGCGTTAGCGCACCTACGGTTACTGGCCGAGATCGACATT
This sequence comes from Rhodopirellula sp., assembly GCA_041688415.1. Classification (GTDB taxonomy): domain Bacteria; phylum Planctomycetota; class Planctomycetia; order Pirellulales; family Pirellulaceae; genus Rhodopirellula. The sequence continues at coordinate 8,427 of JBDNIG010000016.1, read as the reverse complement.
TTCGACCCCGAAGGGCGTCGCAGCGACCACGGTGGTCGGGCTGCGACCACCTTCGGGGTCAAATCGGTCGTTGTTTTCCTTTTCCGGTGGTGTTCGCTACGCTCGACCACCGGCTAATCGCTGTAACGCCTTCGGCGTAATTTGACTTGTGGGTAACTGACAGGCTAGTGCCGTCGGACCAGGGTTTTCGGGGTAGCTCCTATTCTGCTGCCTCCCACTCGGCACGCTGTAGACCTCGCAGTCGCGCGACGGTGTCGGGCCGCTCCGATGCCAGATTCCGTTTTTCCAACGGATCTATTTTCAGGTCGAACAGTTCGATCGTCGTTGGCGCGGACGTGTATTCCTTGTCAGGCCGTCGCGATCCCGGCAGAAGCAGCTTGTCCCAACCGTCGATCACGACCTGCGTCACCAAGCTTTTCTCCGGTTTGCCTAAATCCGCGATATCGTGAGTGTAGCCCTCGATGAAGATCGATTTCCGCGCCCGCATCGCTTGACGATCCAGGAGATTGAGACCGGGAAGGTCAGGCGGCACGTCCATTTCGCAAACAGAAAATACGGTGGGCAGAATGTCGAGGATCGATGCGAGCGTCTCGTCATCACGCTGCGGATGTACCTGGCCGGGCCAACGGACGAAGATCGGCGTACGAATTCCCTTTTCAAACGGTGACAGCTTCGCTCGTCCATTCCGATTCGCGTCCCAGCCGTTGTCGGCTAGATAGATCACCACGGTATTGTCGGCCAAGTCGTTCTCGGTCAGGTAGTCGTCGAGCTCACCACAGGTCTGGTCAAACCATTCGACCATCGCGTAATACTTGGCCGCCTCCGGGCTTAAGTTCTTGTTCTGGTAGTGAGCAAGCAACTTCTGTGGCGGATTGTGAGGCTGGTGAGGCAGCAGTGGTGCGTACCATACGAAAAATGGTTTTTGTTGAGATTCGGCGTCTTCGATAAAGTCATAGATGGGCTTCATCGACTCTCTGCCGATCGCCAATCCTTCGCCGCCGTGGCGTCCTTCTTTGTTGGTCATGCCTTTCGTGAAGCCAATTTCCTCCGCCGTGACGTTCCAGAGTTTTCCAGTTTGAAACGTCAGGTAACCGGCTTCGCCAAGCGATTTCGGCAGGATAGGCGAATTGCTGAGCAGCCGCCGTGAAAGTGGATCGCGGTCCAGTCTGCCGTGAGCACGTTCCGCCTTGATACTCGCCGGGCTGAGGTCGTTGCCGGTGATGCCGTGGACGTGCGGCGGTCGCCCGGTCAGCAAACTGGCCAAGGACGGCGAGCAGACTGGCATCACGTAGCCGCGAGTGTACAGCAGGCTTTCGGCCGCCATGCGATCCAGGTTAGGCGTCCGCGCGATCTCGCTGCCCATGAACCCATAGTCGGTAAATCCCTGATCGTCCGAGAGAATCAGGACCACGTTGGGCGGGGCAGGCTCATCGGCGCACGTCGGCGAAACAGCGAAAATAGCCGTGAGGATGACGGCGAGATGGGATAAAACTCTCATGTTGGGTCGATTTGGATTGAGTGAATGATCGAGGGCGTCTGGCCCGTGATTGGGATGATCCACGGGGCATGAAATGGCTCGCGGCTAAAAAGAAACCCGCGGCTAGCGACGTCGGCTCACGGTTTTTCAACAGGTACTCCCTATGCTTTTATTGATGCAGCAGCATCTTGGCATTGAGCGGTTGGTTCTCCAACTTCGGGCCGCCGAGGGTCAGCTCGGGGGCGGCAGCGGAGCCACTCCAATAGAGCCGAAACGGATGCGTGCCGGTGGTCAAATTGGCCGAGCCAGAGACATCGTTTTTGGACGGAGCAAACCCCGCATCGAGCACCGTCGCTTCGTGGAGACGCAGGACCGCCGTGACACCCGCTGGCAACGTGAACGTGTACTTACCGTCGGCTGGAATCTCGATCAGACCCGTGATGAGTTGCGACTGCGATTTTTCAATCGCCGGGCATCCCTCGATTGATTTGGCTTCACCACTTTCTGCGGGAGTGAGGTCGTCCAGCCTCGCCAACCACGGTGATTTCGCAGCGTACGTTTGCCACTGCACACCCGGTTTCGCGTTCTCAGCAGAAATTGCTGGAATCAATTCGTCGTCGTACGGCCGTGGTGCGGAATCGTTGGGCCGACGCAACCGGAGCACGGTGTCATGCATCTGCTGCTGAACTTGAGGCAGTTGGTCAGCCAGGTTTTTGGTTTGCTTGGGGTCCTTCACAATATCATAGATTTCAAACGGATCGGCGTGCGATTGAACGTTGCAGCGAACACCGATCAGATCGCCATCGCGGATCGCCTGCATTTGCTTGCGAACACCACCGCGGCGGGAGACCTCGAACTCATCGTAGCGAGGCGTTTTCTGGCCGTTGAAATACTCAACATAAACACGTGGTGTCTGTTGTTCGCCTTGTCCGGTGAGCATGGGCACGAGTGATGTGCCATCGCAGCGGGCCGGAGCGGCTACCCCGGCCAGTTCGGCAAAGGTCGGCATCCAATCATGAAACTGGCTGGGTAATTCGCTGATCCGGTCGGCCGTCGCTCCGCCGGGCCAACGGGCGACCGCACCGACGCGGATTCCGCCTTCCCAAGTATCACGCTTGATGCCGTCAAAGGGCCCGAACGCGTTGAAAAAGTTGGCTTCGTAGTTCTCCGGAAGGTACGACTCACGACTCGGACCGTTATCGGTCGTGAACACCACGAGCGTGTTGTCATCAAGGGCGAGGTCGCCGAGCAGTTTGAGCAAATCACCCAGGCAGTCGTCGATCCGCCGCACGTCGCTGGCGTAACGTTTGTAGACATCGGGCCACGGTTTTTCGGGCGTCGCAGCATCGTCGTCGTGGTCCCATGTTTGCTTGGCGTAGTCGGGATGAACATACGAGTCCGGCTTCCCGCCCGCCGTATTGATCATCCGTCCCGCTTCGCCCGTCCACTGCAGACCGCCATCGATGCCACCGCCCTCTGGAAACGGTGCGGGCGGAAGTTGCAGCTTGGCATGCGGAGTATCGAAGGCGAGATAGAGAAAGAACGGCTGTTTTGAATTCTCGCGATGTTGGTCGACAATCCATTTCTTCGCGCGAGCGGTGAATAGGTCGGCCGTGTAACAACCCGCTAAATCGGTGGAAACCTCCCGGTCGTTGTCCCACACCTCCTTGCCGTCCTCTTTGGGATAGTGGGCATGGCCATCGCCGTGGCGCACGTAACCGAAGAAGTCATCGAAGCCTCGCTTAGTCGGATAGGCGGGCCAATCCTGCGGCGTCAGTTGTTTTCGATCCGCTTCCTTGATGGCGGCTCGTTCTTTGCGAGACGGTCCGCCTTGCAGACCCCATTTGCCGATCGCTGCGGTGGCGTATCCAGCACCGTGCATGACCGTGGCCAAGGTGTGATTGTCTTCGATCGCCTTGTCAAACTGATTGTCGCGGACATTGCTGTGCCCCTGGTGCACGCCCAACATCAGCGACGCACGCGACGGAGCACAAACGGGGGCGGGACAATAGTGTTGTCGCAACTGCACGCCCTCGGCCGCCATGGTGTCGAGCTTTGGCGTGAGATGCCATGGCTCGGAGCGATCCGCGTTCGCTCGCCGCTGATTCTGAAAAAAGACGCCGTAGTCGCCATACCCCATATCGTCACAGAGAATGAAGATGACATTGGGTTGGGACGTCTTGGCATTCTCGCCAATCGCGTGTGTCGTCGTAAAAAAAAGGCAAAGCAACGCCATTGAAACTTGGATGCGGGGAAGCATGAGAACTCGTTGATCAAAGCAAGAGGCGGGAATACAGCGTGGGAATACGGCATGGGAGAGACCATTGCTGGCTGGCCTCCAGACCCAATTGTAAACGAGCGCCGATGTCCGTTGGGTGCCGTGGTCGTTTTTTCGCAAACTCCCATCCTCGTGCACGCGTGCGTTGACGGTGAACGAAACGTGTTCGCCTGCTGCGCTACATCGACGAACCGCCTACCGGCTGGCTGATTTCATCTGAGATGCGAACGCTATCGTTTAGCCGCACTACCCTTCAATGAAGCGTCGTGGAGGTTGCTGAACCTCCCTTGAATGGGATCTTTCGTAAGATCCACTACCATTACGATCCTTCATTGAACGGCATTGCGTTTAATCGTCCGCCGTAGGCGTGCGCTGAGGGCGACACGTACGCCTACGGCTAACGGTTAAACAAACTAAATCAACAGGCCGCTACGGCACACGACTCACTCGATCGACCGCTCGCCGCCGGTAGTATTTCAAACCGGGGAAGAAAAAACAGGCGGCGGCGATCACGCCAAAGATCAAATGAGCGTGGCGTGGGATGACGGCCATCGCAACGGCGCCGAGCAACAGCGCCAACGCTTGAAAGTAAAACACGCCGCTGAGCATGCCCGCCTTGATGATGAACACCATCGCGCTGATGACGCCGAGCATGGGTGCCAAGCTCAGCACGTCCAGGCCGAGCCACCATTCCAGTGCAAAGAGCATCGCGATCGCGATCATGCTCGCCCCCCAGACATGGGCGATCTGCCGCTCGATGAACGTGACCGGGCCCATGCGTTGACGAAGCTTCCAGAACACCGCCGCCCAAGCCCCCAAACCGATCACCCACACGGCGATGTAGCTGTCACGTCGATCGATGCCATGCAGCGCCATTTGCCACGTTAGCAAGCTCGCGATCAACAGGACGAGAGAATGCCACATCCATAGGAGTCCCCAGTTTTCGAGCACCGCGGCATGATGGGTTTCGCGAAACACCCGCGCGACAACTTGGTTGAAATGGCCGCTTCGCGCCGCGACGCGTTCATCCGCCAGGTAGGCCCGCAGATCCGCGATCAGGTCCGACGTATTGGCATACCGCAGGTCGGCGGGCTTCTGCAAACAACGCGTCACAATCATCTCTAGATCGCGGTCCAGTCCGGGACGGAGTGTCCGCGGCGGCGGCGGATCCTGCTCGATCACCAACATCACGAGTTCCACCGGTGTCTCGGCGATGAACGGCGCTCGGCCGGTCAGGGCGTAGTACAACACGCCGCCGAGGGCGTACACATCGCTGGCCACACCGACATCTTGCCGCCGTCCGCTAGCTTGCTCGGGGGACATGTAGGCCGGCGTCCCGACGAGCAGGCCGCTGCGGGTGAATGCCGCGTCGGTACCGATCGGTTTGGCGAGCCCAAAGTCGGTCAACAGGGGATGCCCATCGGCGGCAAATAAAATGTTGCTCGGTTTGATGTCGCGGTGCAGGATTCCGGCCGCGTGTGCCGCACCGACGGCCTCGGCGACCGAGATCGCCATCGTGCAAGCGGCGCGCACGTTCATCGGTCCCGAGGCCACTTTCTGCGCGAGCGTTTGACCGCGAATCAATTTCATGCTGAAGAACGGCCGCCCCTCGCTGTCGCCGACTTCGTAAACGGGGACGATACCGACGTGTTGCAGCGACGCCATCGCCGACGCTTCGGCCAGGAACCGCTGCATGTCCGCATCACTCGCCAAGCGGTCACGCAAAATCATCTTGACCGCGACCTCGCGATCGAGCGATCGCTGGCGGGCACGAAAAACCACTCCCATCCCACCCCGACCGATCTCTTGGAGCAACTCGTAGTCGCCCATCGTCGTGGGCAGTCGCTGGCTCGGCATCTCCTCGCGGACCGCGCCGGCGGTATCGGTCACCAGCACGGCGGCCCACAACTCACGCAGATCGGCAGCAAGATCAGGGTACCGCTGGCAGGCTGCGTCCAGGTCCGCGATGTCACCGCCACAAACACGGTCGGCCATGTCCGCCAACACGTTCGCTAGCCGCTGCTCATGATCGCTCGGCGGGGAATCATGATCGCTCAGCGGGGAATCGTCTGGGTTCATGATTGGGATGTAGCCAAGCGACGAATCAGCGTGCCAATCGGTAGCGATTCAACCTATTCGGTTTTCTTGGTGGGTGTGCTGGACTTCGATTCTTTGTCGGAGGATTTTTCCGATTTACTAGCGGACTCGGACTTCTTCGCTTCGGCTTGCTCGCCTTTTTTATAGCTGTCGCTGCGATAGTCGGTCTGATAGAAACCGCTACCTTTGAACACGATTGCGGCACCGGTGCCGAATTGGCGTTGGAGCTTTTTCTTTTTACAAGCCGGGCACTTGGTCTCCGGTTCGTCGTGGATGCCTTGGAACATTTCCAGCGTGTGACCGCAGGCTTCGCAGAGATAATCGTATGTGGGCATCGTCGTATGGAAACGGAGAGAGAGATGGGCTAGCAAAATGGGAGAAATCAAAACCGAGAGTGCCAACGAAGCAATCCCAGCATCGCCGTTACGTTAGCTCTCGCGGGACGCAATGTCCAGTGATTCGTTGGCGACGGCTCCCCCAGCACCGGCGTCGAACAATCGAGGGAAGTTACTCTTGCACGCAAAAACCTCGATTTCGTAACACGATTACACAGGTTCGCTAAGTGCACGATGAAAAAAAATATAATCCTTGCTCGACTGAATACGTCCACTTCCCTCCTGATGGGTTGGTCGATGTTGGCGGCGCTCACGTTGGCGGTACCGGAAGCGCGCGGGCAACTGCCGACTGGATTAACGAAGTCGCGATGGGCCATGGACGATCCCGAATATGCGGAAAAGTACGCCCATGGAGCGGAGAAGAGCAATATCGCGGGCAAGCTAAAGCAGGCCAACGATGCTCGCTTCATCGATCATCACTCGGGATACTATCTATCCACGGGCGTGACATCGATCGGAAAAACCGCCAATCCATTGGGGAGTTTGGAAGGCGGTTATACGGGATACTGGGAATCATTCGTTACCAACCGCGTTGGACTGATCGCGGCCGCTAACAAGGATGATTATTTTGTGGGTGGCGAAATCGGCATGCGATTTCAATCGCCCACGCGCCTGGCCCCATTTGTTGGCACAGGGTTGTTCACGGGTGTTTCCAGAGGCAGCAAACCGGCCGCCCATGATCGCATCGACAACGATGACGATGGCCAGATCGATGAGCGGAATGAGAAAAAACAAACTTTCGATGGCGCGCTGTCCGCAATCTATCCCGAAACAGGCCTTCATTTCTGGTGGACATCACGTACGCGTTTGACGGGTTTCGGACGCTACCTGATCACCACGGACGGGCGGGCGAATGACGCCTGGTATTTCGGCTTCTCGATCGCGGTGTTGTCGAAATAAACCAGAAATTTTTTGGCGCGGCACGCAATCTGCTACGAGCCATGGTCTAATCAACTGAATCTAAGCTACATCACCTCTATTCTAAGGGCGGATTGACCCATGAAACCGATGCGATCCAATGCAAATCGCGAACGCGGGGACGCCGAAGTGCGCACTTCTGGGTTCACCAAATTCGTCTACGCCGTCTTCATCATCAACGTTCTGGCGGTGCTGTTGCTGTTGGTCGGGCTTCTCGCTGGCTGGTTTGGGATCGATGGCGACCGCATGTCCGATGGAACGTATCGACTGGGGTTGGTATTCGACACCGAAGCGGTGGGCGACGATATCGGCGAAACGATGAATGCCGCGAGCAACCTCACCGAGACCGCCAAGTCCGCCACGTCTCTAGAAACCTACGACGGGATAATCAAACAGCTCGATCCGGCGGCCAACCAGGTCGTTCTGACGAGTGAAGGCAAGGATTATGAGGTGCGATTTACCGACGCGACGGAGTTTGAGGGGGATGAGGCGGCCAATGTCAACGATCTCAAGATCGGTGACGAGGTTCGGTTGACCGTCCAGAAGAAGAACGATCACCTGTACGCGGTGAAGGTGAAGGAAGAAGCTCAAGAGACGCCCGAGAAATAATCTTCCCAAAATCGAAATACCGAATGATTTGCCCGATGATGTCCACCCGAGAAAGGTTTTGACTGTGCAGGTACTCTCGTCTAAATGTCCGTACTGCGGGCACGTCGTCGAAACAACCGTCGACCATCTCGAAGATCGGATCATCTGTCCATCGTGTCAAAAGCCGTTCGAGATGGAGGTGCCGCGGGTCAGCGTCACGTCCGTTCGTGAAATCGACGCAGACCACGAGTCTTCACGCGACGACCTCGCCTCGGAGCAAGGCGAGGAACTCCTGCTGAAGATCCACCCCGTCGTCTTTCGTCGCCGCCCGCTGGGCACGTTGGTCATTTTCGTCGTCTGGGTTGCCGCCGGGTTTTTGTTTTTCCAATCTCGCGGGACTGAAGGAGCATCCATGATGGGATGGCTGGCATTGGCGATGATCGTTTGCAGCCTGTTCGTCATCGCGTATTGGTACGTTCTCAGCGTGGCAACGACGCTGACGATCACGGACAGCCGATCGATTTTCCGTCGTGGGATCATCCGGCGAGACACCTCGGAAGTCCAGCATGACGATGTGCGAAACATCCAGATCGAACAGACTTTGACGCAGCGTTTGGTCGGGGTGGGTGACATTGGGATTTCAAGCTCCGGCCAATACGATCTGGAGATTGTGG
>JBDNIG010000157.1:0-39359 GCA_041688415.1 Rhodopirellula sp. | reverse complement strand
TGCGAATGCCGCTTGGGATCTCTCGCAGTTGCGGTCATTTCAAGACAAAATTTGGTTTGCTTCCGCGTGTTTTTTATACCATTTGATTGTTGACTCAATTCCACGACCTATCGTTATCGTCGGTGCCGACCCAGTCCGCTGATGAAGTTTCGGCTCATCCGACGGAAGCGTACTTTCGCATGAGCCGAATTAATGCGCAGTTCATGCGAGGTTGTTGCGACTGCAGCAGCCCTAACCAGCCCACATTTCCAAATGCTTCACTAATAAAACCGACGTCACCCGAGACTCGCAAATCTTAGCGTCCCGTCGAACACGAGTAGCGTCGGCCAGCTTTTAGAGTTCGATTGGCGATGATTCCAGTTCGTCCATTGGTCGTTTCAATTCGTCCGCGGTTGGCTCCGATTCGTCCATGGCTGGCTCCGATTCGCCGTCCGGTGGTGCCAGTTCGAAGACGTCCTCATTGGGGTTGGTGTCTTCGAGAAGTTCACGAAATTCCTGCGGTTCGAATTCGTCATTGGGTTCGAGTTCGCGCATTGGCTCTGGTTCGCGGTTGACCTCGAACGGTGCCGTCCGATCGTCGCGCGGGCCAACGGTGAGGACCTCCCACGGTTTGGGATAAAAATAGTGCTGTTCGACACGCAGTGGCGGACAATGTTTGCCTGTCAGTGCACCCTTGACGCCGTTGTTGTCGTACAGCCCCAATTCTTCGGCGCGGTGAAACGACATGGCCTCTTGACTCGACGGAGCAATCTTTGCCGCTATTTTGCCACCGATGTAGGTGGGACGGTTGTACTTGCGGCGATACGATTGAGGCAATCGATTTCCGATCGGGCCGATCACGTCAATGCGCCGCGAGCCTTCGAAACGCGACCACGGCCAGGGCCCTTCCCAAGGCACGTACCACGGCGAGCCGGCTTCCAATGACGACGTCGCCACGAGCACTGCCAATACCGCCCACGCATAACTGCCACTCCGACTTCGGATCATCCTTGATCGCATTGCTGTGTTGCCTGAATCTCTCGTGGTTGGATTGATTTTCGCGTTGGTTCTCAATGTCGCTCGGAGAACCGAGCAACACTGGGAATATCGGTCTATTCGGTCCAGACGTGTCAGGGAAATCAATCGATCATGTTGTAAGATTCACTCTCATCGCCCAGGTCATTCCGGTTAGTCAAACCTTGCGGGCTCGTCCAAACGATGGTGTCAATCAATCACCATTGTCGATTCGATCAGCGAGCCCATTTCGTGTCCCGCGCAGCCTGCCTGCTCGTAATACAATTTTTCGCTATGGTGATTGCCTACCATTTGAGCGCAATCGAAGGCGAGAATGGGCAACGCAGTCCCATCGTAACGCGGGGCGAAACAGCGTGGTCCGGTGTAACCGAGTGCTTGTCCGCCTAATTCTCGTGAGACGAGTTTAAAGAACCTCAATGCGATATCTCGATGATTGTACAGTAGCACTAGGCGGTTCATGTTGAGGCTGGCCAAGCCATGGCGGCCGCGCCGCATCATCCACGTGGTATCGACGGCAGGTGCCAGCAAGCCGACGTCAATGTTCGCGCCCGTGATCGCGGGGTCCCCGATCGTGCGGCATCCCAGCGTCCCACCGGCGAGCGCGTGCAGCGCACCGGAAACGATCCGGCCACCGAAACTAAAGCCGATCAAGCCGGTGGGTTGAGATCGCAGATGGTGTTCACGCAGCAACCATGCGACGTAAAGGCCTTGAGAATCCGTCCGCTGCGCCTTTTCCCGAGCGTCCGCCAGCAACAAGGCGTTGGCGTCGCTCGGCCAACTCCAGATCACCCAGTCAAACGGCTGATCGCCGTGTCGGTGGCAGGCGACCTGCCGGTACACGTACAACCCTTGCGTGATCGTTTTGCAGGCATCGCGGCGATTTCCGTGAATGTAAATAATTCGCGGTCGTGAAGGATCCATCGACGAAAGGTAGTCGTCCAAACTCGAGGGCCGGCGATGACCGCATTGATCGAGTCGCTCGATACGGAAATTGGGTTGACGCAGATTCATGCTGCAGGTGTGGTGCGAAATGGAACGCGTGTTGACTAACCAGATGCGATCGCTGCGAAGGTCTTTCGACAAGGACGGCGGCAGTGTGGCAGTCGGCGGTGTCGGTTCCGATAGGCTCGACTTGTCATCCGGTTCCACCGTTTGGTCGTAACGTGCCGCCGTCCAGTCGCTCGGTATGGCAGATGGTTCGGCAGGCAGGTTCGGGATTGCGACGACGGCCGCGATCAAGACCAGAGCGGCAGCGACAATACGACCACTGAAACTCATCGGACGAGAGTGTGCAGCAGACTGTGACGCCGCGAACCGGAAAGTTGCTGCGCCGCTTCGGGGCCGAAGGTGCATCATAGCCGAGACCAGACGTTCCAAAAAAAGTGAATCAAAAATAGACGGACCGCTTTGTTCATCGGCGAATTCGCCGCCCGGAGCATCGATGTTGCCCCTGAACAACCAATTGTTGCTGAAAAAATACAACGTTGCGTTTGCACAACACGAAACACGACCTAGTTTTCAGTGGTCTCCCATCGGAAGCCAACGTTTACACCTGCTTTGCTTATGAAGGAAACTTTGATGACTATCCGATCTCTCACACTTGTTGCGCTCGTGACGGTCTTGGGCAGCAGTTCAGGTTGCAGCGGAATGAAGAACTTTTTGTTTGGTCGCGGAGCCAGCTGTGGCTTGTGCAACCGCGCTCGTGCAATTGGTACGGCAATCAATCCTTTGGCAGCCGCCCCGGCCCCCAGGCCAATGGGAGCACCTCCCGCACCGGGTTGCCGCATCCCGCGCTGTGGCTTGTTCGGTCGCAATCAAACGCCGACCCATGCACCTCCGGCGGCGTGCGCACCGGCGCCGACGTGCGCACCGAGTTACGGCCCCAGCTATGGGGGCGGTCAGGGTGGTTACGCTGGTCCGAGTTATGCCAACGGTGATTGCGTGAGCGAAGGATATAGTGCAGCAATGCCCGGCGACTGTGGTTGCGGGACATCCTGTGGCGGTAATTGCGGAGCATACAACGGCGGCGTCATGTACGATCGCGGTGTCGTTGACCCGTATCTGGGAAGTGGGGCGACCAATGGTGGTTACCAAGGTGGTGAAGTTATCCAAGGCGATGGATTTCAAGCTCGCAGCTACGGTGCCCGCAGGTTTGATGATCAGGGTGACCAAATCATCAGCGAAGACCCAATGCCGGCTGGGATTGAGTATCTCAAGTAACGCATGTGCTTGTGCTTGCCGTAAGAAATCGGGATGATGGTTCTTTCGTTTCCTGCAAACATCACGCTTCTTTGCAAGTCTGCCTGACATGTTCCCGCTTCGACGTACGCCGAAAGAGCCGGAGATCGATTGGCCCGCGTTGCTGGGGTTGTTGGAAGATGATGATCGTCGTGCGGCGATCGCGCGGTTGGCTCCCGTGCCGGGCCGTGAAAGTTACTTGACGGCGCTGCGGCGGATGCGCTCGCCGGTCGTCACCGAAACCCTGGCGGCGGGTCGCCGCCTCGACACGGCATCGCGTTTGGTCGACCGACCGACGATCGCGGTCGCGGGCATGCTCAACAGTGGCAAAACGAGCCTCGTCAGCACCTTCCTCAGTCCTCGCGGTCAACAGCGAACGCTGCGGGGGACGAGCAATCGAGAAGGCACGCACCGCTTCGTATTATGGCTGCCCGAGTCGTGGCGATCGGATGTCGACCTATGGAGTTTGCTGGTCTCACGCATTGGCGATTCCCTGGGGCAACCGCCCGAAAATCTTGCCGATGATCCCGTCGCCGCAGCGGCACAGTACAACAACCGCGCGGGCGACGAATCTCAATTGGCCGTGGTATTGTTGGCGACCGATCCCGGCTTGGACGAGGTGGGTGTCGGGTTGCTCGACTGTCCTGATATTGTCTCCGACGAGGAACTCGGACTGGGATCGCCCGCCCGTCGCAAAGAGTTGCTCGGCCGCGCCGCGACATTGTGTTCGGCATTCTTAATTGTTACCGATGCCGCCTCCGCGCGCGATACCACCTTGGCCGACCTGACGCGGATCGCGTCTGACCTGATGCCAGGCGTGCCGAGAATGCTGGCGGTGAACAAGATCCGCCCACGGCAATCGCCGGATCAAATTTTTGAGACGTTTTCGCCGTTGTGTAAGAACAATGGTGTGTCGACGATTTATGCCGCCTACGATTATGATGTGCCCGCCAGTCGTCCGTTCATTCCCCAACTCGACGATTCATCTCAAGACGGTCGCGGTGCATCCTCGCGGGACACCGCCGGGGGTGGGACGCTCGCGGATGCCACTCTCAGCGGAACCGAACCGTTGCCCGTTTTCTTTGAGGTAGCCGCCAGTCCGGATGACAACCCGCCGGCGTCGATTGACGAAGATCGATTTTTGTTGTCGCTACCACAAAAACTTGATCGTGGCGTGTTGTTTTCGCAGTTGCATCGGGCGCTTCGAATCAATCTGGAGAAGATCGTGTGGGATCAGGGGCTGGATTCCATTCGCGAGAACGCGGAAGCCTCCTTCGCCAAAACGCAGCAGTGTCAACGTGTTTTACTAGATTCCGCTTTAGAGTTTTTTGCAAATCGGAAATTGGGCGGCGAGGTCGTCGAGCTGCGAATGCACCAAAGCGAACGAATTCTGCGTCAATTGTCCGAATCCTTTGCGGCTACTGCGCCGTGGTATGCGAGATGGGGCGTGCGATTGAATGCGACCATTCGCAACTTCGTGGGAGGTGCCGGCGACCTGCTGCGGTCCCTGACGCCTTCGGCGCTGAGCCGGCGTGCTGCCGATGACATCAAAGGGCGGTTTCGCAGTGGCGAATATGGCGGCCTGATCGCTCCGGAAAGCTTGCTTGCCGAGATCGGTCGCCAGGGTGGCACCGTGGTGCTGTCGCACTACCGCGACCAACGCGATGACGACGAGGAGGGAGGGCAATGCTTGGGCGATGTCGAGTCATCATCCCTCGCTCCGGTGTCGCCATCGGTGCCGATCGATCGCTCCGAACAATACGTCCGTGACGATGACGCGTTGTTGATGGCTCCCATCGAGCGGGCGGTGATCCGATTCGAGCAAGACGATTTCACCACGCTCGACCCGCGACGGCTCGACGATGCAATCCGCCAAATGTGGACGGAGATTCCTATGCACAAAAAGCTCGCGCACGGACTCACTCCGCTGGCGACGATTCTCGCCGCGTTCGGGGCGGCGCTGATGGTTCCGATCGACTTTGGGCACAGTTTTGTACTCGCGGCTTCCATTCCTGAATTGCTGGCGGCAGCCGGTTTGGGGGCATTAGCGGCAATGTGGGCGGGCAACCAAGGGGCACGGGAGGTGGGCCAGCAGGCTGCCCGGCAACAACTCGCCGACTTCCTCGCGGTGCTGTGCGACGAACTCGGCATCGCCCGGCCGGACCCGCCAATGAAAGTGCGTGTCGCGGACAACGAGGTCACGCTGCCACCCTCACGCATTAGCCGCAGTGAAACGAGTGGTCCGAGCATGCCGGTTTACCGTGTTCGAGACGAGTTCGTCAGTGAACTGCACAAATTGCTACCTCGATCCGCGAAGGCGAAGAAATGAACGACTCTGCGGAACATTGGGCGCACTCGGGCGGGCGCGGCGGTGACGTGGGTGAGCCCTTCGGACGCCGGGTCGGCCGGGCGGCTCAGCGTGTGCTCGGTGGGAGCGCAGCGGGACGCGAGATCGCCGACCTGTGTCGGACCAATGAAGAGGCTCGGGGGGCCGTCCTCGCCGACCGCGCCGACAACGCGACCGTCGTCGCCGTCGTGGGCGCGACCGGTCAAGGCAAATCGTGGATCACGCGTCAACTGCTCCACGAGCCGACCATTGCCGCCGCCATCCGCAGTGGCAACCAACTCGACGATGCTACCGAGAAACTGACCTGGATCGGGCCGCGTCCACCATCGGATTTGGATTCGCGTCACGAACGTTACCTGGCGTGCGAAGCCGTCAAGATGCAGTCCATCGGCACGCCGTACTTGCTCGTCGACGCCCCCGGTGCGACCGATGACCGACGGGCGATTGCGGGCGTGGCCGAGCGGGCCCTCTCGCTGGCGTCGGTGCTGCTACTCGTCGTCCGGCGAGACCAACTCCGCAGTCAACGTGTCACCGGGCTCGCGTCGGCGTCCGAAGGAACGATCGTCATTCCAGTCGTGAACATGGTGGATCTGAATGAGTATGCTCCGGTGCAGCAGCAGGCCAGCGAACTAGCGAGCAACGACGACCTGTCCGCCGACATTGAAACCCTGGTTTCGCGACTGCGTTCGATCGCGCCCCACAGCCACGTTGCCCCGGCGGTCAGTATTCCTGATTTTGAAATCGACCCGCGCGGCGAAACGGAGGTGGGGCGCGACGCCGCCGAGCGAATTGCCACCGCCACCCGGACGGCACTCGAAGAGTCGGGCAGCGGCGACCACCGCCGCCACACGCGTCTGGCGGCGCTCGATGCCCGTTTCACCGCCGCGGTGGCATCGGTGCTGACGACGGAACTGCCCGAACTGACTACGGCGGTCGATCGTCTCGACGCGGAAGCGAGAAAACTGCCCACGCAAATCGCCGGCACTTTGCTCGGTGGCGAGACTCCGTTGCACGCGGCCATTCGCAGCCGATTGCGATTATCGCTGCTCGCCGACACGGCCGCAATCTGGTTTCCGTATCGGACCGTGCTGTCGGTTTTGAATCTGACCCACGGCGCCTGGGACCGCGTGCTGCTGTCGTTTTCTGGCTCCATTCCTTCGCTCGTCGGCGCGGTCTACACGAGTGTGCAGAATGTTCGCGGTGGACATGAAACCGCTCACGATCTACGCAACGGATTGCGACAACGTGCGTCCGCCGCCGTCGCCGATCGGCTCGGTCCAATGGCATCGCGATTTCGGCATCAACTACGCGGTCTCGATGCATCGCACGCGGGCATGACCGAGCAAGTGGAGCTCGACGACCAACCGCTCGCGATGCTCTCTGGTATCGACGCGTTGCAAGAGGGATCGCAAACCGCGTTCGATGAGTGCATTGAGAAAGGCTGCGTGTCGGGTCGATTCGCATTTCTGAGCGGTCTGGTGGCGACAGTGATCTTTTGGGCGTTGATGGCCGGACCGTTGGTGGCCCTGTATCGCGGATATCTCGACGCCAGTTTTCTGACCATCGGTGCTCCACCGGCGGAGTCGCACGTCCATCATTGGCTCGACCAATTCCCGCATCCGAGCGGTGCGATGCTGTTAACGAGCTTGTTTTTGTCGCTCTTGCCGATGGCAATTTTTTCCATGATTGTTCTGTCGGTGTGCCAATCGCGGGGACGCGTCGACCGCATCGCCCGAGCACTTCGCAATCAACACGACACCATGATTGCGCGACTCCAACGTGAAGGAGTGCTGCGTTTGCGTTGGAGCGATCCCGTGTTAGCCGATGCGGAATTCTTGTTATCAATCGACCGCTCGGCCCAGGCGACTCAAACTCCGCACTCGCGCTCGGACACGGGAGCAGCGCGGTGAATAACAATGACGCCAAAATCATGGACAACACATTGCTGCTGTTGCAGAGCGATACGACCGTCCCGCCGCCGACGAGCGCCTCGGCATGGGAGATTATCAGTAGTGGTGGGTGGCCGGGATTGGTGATTCTGCTGGTGCTGATTTTGCTCAGCATCGCGGCCGTGTATCTCGTCATCGACCAAGTCATTTCGCTGCGACGAGCGGACTTCGTTCCCGACGGATTGTCCGCCGAACTCGCCTCGGCGCTGCGTGAATCACGTTGGTCCGATGCCGAAGCGGCTTTGCAACGCCAGCCGAGTGTGCTCGCGGGTGTTGTCTCGGTCGCACTGGCCAATCGAGAATTCGGTTGGTCCGAAATGGAAAAGTCCGTCGAGGACGCACTGATGGAGCAGTCCGCCCGCCTCCACCGCCGAATCGACTATCTTTCAATGATCGCGAATTTGTCACCGATGGTTGGGCTGCTCGGAACGGTGACCGGGATGATTTTCGCGTTTCGGCAGGTCGCCGCCAGTCGTGGCGCCGCTGGAGCGGGCGATCTCGCCGAAGGCATCTACCAGGCGCTCGTGACCACGGTCGGTGGGCTCATCGTGGCCATTCCCGCGTTGGCTGCTTCGGGAATATTGCGCGCTCGCGTGGACGAACTTCTAGCAGACGTGACCCGTCATGCCGAAGCCGCCCTGACGCCGCTGCGCCGCCGGACGGCGCCCGGTCATCCCACATCGGGAGCCCCCGGTCGCATGATGCCGGTCGCGCCCGCCCAAATGCAGGGCACAAAAATCCGTCCATCGGCGCCGAACCCGCCACCGGCGCTGCCGACGGCCCCGAAGTCCGACGCACCTCGTACTCGTCCCAGGAAATCAACGTGAACGGCAAATCATTTCTCAACCATCGAAGTCTCACTCAAATCATCCTTGTGTTGATCGCGGCATTCGTAGGTGGACCCCATGTCCACGCCCAGGCGCCATTGCCTGAGAAGCCACCGACGGCGAAGGACCCGGTCACGAAGCCATCGACCCGTGCGGTTCTCAACGAGGAGGCGCCGCGAACCGGCTTCCCTGAGTTGGTCGAGCCGACGGCGGAGCCCCTAGCGGCTGAGCGGATCGAGGAGGCCTTGCAAGGTGGGTCGAACCACGTACCCGGAGGCGTGCTCGGTGGCGTGATCGAGATCATTCGAAAGCAAGGCAGCGTTTTGGATGGTTCGAGTCTCGATCGAAGATCCGCCGCCGGCCAGCGAGAGGGACTCCCGCCGGCCGAAATGCCGTCAACCCAAACGGGAGGTTCGCCCGTACAGACTGCGGAAATACTATTGCGAGCGGCACGTCGGCTTGAATTGCTCGGTCCGCACGTTGCCCGGCAGCACGGCACGCATCCTGATCTCGTGCCAATCCCTGATCTCGTCCGCCAACTGCGAGTCCAAGCCACCCGTTTGCTCGCCACCGAGTTTCCACAAGCTATCCAATAGTGCTTGACCAACAAGAATTCAACCGAAAACCGACGCCGCTAGCGGGTTTGGGTAATTCATTCCGCATAACGGAGTGCCCCGTTTTCATAACCCGACGCGTCAGCGAGGGATGGCGGCGTGAATCCCTCGCTGACGCGTCGGGTTATGATTGTCGATTCCACCGAAATATTTCCCAGTATCTGCTTAGCGGGCTGGCGATTGAGTACCCCGACGCGTGACGGCCTTCTGATTTAGGAACTCGGGAACAATAAGTGGGATAGGCTTCTAGCCTGTCGATCCAGAAAAGACAGGCTGGAAGCCTATCCCACATTGAAATCACGTCAGTTATTGTTCCCGCGTCCCTTAGTCGTTTAACCGTTAAACACTAGCGGCCCCAATCGACAACCCGCTGGCGGCGGGTTTTCGGAAGAACGTGGGCGGGTTTTTCCCAGGTTTTCGGATAGATTCTATGGATCACATACGCGTGCCTCATCAACCACAGATTTCCTTTGTCGTCAGTAAACCTACAATTGTCATTCCTGCGCCGCCCTGGGACACTCGCATGCGTCGTCGTATGTGTTTTGATCGCCGCCGGAGTCCTGGCGGATTATTATCGCGGATTGCCCGAGGATGCCGTGGCAGCCTACGTCGGACGTGATGCGTGTGCCGAGTGCCACCAAGCCGAAATGGCCGCTTTCCACGGCTCGGACCATGATCTCGCCATGGACTATGCCACCGACGAAAGCGTGCTGGGTGATTTCAATGATGTGACCTTTGAGCATGATGGGATCACCAGTCGACTGTATCGTGACGGACCAAAATTCATGATCCGTACCGAAGGACCGTCGGGAGCCATGGAGGATTTTGAAGTCAAATTTGTTTTCGGTGTCCATCCGCTCCAGCAATACATGGTGGAGTTCGATCGTGACGAAACTCTCCGTGCGGACGAGATTGGTCGTGTTCAAGTTCTGCGGATCAGTTGGGATACCCAACGCCAGAAATGGTTTTACCTGCGGCCACCCGATGTGGATGAAAAACTCGCTCCCGGTGATCCGCTGCACTGGACCGGGATCGCCCAGCGTTGGCAAACCATGTGTGCCGAATGTCACAGCACCAATCTGCAGCGAAACTACGACGTCGCAACACAGCGTTATCACACCACGTTTTCAGAGATCGACGTGAGCTGCGAAGCGTGTCATGGCCCCGCCAGCTTGCACGTTGAGCTGGCACATAGCAAATCGCTGTTCTGGGATCGTCGGCGAGGCTATGCACTGGCGGATCTCAAGACGGTCGATACGAAACCCCAACTGGAAACATGTGCCCCCTGCCACAGTCGGCGAGGAGTGCTCGATGCCCGCGCGAAACCGGGCGACGAATACACCGATCACTACAGCCTGGAACTCCTGCGGCCGGATACCTACCATGCCGATGGCCAGATCAAAGATGAGGTGTATGTCTACGGTTCATTCCTGCAGAGCAAAATGTATCACAAGGGAATTCGCTGCACCGATTGCCATGATCCGCATTCGCTGCAGCTCAAACACCCCGGCAATGAGACCTGCACGTCGTGCCATCAACATGCGCCAGGAAAATACGATGTGCCTTCGCACCATCATCATGCCGTTGGCAGTGAGGGCGCGCAATGCGTGAATTGTCATATGCCGCACACGACCTACATGGCGATTGACGCTCGTCGGGACCACAGCTTGCGAGTTCCGCGGCCGGATCTATCGGTGAAATTGGGAACCCCCAACGCCTGCAGTGCTTGTCACGTCAATGATCAACGTGAATCGCTGACGCCTTCCGTCAATGCAGACCTGAAACTCTATCAAGACTGGTTGCAGTCCGCCGAGCAAGGCAACGAAGCGGTTGCCGAGGCCATTGGGGCGACTGACCAGTGGTGCGACGATGCGTGTGAAAAGTGGTATGGAGAGAATCGATTGCAACCACCGCATTTCGCCGAGGTGCTCGCGGGCTTGCGATCCGGCGATGACGCGGCGGTGCAAGACGCGGTGCGATTGATCGCGGGATCGCCTTCGCCGGCGACCGAGTCGTTGACTCCGATGATCGCGCGGGCGACGGCCCTCGATGACCTAGTGCAACAAGGGCCTCGAGACGCCGGGGCGGCAGCTCAACGCCTGATCGATGAAAACAAAGAATCGCCGGGCGCGGTCCATCCGCTCCTACTCGCCACGGCGGCGCGGACGATCGGCATATTGGGGGCTGGAGGCGCCATCTCGCCCCAGCAAGTTGTCAAGGTTTTACTACCGCTGACCAAAGATCCTTCGCGACTCGTTCGCAGCGAAGCGGCCCGCGGCATCCTCACCGCGGGTGCCTACCCTCGCGTGACCGGCACCAAGCATCTCGAACTCGACAAGGTGCTCGCTGACGTTCACGACGAATTGATGGTAGCCGATGATCGTGGCGACGCGCACATGGGATGGGCGATGCTGAGCGAGCAGCGCGGTCAATGGGCGGACGCGATTCGCTCCTATAATAATGCCATTCGAGTGCAACCACAGTCCACTGGTGCCCGTAGTAATCTCGCGGCCCTGCTCGATCGATTGCTATCTTTGGCCGATCAGGACCCCGCCGCCGCAAAGGCCGTGGCCGCCGTCGCCGGTGCGGACGGGCGGACGGGGGACGACGGTCGGGCGGGGGTGGAAGCAAAAATCAAACAGTTGCGACGCGAAGAGTTACCGCTCCTGGCACGCGACGCCGACCTTGCACCGAATCTTGCCGATGTACAATATCGGTATGGTTTGGCCCTGTATTTGTCTGGCGATTCGCGGGGCGCCGAAGAATATTTACAACGAGCGGTAGATTTGGCACCCGATGTTGAGGTTTTTGCGGTCGCGCTCCGCGCACTCCAGCAACACCTCCACTCACCATGACATTTTCTGGAGATGCTACGTTGAGGCCCGCCCGCGTGGTATTTTCCTTATACATTCATCATTATTTACGACTTCTCTGAAGACAAATTCATGCTTCACGCAATCATCATGGCTGGCGGCAGTGGGACTCGGTTTTGGCCGGCCTCGCGGCGTGCCAAGCCCAAGCAATTGTTGTCACTCGCCGGAACTCGCTCGATGATCCAAGCGACGCGAGATCGACTCGGTGCCATTACGAGCGCCGATCGCACGCTCGTCGTGACTTCCATGGAACTGGTGCAGCCGGTCGTGGCGCAATTGCCCGAATTGCCCACGCGCAATGTGATCGGCGAACCCAACCGACGAGATACGGCTCCCTGTGTGGGTTTGGCCGCAGTTTTGATTCGTGCCATTGATCCCGATGCAGTCATGCTGGTTTGTCCGTCGGATCACGTGATTAAGCAACATGATCAGTTTGCCGCAGCAGTCACGCGAGCTGAAGCGATTTTGGAACAGCATCCGGATGCCATTGTCACCTTTGGAATCCGGCCGACTTACCCCGCTGAATCGTTTGGATATATCCAACAAGGCGAAAAACTACCTGGGCATGACGCTCATGCGGTCCAACGATTTCGCGAAAAACCCGACGCGGCGACGGCTCGTCAATACGTCGACGCGGGAACTTTCCTATGGAATAGTGGGATTTTTGTCTGGCGTGCTCAAACAATTCTCGACGCCCTGGAAAAACATGAACCGGAAATGCACGCGCATCTGCAAAACATTGCCGCTGCGATCGGCAGCGAGGATTATGAGGCGATTTTGCAGCGTGAGTTTCAGGCCATGGAAGCGAAGTCCGTCGATTACGCGGTGCTGGAACGACACCACGAAGTCGTCGTGATCGCCGCCCCTTTCGATTGGGACGATGTCGGCAGTTGGCAGGCGGTCTCGCGTCTGCATCCCCATGATGCCGATGGCAACGCAGTCGTCGGCGAGCACATCGGCATCGATTCGGAAAATTGTATTATTCACGCCAGCCCAGGTCACACCATTGTCACGATTGATACTCAAAATTTAATCGTTGTGCAGACTGCCGATGCCACGTTGGTCGCCCCACGATCCAGCGAAGAGCGAGTGCGTGAAGTCGTTGCCGAGCTCGACCGCCGTCAAATGACGCCGTTGATGTAGGTGACAGCATCGCCAATTGCGATACACTTGAGCACTCCCACGCCCCGGGCGGATCTCGCTCGGTGCCAATACTTCGACCAAAATTGATATCAAAAGTACGTTCGATTTGTCTGATCACCCCCCTGAAAACCCGGCTTCGCCTGACGACTCCCAATCGCAAGAAACGGCAGCCGCGAAAAAGAAATACGCGCCCCGAAACAACCCGATGGAGACGCCCAGCCGCGCCATCCGACCGTTTGGCCTGGACGAGGCGAGGAAATTAGCCACCGAGGCCGCACGCGTGGCGTTGGATAACAACGGTCGAGATGTGTTGGTGCTCGACATCAGCGGCCAGTCCGCCGAATTCGACTTCTTCGTCATCTCAACGGGGACCAGCCAACGACAATTGCACGCGATCAGTGAACAGATCGACGATGCGCTCGAAAAAGGACTCGGTGACCACCGGATGGGTATTGAGGGATATCAAGAGAGTAGCTGGATCGTGCTCGATTACGGTAGCCTCGTCGTACATCTGTTCGATGAAGAAACACGTGAGTACTACGATCTCGAATCGTTGTGGGCCGATGGTACCGTCGTGCCACTGGCCGACTTAGGTTTGACGCCCAACGATTGAGAGACATTACCTATGAACCTATCCGCATTGCTTCGTACGCATTTCCAGCCCGCGTTGGCCGACCTCACTGACGATCCTACGCCGTATGCGGGCATGATTCGCGTCGCGGCTGACCCTAAATTCGGTGATTATCAGTCCAATGCGTGCATGCCGTTGGGCAAACAAATGGGCAAACCGCCGCGGGAAGTAGCCGCGCTGCTCGTCAATCGGCTGGAACTGGATTCGATCTGCGAACCGCCGGAAATTGCTGGCCCCGGATTTATTAACCTCCGTGTCCGCGATGGTTTTCTTGCCCATTCGCTCTTCGCGATGCTCCATCACGAGCGCGCGGGAGTCGAATTGACCGAAAATCCCGAAAAAATCCTGATTGATTTTTCCAGTCCCAATGTGGCCAAACCCATGCACGTCGGGCATATCCGCAGCACCGTGATCGGCGCGGCCCTGGCGAACCTGTTTCGCTTTGTCGGCCACGATGTGATTACCGATAATCATCTCGGCGACTGGGGCACCCAGTTTGGCATCATCATTTATGGATACAAACACTTCGGTGACGCCGATATGGTAGCGGCCAATCCAGTACCGGAACTCGCGAAGCTGTATCGCTTAACGAATCAGTTGATCGAATTCCAAAAGGCCAAAAAGTCGCTCGTTGGACTGCACGAAAAGTTGTCCGAGGCCGAG
Source organism: Rhodopirellula sp. (assembly GCA_041688415.1). Lineage (GTDB taxonomy): Bacteria > Planctomycetota > Planctomycetia > Pirellulales > Pirellulaceae > Rhodopirellula. The sequence goes on along the minus strand of JBDNIG010000157.1, from coordinate 25,060 downwards.
TCGGCCGCGGCAATGGAACTGGCCGCATCTGAGCAGCTTGCCAGTGAAACGAAAACGACTACCAAGGAAGCCAAGAAGGCGGCCAAAGCCGCCCAGGCTGCGGCGCGGCGGGTCGACGCCGTCCGCGGGGAGATCCAAGCCGCACAAGCGAAAGTGAACGCCGTTGAGGAAGATTCAAAGCTGGCCGCGATCGCCGCCGAACACGCCGACGTGCCCGCCGCGGTGCTCCGCGAGACGGCCAAAATGCATGAGGGTGATGCCGAAAATCGTGCCTTGTGGGAAAAGTTCTTACCGCACTGTAAAGATGAAATCAACCGCGTTTATGACCGTTTGGGGGTAACGTTTGACCATACACTCGGTGAGAGTTTTTATCACGATCGGCTGTCCGGGGTGGTCGATACGCTCGATAAACTCGGTCTCACCACCCAGAGCGAAGGCGCAATTTGTGTCTTTTTGGACGGCTTTGAAAGCCCCATGATCATCCAAAAACGTGATGGTGCCTATCTGTACGCGACCACGGACCTGGCGACGCTGCAGTATCGTCAAGAAGTCTTCGCCCCGGATCGAATTCTGTATGTAGTCGATTCTCGCCAAAGCGAACATTTCGAAAAATTCTTCGCCATGGCCGCGCCGCTGGGCATGCAAAATATCGAACTCGTGCACGTGCAGTTTGGCACCGTCTTGGGGAAAGATGGTCGTCCGATGAAGACCCGCAGTGGATCGTTGATTGGGCTTGAGAGCCTACTCAACGACGCCGTCGCGCGCGCCGCTCAGGTTGCCTGCAATCCCGAGCGGCTGGCGGCGATGAGTCCTCCCATGCTCGAGGCTGAACAGAATGAAATCGCGGAAACGGTCGGGATCGGTGCCATTAAATATGCCGACCTGTCACATCACCGAACGACCGATTATCGCTTCGACCTGGATAAAATGGTCGCCTTCGAAGGCAATACTGCGACGTACACGCAGTACTCTTATTCACGTACTCAGAGTATTTTGCGACGTGTCGCCGGGGAGCAAAAACTCGAAAACATCGAAACTTGGTTAATTGAAAATGTCACCGAAAGTCAGTTGCAATTAACCGATCCCGCTGAGCGGGCTCTCGCGATCGCCTTGCTTCGCTTTGAAGAGGCGATCGATGTTGCGATCTCGGCCTATGCCCCCAATCAGTTATCGGACTATTTGTTTGAAACGGCTAAGATTTACAGCACGTTTAACGATGCCTGCCGCGTGTTAGGCAATACGGACCCAATCGTCCTGAGAACCCGTGTGACATTGGTGGTTTTGACGGGGCGGGTAATTAAGCAAGGTTTAGAATTGCTCGGAATCGGTGTCTGCGAACGCATGTAATGCGGTCTACACAGAATTTAGGTAATTGACAAAAGTTTTCCTTTGCCTATTTTATCTAACAGTGTTTCCCATACTTGAGGTGCAGTACTACCAAGCATGAATGCTGGCGCAGTATCACCTCGCACACGAACGATAGAAAGACAACATGGCCAAGAAAAAGTCAAACGGTGTTAACAAGTCGCAAGCGATCCGCGATTACTACGCCGCCAACCCGTCTGCCAAGCCGATGGAGGTCGCCGACGCGATGAAAGCAGAGGGCATTGATGTCAATGCTCAGTTTGTCAGCACCGTCAAATCGAATTCGAAGAAATCGAAAAAGACGGGCCGTCGTGGCCGTCCCGCCGGTGTTTCGGCTAAGTCAGCTGGCCCCGCTAAGAAAGTTGGTCGTCCCGCGACCGCCAAAGCAAATCTCAGCAGTGGCGAAGTGTCATTGGACTCGTTGATCAACGCCAAAAAGCTGGTCGAAGAAATGGGTGGTGCCGAAAATGCCCGCAATGCCATCAGCGGGCTCGAACAGTTGATGGACTGAGGCACTCCGCCAACCTTCGACGTTGTCTGATGAGGCACTCCCGGTTTTAGTTGCACGGCGAAAGCGGTCCGTTGATTTGCTGACCTGACTTGCCGCCGCGGTGGTGAGCCGAGTGCCGTAAGCCATCAGGCAATGCCGCCAGTCCGGCCACTTACCGGCCCGCTGATCTCGTAACCCGACGCGTTAGCGAGGAATTCAACCTCGTCCCTCGCTGACGCGTCGGGTTATCATTTGCATACTAAAAGCGTGAACGCGCGTAAATGAACAGGCTGCTGAAGCGTTTCGGCTTTCTAAGAACCGGGACTTACGTGTGGTTTTCTGACTCGTTTTTCAAACTGGCAACGAACTCATTGACGACCGCACGCTCGGTCAATCGTGCGTTAACGTGTGGACGCTTGCTCAGCAAGAGCGCCTGTGCGTCGGCGAGTGTCATCTGACGATGCTCGATTAGCCAACAGATTGCGACCGTGGCGCTGCGCGCTCGGCCGGCCTTACAGTGGATATAAACCACTTCTCCGGCCCGCACATGTTCGTCAATGAAGTCGACGGCCCGACGGATATTCTCGATCGTGGGATGGGTGAAATCGATCGTGGGAATATGTAGCTGTACAATCCCCAAGCGACCGTACTCCTCGATCGGCCCCGTGTACTCTTCACACGTGTTGACGACGGCACGCACGCCGAGCGCTGCGAGCGTTTCAATGTCGCGGGAAAATGGGCGGGCACCGACAATCACGTATTCGTCGATAAAATCCCACCAATTGCGCATCTTCAATACGCGTCCCAGCATCACGTTCCAAGCGAGCGTGGGGTAGAAGACCGAGCCCGCATAAAGACGGTCGTAGAAGGATCGTTTTTTCATAGAATTCGGTTGTCAATCAGGCGGGTGTTGCCAACTCGGGCGGCGATCAAGGCTACTGCCGGGCGTGCCAGCGTGTTCATTGGTTGCAAGGATTCGGTATCCACCACGACGACGTAGTCGACGCTGTCGCAGTCCGAAAGTGCGTCCATCATCGTCTGTTCAATGATGGCAATTTCGCTCTCGCCCGCGGCGACCATGCTAGCGGCATGATCGAGAGCGCGGGACAATGTTAACGCGATCTGCCGCTGCTGATCGCTGAGATAGCGATTGCGGCTACTCAGCGCGAGTCCATCTTCGTCGCGTACGATGGAACACGGCACAATTTCGGTTGGGACATTCAGGTCGCGTACCATGTCCTCGATCACGCGGAGTTGCTGGTAGTCCTTTTGTCCAAAGAATGCGGCATCGGCCGGGACAATTTGCAATAGTTTCATCACCACGGTCGTGACGCCACGGAAGTGTTCTGGGCGAGATTGTCCTTCGAGTGGCAAAGCAACCGGCGGCGGCATCACAAAACAGCCCAACCCGCGCGGATACATGATCGAGTCGGTGGGCAGAAAAACGGCGTCAGCGCCCTCGCCCGAGATCAGCTCGAGGTCGCGCTCGAGGGGACGCGGGTAGCGACTGAGGTCCTCGTTTGCCGAGAACTGCGTAGGATTGACGAAGATACTCACCACACAAACGTCGCACTGAGATTTAGCCTGACGCACCAGTGAAAGATGCCCCGCATGGAGCGCCCCCATGGTGGGCACGAACCCAATTGTTTGCGAGCCCCGCTGCCGGTCGCGGCACCATGCCCGCATCGACGGTATTTCAGAAAAGGAGTTCAAGGAGAGAAGGGGGAGGGGAGAGGGGGAGGTTTTAGAACTCGGGGGACTCGTCGATGCCGCCGTCGGGCGTGGCGCCGGTGGCGGTGGCGAGTACTTCCTCGGAGACGTAAATCGGTAGCGGTGGTTCGTAGGTGACCGCCACTGCGATCGCGTCGCTCGGACGTGCGTCCACTTCGATGACCTCACCGGACGAGGTGCGCAGGTGCATCTGCGCGAAATAGGTGTGTTCGCTCAGGTCACTGATCACGATACTTTCGATCACGGCGTCAAGCGACTCGGCGACCGCAACGATCAAATCGTGCGTCAACGGGCGTGGTGGGATGTACTCCTGCTTAACACGTCGCTGGATATTGGTGGCTTCGAAGATCCCGATCATGATAGGGAACTGACGGTCACCATCGACTTCCTTCAAATAAATGACTTGGTTGTCGGTTAGCTCGGAAATGATGATCCGCGCGAGCTGCATTTCGACGCTCATGAAATATCCCGTCATAGGATGTGGTCGGATAGAATCAAAGTAAGTAGATGCACGTGAGTATACCGCGATGGCTCTTTGCCGTCGGCAGGCTATCGGGCGAGCAATTTTTCCACGGCCGGGACGATGTCCCGTTCGTAGGTGAATCCGCCAGAGTGGCTCGCATCGGTAAATCGCTCGACGACTTTGCCGGTTTCGTCAAAGACCAACACTGCTGGCAATGCGTTAATCTTAACACTTTGGAACACATCTTCGCTCGGCGTTTGCGAAATGAAATTGGGAAACGTCGCGCCGACCGCCTGCAGGAAAGCAGATACTCGCGGTTGGTACGACTTCGCCGGATATTTTTCGCCGCCATAAAAATCGACATTCACTCCAATCGCTCGCACCCGCTCGGGATACTTCTTCTGCAGTGCGATGAGATGCGGGTATTCTCGTAGGCACGGGATGCATGCCAGCGACCAAAAATCGACCACCGTCACGCGCCCGGTTTTCTGGATGACGGCATCAATTTCGGGCCACGGAGCTAACCGGATGTCGGTCTTGACCTCTCCTGGTTTTTTTTGCGGTGATTGCGTACCGACCAACATCACCGACTGTGCCGCCTCCGTGGAGTAGCTCGCCGAAGGCTGCAGGCTCTCAGGCAACTGCATCCCTTTCGGCTTGCCGTCATCGGGCGAGGAAGGGTCGGTCGTCTGTGTCGCGTCAGGCAGCGAAATATCGTCGGGCAACACCATGCCTTTGCTCGCGGGTTTCGCCTGCGTTCTTTCTTCCGATGTGGCCGTTTCCGGTGACGCAGTGGCCGGTTGTGGTGCGGAGGTGGCCGGTTGCGGTGCGGACGTGGCTTCCTCGAGAGCTGGCGTCGGAACATCAATCGCAGGCGACGACTCAGGTGGCGAGTTGCCACCGCAGCCGACAGCCAGCAAGAAGGCGAGTGGCAGAACAGTAACGCGAGTCAGGTTCTTCATCGAGCGATCCATCGTTTGAACTCGGCGGGAAGGGAGGGAGAGATTGGGAAAAGCCTTCCCTCAATGATAAGCGATTGTACCTTGGTTTGGCGAATGCGTCCGACGCGGACCGCAGGACTCCAAAGCCAAGTACGTTCTCACGACGGGCGGAGCCGTCGGAGCACAATTGTAGCCAGACGGCTCCGCCCGTCTGAGCTGCTACACGCTGGTTTCTCACGACGGGCGGAGCCGTCGGTCGACAATTGTAGCCAGACGGCTCCGCCCGTCTGAGCTGATACGCGCCGGTTTCTCACGACGGGCGGAGCCGTCGCTCGACAATGTAGCCAGACGGCTCCGTCCGTCTGAGCTGATACGCGCCGGTTTCTCACGACGGGCGGAGCCGTCGCTCGACAATGTAGCCAGACGGCTCCGCCCGTCTGAGCTGGATCACGCGTGGCCGTCATTTTTTTCGCAGCACAAACACGGCGTCCGTGAGGTCCTCGTCAATCTTTCGTGCCTGATCCAAATCGCAATCAAAATCAAAAATCCCCGCGATTTCAAAGACATCGGCGACACTTGCCAACAGCGCCCGGGCTTGCGAGGGAGTGTAGAGTCGCAGCGAAAATTCGCTGCGGATTCTCTCAACGGTTCCGCTCGGTTTGGTCGCCTTGATCGAGACCCGCAAGGTTTCCAATCGACGCCGACGCTGAAAATCGATTACGCGCAGCGTCACGCTGACCCGGGTGCCCGCGTGGGCCGCCTTCCATCGCTCGGTGCAGTCAGGATCGGCGTCCAGCGGAATACAGTGAAACCCCAGGATATAAACGCCGCCGCGACGTATCGATGCCGCGACGCTGCGCAGATGCCGCTCGGCGGAGTTCGCATCCGTCAAATGTCGAAACGTATTGAAGGTGCAAAACGCGGCGTCGACGAGCGGCCGACAAACGTGCGTTGTCATGTCGCCGAGCACCAACTCTGCATCGAGGTTGCGGCGCGACAATCGCTTGCGCAGGTAGGCGAGCATGGAGGCATTGTTATCGACCGCGATCACGCCGAAATCTTTGGCCGCCATCGCCGCAACCAAACGACCGCTGCCGCACCCCGGCTCGTACAAGCGTTTCGCCGGGCGCGTTAAATACCGCTTAAACACGTCTTGGAAGAATGTGATCTCATCAGCGGTCTCGTCGCGGAAAACCATGTCGAAGTACTGTGGGTGGTCGTACCACGAGCTCGATTCTTCGCTCTTGATGGCACTCGCGGTCATGAGGTGGCCGCCGCACGTGCTTCATATTCTTCCCAGCAGGTGAATGCGTTCTCGAGTTCCGTTTCAGCCTCGCGGAGCACCTTGGATGTTGCCGCCATCTTCTCACCGCCAGACTGATAAAACGTCGGTTCGGCCATTTCGCTGTGGAGCTGTTCGATCTTGGCTTCGAGTGATTCGATCTTGGCGGGTAACGATTTCAGTTCGCGTTGCTCGTTGTAGTTCAGACGCTGCGGTGCGGCGCTGGCTGTCTTCTGCTCGGAGCTGTTTTTCGCTGTGCCGCTCGAAGGTGTTTTGATCTTGGCTTTCGAAATTCTCGCGGGTGCCTCACGCTCACGATTGGCTCGGGCGGCCTCCCATTCGTCGTAACCACCGTTGTATTCCTTGACCGTCCCAGGAGCTTCATCGTTTTCAAACACCATCGTGCTGGTCACGACATTATTGAGAAACGTCCGGTCGTGGCTGACCATCAACAACGTGCCGTCGAAGCCAACGAGTTGCTCTTCGAGCATTTCCAACGTCTCGGCATCGAGGTCGTTGGTCGGTTCGTCGAGCACGATGACATTGGCGGGCTGAGTCATTAATTTGGCCAGCAACGCCCGATTTCGTTCACCGCCCGATAGGTATTTTACGGGCGTGCGGGCGCGTTCGGGAGTGAACAGGTAATCCTGCAGGTACCCGACAATGTGCTTGGTCTTGTCGCCCACGACGATTTTATCGCTGCCACCGCCAACGTTCTCGGTCACCGTGAGTTCGGGATCAAGTGTATCGCGGAGTTGATCTAAATACGCGACCTTCAGATTCGTACCGAGTTTGATATCACCCTCGGTTGGCTTGAGGCCACCGAGAATCAATTTCAGTAGCGTCGTCTTGCCGGCACCATTGGGGCCGATGATCCCGATCCTGTCACCGCGCATCACGAGGGTGCTGAAGTCATCGACGATCGGGGTGTCGGCATAAGAGAACGACACGTTCTCGAGTTTGGCAACGAGTGCACCGCCGCGTGAGGCGGTTTGCAGGTTGAGTTTCGCGGTCGCTTCGGTCGACCGACGTTCACTCCGCTGCACCCGCATCTCCTTGAGAGCGCGAACGCGGCCCTCGTTGCGAGTACGACGCGCCTTGATACCTTGCCGGATCCACACCTCTTCCTCGGCGAGTCGTTTGTCAAACAATGCGTTCTGTTTTTCTTCCGTATCAAGCGCGTCGGCTTTTCGTTTGAGAAACGTGGGATAATCGCACGTCCAATCGAACAGTCGGCCACGGTCGATTTCCCAGATTCGGCTGGCCAGCGATTGCAGGAACGAACGATCGTGAGTGATGAACATCAGCGTCCCCGGCCAGCTCCCCAGGAACTTCTCCAGCCACAGGATCGAATGGATATCGAGGTGGTTGGTCGGTTCGTCGAGCAGCAGTAAGTCTGGTTTGGCAGCGATTGTCCGGGCCAGAAGAACGCGTCGTTTCATGCCGCTGGAGAGCGACTCAAAGAGTGCGTCGCCCGATAAGGCCATCCGCGACAGGGTTTCCTCGATGACCTGCTCAATCTCCCAGTCATCTTTGATCGTTTTATCCGCCGGGCCGAGTGAACCGGCCAAACCGGGAATGTCTTCGGCCTTGGCAAACATCAGCTCGTGTACGGTGCCATGGATGTCGGCGGGGACGTCTTGGGTTAACCGCGCCACCCGCAGGCTCGCGCCCGCGTCGGAGACGACGCTACCATGATCGGGGGTGATGTCATCGGCGAGAATTTTTAGCAGCGTGGTTTTGCCGGCGCCGTTGCGCCCGAGCAAACCGATCCGATCACCGCGCGCGATCCGCACGGTAACGTCATCGAGCAATTGTGGGCCGCGGAATCCAATCGTGATGTTTTCGAGCGTGATCATACAGTGCTGGTAGAGGTGGTATTGGTATTCGTACGGGATTCAGATTCTTCACGCTGCATCGATTCGCGGAACAGCTCCGCAATGACGTCTTCGAGCGGCGGATCTTCGACAACGACGTCTTCGATCGCGTGATCGCGGAGCGTTTCGGCGAGCAGTCGCGGTACGTCGCCGCGCGGCACCCGGTACTGGAGCTTGGGCCAGTTCTCGTTGACGATACTGCCGAGTGTTTTCGGCAGCGTGAGCGATTCCGATGCGGCAAACTGCAACGTGACGAGTTTATCGCCGCTGAATTTATCAATGATTCCCGAGAGCGACCCGTCGTACTGGATCGTCCCCCGCGCAATCACGACGACGCGGCGGCAGAGTGCCGCGATGTCCTTCATGTAATGGCTCGTCAGCAAAATTGTGATCCGACGTTTTTCTTGGTAGTACCGCAGGAACTGCTGAATGTTGTGCTGGGCGATGACATCGAGCCCAATCGTGGGCTCATCGAGGAACAGCACGTCGGGGTTGTGTAGCAACGCCGCGATTAATTCCATTTTCATGCGCTCGCCGAGCGAGAGTTCTCGCACGGGCTGATCGAGCAAGCGGGTGACGTCGAGCAGATCACCCACCTCGTCCAGCCGAGCGGCAAATTCGGTCGGGTCGATGCCATAGATGTGTTGGTGCAGTCGGTAGGACTCCCGAGCGGGAAGATCCCACCAAAGTTGATTTTTTTGGCCCATCACGAGGGCAAAGCGGCGGCGATACTCGTTTTGCCGCTTCCAGGGGACGTAGCCCATCACCGTCGCCGTGCCGCTGGTGGGCTGGATCACTCCAGAGAGCAGTTTCAAGGTTGTCGTTTTCCCCGCTCCATTGGGACCGAGGAAGGCGACGAACTCACCCTGTTCCACCGTCAGATTGATGCTCCTAACGGCTTCTACGTCTCGGAATTCGCGGTGAAAGAGTCCGCGAATGCTACCACCAATCCCTTCCTGTTTTTGGTAGACACGGTAGTGCTTCGTCAGATCGTTGACTTCAATAATCGGCATCACTGGCTGCCCGGCACGTGAAAATGCCACATTGTAGCGCCGCGAGGCCAAGTGGGATAGGCTTGCTCGCCCGCATCCCGGTTTGTTGATTTCGTCGTTTTACAATAAAAGTGGAGTAAGCTTCCAGCTTGCGGTCCACAAAACGCAAGCAATAAGTGGCGTAAGCTTCCAGCTTGCGGTTCACAAAACGCAAGCTGGAAGCTTACGCCACGCTCCGAAAGTCGAGACGACTTTCGGATAGGTTCTATATCGGCGATGGATTGAAATCCGCGAACTCCGCTTTCAAGCGAGCGGTGTCATCGTCCGTCCAATCTCGCGGTTGAGTGACCTCGATGAACGCGTCGATGTACTCGTCCGGTGCGTAGTTGTGAGCGTATCCGAGCGGGGCGGCGGTCGCCATGGGCACGTCAAAGCCGACTTGCAGGAACGTCACCAGCGGAAACCAACGAAATGCGGGGGACACGTCTGGACCGCGTCGATTGCCCAGCCAACTCGGTTTGCTGTAAGCCAACGAAGGAGAGAAGAACACCATCGGATCGCTGGCGTGCTGGATATAGATGGTCCGCAGGACACCCCACTGAGCGCCCGCTGGCGCGGCGATCCCCTGCTGGTTCATGAATCGCAGCAAGGCCGCTTCCCGAAAGACCGGCAACCACTCCGGGCTGCCTGGATTTCGTTCTCCGACAATCTGCCGCCACAGTCGACTGGGGAACGGAGGTCCGCTCAGCACCGCACCGTCGATCGGATCGCCTAAGAGTTGAAACAAATCGAGTGCCGCTTCGCTGCCCAACGAACCGAGACTCAGTCCAAATAGATAGAGTCGCGGCCGGGAATCCTTCGGCAACGTCGTCCAGTGATTGTACACCTGATCAAACAACGCCTTGGCCGAACGTCGAGAGATTTCAGGATCGACCGCGATCGTCAACCAACTCGGCAGATAAGAATACTGCATCGAGACGATCGCGAGGTCACCGTCGTGCAGGTATGGCAGTGGCTGGATTGCCGATGGGTCCAGCCATCCGGTGCCCGTCGGCGTGGCCACGACCAATACGCGCCGATCGAAACCACCGACACGCTTCAACTCGTCCAACGCAATCTCCGCGCGTTCCTGCAATGTTTCTCCGGTGTTGTACCCGGCGTAAACGCGGATCGGTTCGAGGGCCGGGCGACCGGTCAGTTGGCTGATCTGATCCCGCGTCGGCCCGTTGAGTAGGAATCGTTTGCCATTCTTGCCGATCTCATCCCATGGAATCAGCGAATCTTCACCGCCCGAGGCAAACTGCGAGTGCGGTGGTTCCATCTCCTCGTCAGTCGCCTGGTCGATCGTTGCAAAGGCCCCGTCCATCATCCGAACCAGACGTTTGACAACCATCCCATTGATCAAGCTGATCAGGAGCACGCCGATTACCACGTACGAGGTGACCAATGCCACGCGCGGCGGCATCAATTTTTGCAGCCGCCGCGATAACTTGCCAATCAGGATCGCCAACAGTCGAACGAGTAACACCAAAATCAACGCAGTCAGTAGTGCCACCGCTAGAACGGTCGTGGGATAGCCGCTATCGATGGGGGGCATGTCCATCAGCGCGCGGATCGAGTTCTGCCAGTACGCCATTTGGTACAACGTCACCACGACCGCGATGCCGCTGATCGCCAGGACGATTCGCCTAGCGAGCATGGCCGATCGTCCCCCCCACTGCCGCAGTTCCAGGAACCGGTATATCCCCAAACCGATCACGCCCAGGCAATAGCCAACGGCGAGGGAGATGCCACTGAGCAGTCCCTGTGCCGCCGGATGGCGAGGTAGCAGCGAAGGCGTCAATGACCCACAAAGAAACAGCAGGCCGATCGTCAAGCCAACCACGGAGAAACCAGTGGGAAGAAATCGCCGCCAACGGTGCATCCAAAACTCCATGTTAATGTTCAGGAACCAACGCCGTTGCGGGAAACGCTGTGAAGCACTCTTTTGCAGACATTCACGAGGAATTAGCCGTTTTGGCGTTAGCCACGGTTCCGTCCTGCACGGTGACAACCGTGGCTAACGGGCTGGCGATTTAGTAACCCGACGCGTCAGCGAGGGACCCGATTTGGTCCCTCGCTGACGCGTCGGGTTATCATTTGCCCGCAAAAATCGCGAACACGACTAAATCGACAGGCCGCTTGCGCGTCTGGGCTCACGAAATCAACGGGCCGGTAGGCGACACTCGGCTCTTCAGCCTGAATGTTTTAGCGTAGAATGGGCATTCCGCGAAAATTCTGTCCCGCCACCGCGAGACATTGATGCAACTGAAAAATACGTGATGAACGACTGGAAAACACAATCCTGGTTTGGCCGCAACGTCGCCGCGGGCTCGTATTTGAACACGGAATTGGAGATCACCGAGAGTTACAGCGGTCGAAACATCACGATCCCGCTGCGCGTGATCCGAGGTATCGATCCGGGGCCTGCCCTGTTTGTGACCGGTGCCCTGCATGGCGACGAACTCAACGGTACCGGGGCAATTCGGTCGCTGATCAGTGACCCAGGATGGGGGCCGGCTCGTGGCACCGTGGTCATGATTCCCGTGCTCAACGTGCTCGGGTTCGAACGGCACTCGCGTTATCTGCCCGATCGCCGTGACTTGAATCGGTGTTTTCCCGGACATGCCGCCGGCAGCATGGCGACGCGAATGGCCCGCGTGATTTTTGATGCGATTGTGTCCCGCTGCGACTTCGGCATCGATTTGCACACCGCGGCGGTTCGCCGTACCAATTACCCCAACGCCCGTGCGGATTTTAGTGATCCGCGGTGCCTGCGATTGGCAACGGCTTTCGGCGCGGGCGTGATTCTCGACAATCGCGGGCCCAAGGGATCGTTTCGCCGCGAAGCTACCGCGGCGGGCTGTCCGACGATTGTGGTCGAAGGCGGTGAGGTCTGGAAAGTCGAACCCTCCGTGCTCGAATGCATGGCCCGCGGTATCGTCAACGTGCTCAAAGAACTCGACATGCTCGATGGCGAACCCGACCTGCCCGAGAACCAAGTCAAACTGAAGACGACGAAATGGGTCCGAGCTGAACGCGGCGGATTCATGGACATGCACGTCTCGCCGGGAACCACCGTGGTGACGGGCCAGCCCCTGGCGACGAACAGCAGCCTGCTGCAGGAAGATCAAAACCGCTTGAACGCCCCCTTCGATGGAATCGTGATCGGCATGACCACACTGCCCGCGGTGCAGCCGGGCGAGCCGGTGATCCACCTCGGCAGGCTCGCCAGTTCCAAGACGGTGCGGCGGGTCCGGCGACAGTCTCAAGCCGACGATTTCCAGCGAACCACCCAGGAACACCTGTCAACGAATATCCAGGTGACCACACCGAACGGCGACTAAAAGAAGCGGATGCTGCCGGGGTAATTCCACGGCTCGCCATCGTTCGCTTTGATGCCGCCGATGATTGGATAGATGAGCGACAAGGCACCGATGATCACGAACCCGACGAAACCGATCAAAATGATGGTCAAAATGCCGCAGATCGCGCTGTAGATGAGCGACGACAGCAACCAGTTCGCGATGATCCGACCGTGGACGTCGAGTTCGGGAATCTCCTCTTTTTTGAGTTGCCAAAAAATGATCGGGGCGGCGAATCCGAGCAAAGGAATTATGAACCCGAGATACTGCGAAAAGTGTAAAAACATCGCCATTTGATTGGCCGATGCGTTCGGCATCAGGAACTGCCCTGGAGTTTTCCCGGCTCCCGATGACGTGCCGTCAATCGCTTTCGCCTTCGCAGCTTGGAATTCCTCCTCCGTCAACGCACCTTGCGCGCGGAGCTGTTTTAAATGGGCGATCTCTTCGGCAACGGACATGATGACTCTCAATAGGCTCGCGGAATGCTATCGGGGAATTGTATCACACTTCGTGATTGAGCCCGTTCTCTTGCGAATCAGACCGTATTTTCATCCGGTGGCTTTCGCCACCGGCAGAGGGCTATCGTCCCCCTCGGGACCAAGAGCCAAGCAACTCGGAATAAAAACGCCATCAACTTTCACTATCAAAATGCGTTGTCAAGACCAACATTTTAACAGCTCAGGCTAGCGGGCTGTCGATTGAATCGTTTGTACGAAATGAGCGTGTCAATCATAACCCGACGCGTAAGCGAGGGATGCAACCTGGTCCCTCGCTGACGCGTCGGGTTACGAAATCGACAGCCCGTTAGCGACCAAACGGCTCATGCAGCTAACCCTAGTCTTTGACGTTGACGGACCACTGGATCCAAAAATAGATGGTCGACGCGATCCCAATGGGAATGCACCAGTAGGCAAACCAGTGCAAGCGATCCTCTTGGCTCCAACGAATCAGCCATCGCAGTGCAGCGATCCCGATCACAAATGCACACAGGGCACCGACCAGCAGGATGGTGCTCGGCAGTTCGCTCGCCGCCTCGCTGCCGTCGATCAGGTCGATGATCGCGAGCGTGACGGCACCACAAATGGCGGGAATCGCCAATAGGAACGAAAACGTGACCGAATCCTCTTTGCTCAATCCCAGCAGACGTCCGGCAAAAATGGTCGAACCGCTGCGGCTGATCCCTGGCAAAATCGCTACCGCTTGAAAACACCCCACCAGGAACGCGCCGATCCAACTGAATTGGCTGTACTTCCCTGAGCGTGTGGGCAGTTTCCCGAGTGCCACCAACAGGAGACCAGTCAAGATCAACATCGGTGCAGCCACGTAGGGCGACTCGGTCAACCACGGAAAACCCTTCTTGATCGTCAAGCCAATCACCACGGCGGGCAACGTGCCGACGACCAGCAGTCCGATCACACGGCGATCCCGCGTCAGCAAATCGAGAATCCGACGCCAATAAACGACAAGAATCGAACCGAGCGTGCCGGCATGAAGGATGATCACCAGTGTCGCCGATTCGTCGAGTCCGCCCAGCAAATAGTTGAGTATGACGAGATGGCCCGACGAACTGATGGGTAAAAACTCGGCGATCCCCTGGACCACGGCGAGAATGACAACGCGTAGAAGTTCGGTCACGTCGAAAATGTCTTTGCAAAAAGTGAAATGGGATGCGGCATTGCCAACGACATGTAGCAAACTACCTTAGCCTGTTTCCAGGCCCACCCTGGCAGGCGAATTTCCCGCACATCCTCTCGGCAACGACCTCCTCCGTGACGAACACTTCCGAAATTGACGATTGTGACGCCTCTTCCCCAGGCGGGCTGGCGTCCACCCCCGTGAGACGATCGGCGGACGGCGTCGGTAAGGAAGCGACTGCGCAAAGCGGAACGATCGCCGGAGACGCCATCAATGTGTTTCGCGGATTCTGCATGGGCGCCGCCGACACGGTTCCGGGCGTCAGTGGCGGCACGGTGGCGTTGATTCTCGGGCACTACGACCGCTTGATCGCCGCGATCAGCCACATCAACAGCAAAGCGGTCGCGCTGCTCGTAAGTGGCCAGTTCCAAACGTTATCAAGAAAACTCGACCTGCGATTTCTGTTCGCCTTGGCCGTGGGGATCGTCGTCGGCATCGGCGCGCTCGCCGGGCTAATGCACTGGTTATTGCTGCACCGCATGAATGAAACGATGGCCGTGTTCTTTGGACTGGTGTTGGCCAGCGTATGGGTGGTCCGGCGAAATGTCGCGATGTGGACCGGGGGGCGACTCGTTGCCGTCGGCGCAGGTGTCGCCATCGCACTGGCGATCTCGCAGATCCCCGCCAGCACCGGCGACATTCATCTGCTGTATTTGTTTCTCAGTGCGACCATTGCGATCTGTGCAATGATCTTGCCAGGCATCAGCGGCGCGTTCGTGCTCCTGCTCCTGGGTGTCTACGAGCCCGTGATTGGGATGGTAAAACAGTTCTTCAAGCTCGACATCGATCCGCTGCTCATTTTGCGATTGACCGTTTTCACGCTGGGCTGCGGCTTCGGCTTGCTGGCTTTTTCGCGTTTACTGAACTACCTGCTCGGCCATCATCGCGATGTCACGATGGCGACATTGATCGGCCTGATGATCGGCTCAGTCGGCCGGCTCTGGCCGCTGCAAACGGTTACTCCGGAGACCGCGGGACTGGAACTCAAGTTCCAAAAAAACACGTTCATCGCCCCAAGTCAATACGACGGCAATCTGGTGGCGCTCATCGCTCTCGCACTGGTCGCAGCCAGCGTCGTCCTGATCGCCGATCATGTGAACCGGCGATTGACCACGACCGAAGTGCGTTGAGAATCGTAGGAACTGAAAATCGCAGGAACAATGATGTCCCGGATCGCTCGTGACGTCGATTTAATTACTGACGAATCCACCTGTAGCGGAAGTCGCCAAGACTTTCGGTTTCCAGCATTCCCGAAACTCTTGGCGAGTTTCGCTACGCAGTAATAAAATCGACGTCTCCGGCGATCCATGGTTCAGCGTCCAACCCCACGAGGGTGTTGGCATCGATTAGACTAAAGAGCAACCGGGCGATGTGAATTGGGTGCACGGCATGGCGGTCGATTCGCAAAACAATATTTATGTCGGTGATATCATCGGCAAACGAGCCCAAAAGTTGGTGCTCCAAAACGAGGACACTTGCTCACAAGTGTACTCGGTCTCAAATCGGACCCGCTGCCTTTCCACGCTGTGAATCGTCGCGATCCGCCACTCCAATCAAGGAATCTAGAATGTCACTCGATCGTCGTCAGTTTCTCGCCCATTCCGCCGTGGGCCTTGCCGCACTCTCGGCATCGCGTCTGGGGGCCGCCGAAGCGTCGAAAAACTCGCTCCAGCTCGGACTTGTCACTTACAACTGGGGCAAGGATTGGGACGTACCGACCATCATCAAGAATTGCGAAGCGACCCAGTTCCGCGGCGTTGAATTGCGGAGCACTCACAAGCACGGCGTCGAAATCACGCTGGATGCGAAACAACGCGATCACGTTCGCAAACAATTCGCAGATAGCAGCGTGGCCCTCGTCGGCCTCGGCAGCGCGTGTGAGTATCAGGCGATTGACCCTGCAATGCTGAAGAAGAACATCGAAGAAACACGGCAGTTTGTGAAACTGTGCAAGGATATCGGCGGCAGCGGAGTCAAGGTGCGTCCCAATAGACTGCCGGCAGGACGTCCTGTCGAGCAGACACTGGAACAAATCGGCAAATCGCTCAACGAAGTCGGCCGCTTTGCCGCTGACTATGGTGTCCAGATAAGGGTCGAAGTGCATGGGAAAGGCACGTCGGAGATTCCTCACATGAAAACCATCATGGACATCGCCGACCATCCGAACGTGACCGTTTGCTGGAACTGCAACCCAGCGGACATGCATGGTGAGGGACTGGAACACAACTACAACTTGTTGAAGGACCGGATGGGGACGGTCCACATCCACGACCTGCGTAACAATAATTATCCTTGGACCGAGTTGTTTCCGATGCTGAAAGACACCGACACCAAGAGTTTTACCGGATGGACGTTGCTGGAAGAAGGTTCCGTTCCCAATGACTTGGTCGACGCGATGAAAGAGAATCGCGTTCGCTGGGAAGCGCTGGCGGGATAGCCATCATCTGCACCGGAGAATGCCGTCGGCGAACAAGAAATCCGCCATCTTTTGGAATTGGGGAAACGGGGAACGGAATTGGGAAAAGGGCAACGGAATTGGAACGGCGAACGGGGCCAATTGGCGGATCGACCCCACTCCCCTTCATTCCCTTTTTCTTGGACGTTTGGTCAACATTGGGGATTTTGTTTCGGATCATCCGACGGAAGCATACGCAGTCACGAAAGAAGTGAGTAACTGGGGGACTAGATTTAGCATCAGGACGACCTCATGTGCGTGGCAGGTCGACCGGTTAATAAACGACGCCTTGGGTACCGCGGACGTCAACCAGATCGCTTCTTTTTCCAGAGAATTTACGAGATCGGGGCTCGAAACCGTCATCATCTTGGAACGAGTCCGCTGGCTGTCGTGTCCCAAATCTAGACTCGAAGCCCTTGAACGTAGATCTGTTGGATCTTCAACTCGACATCCAAAACCAATAGATCGGCTCGCTTGCCTGGTGCCAGACTTCCCGTCTCGTGGTCGATCCCCACACGCTGAGCAGGCGTTAGCGAAGCCATCCGGATGACATCCGGTAGGGTCGCGGAGGTCGATCGGGAGAAGTGGGAGACCATGTGGTTCATGCCCTGCACGGAGCTAGCGAGGCTGGTTCGATCGGGCGTCCAACCGACGTTTCCATCGCTAAAGAGCCAGCACTCAGAATCTCGATGGCCGAACACATAATCGCCCGGAGGCATCCCGTAGGCACGATTGGCATCCGTGACCAAACAGAGTCGATCCGGGCCTTTCATGCGGTAGGCGAACTCCAGCAGTTCGGGAGCCAAGTGGCAACCATCGGCGATCACTTCCGTACTCATCGCTTGGTTCATCAAAACAAACTCCGTCATGCTCGCCTGCATCGGCACCTGAAATCTCGCTCTCAACGAGGGGACGCTGCTCATCGCGCACCAGAAATGATCGACGTGACGCATGCCGGCGTCAAAAGCCGCCTGCATCTCCGTCCAACTGGAGTTGGAGTGCCCGCAGGTGATCAAGCACTTATTCTCGGCGGCCAAGCGGTAGAAGGACGTCGCGCCGGGCAACTCGGCCGCACAGGTCGCGATCCGAACAAAATCACGATCGAAATACGAGCGATATTCATCTGGCTCGGGGTCCCGCCGATCGTGGCGATCGTGGCACCCCACTTTTCCTTCCGCGAAAAAAGGGCCGTACAAATGAATACCGGGTAGGTGCGGCAACACCGCCCTGCTCGCCGGTGGAGAAGTCGCCGCTAAGTGCTGGGACGATTCCCGCGCAACCGCCGCGCAGGCATCGATCATCCGATGAATCCGTTGCGGACTTCCCGTCGTGGACGTCGGGAAGATGGTCGTCGTCCCACCACGAAGGTGAGCGGCAACGGCAGTCCGGACGGCATGCTCATCGCCGTCCATAAAATCCGCTCCGTCGCCGCCATGAACATGCAGGTCCACGAACCCGGGAGAAAGGTAGTTTCCTCGCAGATCGATGACTTGGCTGGCCTCGGGGATCGTCCGTGAATCTCCGATCGACTCAATCACACCTCCACGGCAAACCACGACCGCGTCCGGCAGCAGTCGATCGGCAAGAATCGCAGTGCCTCCCACAAACACCAATGGTTCCGATGGTGAACTTCGATCGACACTGGATTCCATCACGACCTCGCGGAGACTTTCATGGCACAAACGGTTGGCAACATGCCAAGCATAATGGATGCCGCTCGCCCACGGTAATTTCAAGGAAAGGGTGCGGGCAACAAAAGATCCGCTGCTCAGCATTGAAACGGACGTCTTGTTACGCCGCGTCGGCAATCTCGCTGCCGTAGAGGTTTCGATAGAAGCCGTTGGTCGCCATCAGTTGGTCGTGGGTGCCCACGGCAGCGACACGTCCGTGATCGAGGACGGCGACGCGGTTGGCCATCGCCAACGTACTGGAGCGGTGCGTGACCATGATCCCAGTTCGGCCTTGCAAGAAATGTTCCAACGCACGGTGAATCAACATTTCACTCTCGATGTCAATTTGACTGGTCGCTTCATCGAGAATCAAGATATCAGGATTCCGCAAGAACGCTCGCGCCAGAGCGATCCGCTGCATCTGGCCACCGGACAGCCGCACGCCGCCGCTGCCGAGCATCGTTTCGTATCCGTGCGGCGTTTTGCGAAGAATGAAGTCATCGGCGAAGGCGAGTTTCGCGGCGCGGACGACCGCATGTCGATCGGCACTCGGGCTGCCGTAGCGAATGTTATTTTCGATGGTGTCGTCAAACAATACGGTTCGCTGGGTTACCAACGCGATCCGTCGACGTAGATCACGCGTGGCCATTTGATCGATCCCACAATCGTCGAGACACACGCGGCCTTGCATTGGATCATCGAATCGACACAGCAGGCTGATCAGGGTGCTCTTGCCGCAACCGTTGGGCCCAACCAAGGCAATCGTCTCGCCATGGGGAATTGTCAAATCGATGCCCTGGAGCACTTGCGGCCCGGCGGGATATTGGAAATGCACATTCTCGAAGCGAAGTTCACGGTGGGGCCGCGGTGGTTTGATCGCGACGGTGGGCTCGGTGACGCGGACGGGAGCATCAATGATCTCGTAAATTCGCGCCGACGCCACGATGCCGCGCTGCAAGGCACTCCACACATCGGTGAGTTTTCTCGCCGGGTCGGATGCACCAATCAAGAAAAAAAAGAACAACAGCATTTTCGAACTGTCCAGTGGCTTCTCGGTCATCCGCATCCCGAGCAGATGAGTTTCTTGATTGATCGTTAGATAGCCGCCCGCAATGATCGCCATCCCGACCATGATCAGCCCCAACAGTTCGCTCGTGCCCCGGGCCATCGAGTTATAAAATGCCACTTTCATCGAGCGCCGGAAATAACCATCGACGTGCGAGCGAAATCTCGCGCGCTCGTGCGACTGCGTATTAAAAGACTTGACGACGCGGATCCCGTTGAAGGCATCATTGAGCATCCCGTAGAGCCCGCTCATCTCCTCCATCACCCGGCGACTGGCCCGGCGGATGGCGCGGCTGAGACGCTGCATCACAATGGCAACGAGTGGCGAGATCACGATCACCAACAGCAGCAAACGTGGACACACCGCATACGCACCGAACAAGCAAACGGCCATCTTGAGCGGCTCGCGGATCACGCGACCGATCAGCGTGCTGAGTCCGACGCCGACGTGGGAAACGTCATTGGTCAACCGGCTCGTCAGGTTGGCCGAACCGTTCTCGCCAAAATGGTCCAAGTCCAAGTGCAACGATTTGCGAAAAAACTTCTCCCGGACCTCCATCACGGTGCCCTCAGCAATGTACTGCACGAGGATCAAATTGATCGTCAACGCGACGAGTTTGATCGCGGTACAGGCAATCAAAAATCCGACCACGAGCAGCAGCGTGTTGAACGGTCCCGGCGGTGCCCAGCGGTACACGAGCGGCTCGGCCCAGTGCAACCAATCCGATGAATAGGCAACCGCTTTGCGGCGAAGACTCAGCGAAGATTTTTCCGCGAGTGCTCGATCGCTCTGCTGGCCAGCGACGGCTGCCGCATCGATCCGCGCGATTTTTTCGTCAATCTTCTGGAGTTCTTGATCCGTCGTTTCGACTCGCGAGCGGACGTAGGACGACAAATCCTCGCCCGCAAAGACCACTTCGGTGATGGGGTACAACACCCCGATATTGCCGCCCCACATGGCAGCAATGATCAGCGAAGTCAGCACAACCCCGAAAAACGAGAGGCGTCGACGGCAGGCGAGTAGCAAAACTCGGCGGAAGGACTTCATGGCGCGCGTGAACGAATCAATTGGGAGGTGCGTGGGGCGGACGTCATGATTATTTCTTACCAACTGCCGGTAGAAGGACGCCAGCCTGATCGGTACGGACTTCTATCGGCTAGCGAATGTCATCCAGTCCAGCAGATCACGCCGCTCCCCCACTTTGCCGAGTCTGCCGGGCAGCAAATGCCCGCTTGACGCCCCAGACGATCATTCGATTTTTCATGACTATCAGCGTATAATCCACGCAAGCCCCGCGTCCCCTACCACCGATGGTTTGAAAATGATGAGCGCCGGACAGCAACTTGAACCGATTTCGATGGAAGATTATTTGGCTGGAGAAGCTTCTTCAGACGTCAGGTACGAATTTGTCGATGGCCACGTGTACGCGATGCTTGCCGGCAAGAACCTGCACAACCGGATCGCGTCACGCGTCATGATCTGTTTGGGCCGTCAACTCGATGGCTCGCCTTGCGAAGCTTACAATTCCGACACGAAGATCCGAGTTCAGCGTCAGCACCGCACCTATTTCTATTATCCCGATGCCGCGGTCGTCTGCGATTCCAACCCCGATGACGACACGTTTCAAGATCGCCCCACCGTGATCGTGGAAGTCTTGTCGGACAGTACCCGGCGGGCTGACGAGGGCGAGAAGTGCGAGAATTACCTAACACTCAAGTCGCTGAGCACCTACATCCTGCTCGAACCTGACCGCCCGGCTGCCCGCGTCGATCAGCGAGATGCGCACGGCGAGTTCAGCCGGTTGGTCTACGAAGGCACCGACGCCGTGATTCCGATCCCAGAGATCAATGTCTTGTTGCCGCTAAAAGATATCTTTGCGGGAACGTGATCATGACTATCCGGAGAGTAAAACCCGACTAAAATCGTCGCTTTCACTCCACTTGGAACTTGGGCAGAAGACCATCTCAGCACGTTTAGATGACACCTCTCGGACGTTTGTGGAGCAATTAGCTGACGACCAAGCGGGGGCTTGGGGCGTTTTCCAGCGTGTCTATCTTGGTTTTATCCAGTCAAACTTGAGCCGTTTTGGGGTCCGTGACGCGGACATTGACGACGTTACTCAAGATGTGTTGATCACGGTTGCGCGAGGCGTCAAACGGTTCAAATTTCGTCCGCAAGCAGCTTCATTCCGCTCGTGGCTGAAATCCGTCGCCCATAGCCGGGCCATGGACTACCTTCGCGGATTACAGCGCCGGCAGTCCGAGATCGAGCTTGATGCGATGGCGTGCGTTCCATCGCTTGAATGCGAAACTGACGATGCGAGCCAACAACAGAGGGAGCTGGAAGAACTCTATGCTCGCGCGACTCTGGAGCTATCGAATTATTTTCGCCGTGAATCGATCGAGATCTTTCTAGCACTTGTCCAAGGAGGCTCCGTTTCCCAATTGGCCGCTGAAACAGGAAAATCGGAGGCTGCCATTCGACAAACGAAAGTCCGAGTGCTTCAGCGTTTACGGGAAATTGCGGGCGAGTAGCCGTCGCGGGAGGAGAAAGTTCTGGACAAGTGTTGCGCGGATGCGTTTGTATCTGTGTAGAGACAGCTTTCGTCGTCTAATCTTCTCAAAAACGACTGAATCAACGATAGGACAAATCCCGACCATGAGTGCCGCACCACCGAAACACGAGTGTTTCTCAGTTGATACGCTCACCAGCTATCAGCTTGGCAAATTAACTTGCGACGAGATGGCACGAATTGACCAAGAGGCCTACGACTGCGGAGAATGCCGGTTGCAGATTGCTTCGCTCGACCACGCAGTCGACGATACGCTGCGTCTGCTAGCTGGCTTAGATTTCTCAACGATGCTGTCCGAAGCACCGGGAACGCCGTTTGGCAATGCAGCGGCAGACTCGTACCGTCCACGCCGTTTTGGAAACTACGAATTGATCAGCGCTATCGGTCGTGGTGGCATGGGCGAAGTCTGGCTAGCCAGTCATCGTACCCTTCATCGCAAAGTGGCGATCAAGCTGATGCCGCTGGATCGGTTGGTATGCGACGAATCGCGATTGCGATTTGAAAGAGAGACCTCCCATCATGGCGATCTGATCCACGAAAACCTCGTTCACGCTTACGACGCTGGCGAAGTCGATGGCGTTCCCTACCTAGCAATGGAACTGCTGGACGGATGCGATGCCTCGGAGTGGTGCGATCCATCGAGATTATTGCCGATCGAAGCCGCTTGCGAGGTTGCCCGGCAGGCTGCACTCGGACTTGCACACGCACACTCCAAAGGCTTCATCCATCGCGATATCAAACCATCGAATATCCGCATTACATCCGATGGAAGCGTCAAAATCTTAGACATGGGATTGGTTCGTCTGGTCCAGACGAACCAATCCGCTGAGGGCGCAACGTCTGATAATCAAATCTTAGGGACGGTCGCGTACATGGCTCCGGAGCAATTCTGTGATCCAAGCAGTGTGACCGCTTCGGCGGACCTGTACTCGCTCGGTTGCACCTTGTTTCATCTGCTTTGCGGACGTCTTCCGTATTTGGACGATGATGATGGTGGTCTCATCGCCACGGCGGTGCGGCGACACAATCAAACCGCTCCTGACATGGGTTCTTTGCGACCTGATGTCCCCAAGACGCTGCGCCGATTAGTGGGCAAACTCATCGCCCAAGATCCTACGACGCGAGTCCAGTCGGCCCAGGATTTGGCCAACCAATTATCGACGTTCAGTTCTCGTACCAGGTTGCAATCGGCGATTGATGGCAACGATACAGTGCAACGGCAGAATGACGGCCCGAGGCGAGAAGTGAGTAAAATCATTTGGTTCCTGATCCCAGTGGCGTGTACTGCCGTAGTGGTGGGAATCGCAGTGTTCATCTCGTTGCAAAAGAGTGAAATACAGGGCAACGGCATTCAGCCCACAACCGCTATGCAAGTGGATGCGAGTGACGGGCACGCTTCCAGCCTCACTGCCATCAAAGAGTCAACTCGCCGCGCAATTGAACAACTTGCGCTCGACGAAACAGTCCAGGAAAAACTGCTTGCGGCGATCAATGCTCAGCCTGAGCAACAGAACTGGCTTGTCTCGCTGGGCGACGGACGCCGCGCCGCAGTCGTTCTCGAAGACTTTCCCAGCGGCACGAGCCTTGTCCACCTACCCGGACGAACCCGGATGGCAAAGAGTCGCGCGGTGGATGACTTGGTGCGCGCCGAGGCGTCTCATAAATTACTCGCCAAGGTGGGGCTCGATGATCCCGAGGCGACTACCGCCGCCATTGAAATGGCGTGCCGAGAAGGAACCGTTGCGGGACAGGTTCTTCCTGATCACTTGGTTGCCGCTCGCAATGAGGATAGCGTCATTGGCGTGGCCGTCGCGGCACGAACCAAAGTGCAGGCCGCTTGGACCGGGGCACGGTCCCTGCCAATACTGTTCGGGCACTATCGAAACGCGATCGTGAAGCGATATCAGGCCGCGATGACGACCAAGTCCTACGACGCTGCTCTCACAGACATCAAGCACTTGATGTCGAAACCGTTCGTTGCCGCCGAGGAGTATCTGGCTGCCGTGAACTGCTATGACGCTCTTGGCAATCATGACGCTGCGATTTCGACTTTAGACGATGCGATTTCACTTGATCCCCGCCTCACATCGGTTGATTTTCTGATCTCCGTCGGCGATCGCTGTTTGGAAATTGATGACAGCGCCAGCGAACAAGTCGCCGAGCGTGCATTTGCTAAAGCTCTCCACCGCCTCCAAACCAATCCATAGTTCCTTCCGCTCACAAATCCGTATTTCCACTTCCTGGAGTCTCCAAATGAACAGATTACACCTTATCCCTGTCGTGGCGATCGCGATTGCCTGCACTCAGGCAACGCTCAACCGCCATCGTTGAGCGAATTGCAGCCACCCGTCGACGGTGGCCCCACGGTGGTTGCTTCTCCGAGAGATGTTTCAATCACAGGAAATATGATTGCTGCGGCGTCCGCGCAAGACGCAGTCAATGCAGCGTCTGATGAACTCGACAAAACGATTGCGACGAATCGATCTGCGGGCACGGGTGGCGATCACAACTCGTTCTATGACTTCAAATGGGTTCAATTTGGAAGCGGATACGGCATCGTTTCCAAGGGGATCGCTGTCTACAAAGAACAGCCCAATCCGACTGCCGGACTCATCGCCCAACGCAATGCGTACGTTGTCGCTTACACGGCCGCGAAGATGGGGATGACCCGTGGGCTCGAAGGTGTGACGAGTGAAGGTTCGACCGAGAACAAAGAGTTCAGCAAACTGGTGGCAGGTGCCGACGAGGGAACGACGACCTCCGGTTCCACCACTACTGAAACCATCTCGCAAGCCGCCAACGGGTTGCTCAGAGGTTACATTGTCTACGCCGTTGACGAGATGGTAGATCCCGACGATGCAAAATACCGCATCGTTTCTGTTCAGATCGCAAGCACTCCGAAGACGCTGCAGAGTGCCAGCCGAAGTGGCGCTATTGAGGACGTCGCGACGATGACCGAGGGGCTGAAAGCGACGATGACTGAAATTACCAATGGGCTCGTTCCACCCGTGGGTGGTCGCGTTATCACGGTGGTCTCGAGCGGAGAGATGGCTGTCG
>JBDNIG010000156.1:0-6701 GCA_041688415.1 Rhodopirellula sp. | reverse complement strand
CGAGCCAGCCTGCGGTTGTGAATCGAAGCACGGTTCGTGCCTGACCGGCTTGTTCGACCACGGCAAGAACCACTGCGAACCAGCGTGTGGATGCGAATCCACTCTCTGTGGCGGTACGAGCTGCGGTTGCGAGACCGTGTATGCTGACCCCTGCTGCGACAGCCAAGGCTGCGGCAGCAAGAAAGGCTGCTGTGGCGGATTGCTCAGCAAGCTCTTCAACAAGAAGCACCACAACTACTGCGACACCAACGCTTGCGAAACCGTCTGCGAAACCCCAGCTTGCGATAGCTGCTGTGGCGGCAAGAAGAAGTGCGGCCTGCTGAGCAAAATGTTCGGCAAGCTGAAACACAAGAGCAACTGCTGCGACTCGGGCTGCGATGCCTACTCGTCGGCCGGTTGCGGATGTGGAGCCCCTATGGCTGCCCCTTATGCGGCACCCGTCGAAACTCCCGCCGTCCACTCCGATGCCATGCCACCGGCTCCGATCGTTGATCCGAGTGCTAGCATCTCCCGTACTCGTCGCGTCATTCAGGCCAGTGCCAGCTACACTCGCTAGTGAACTCGTTCGCTAAAAAGTTACAGCAACACTGCGTCAAACAGACGTGACAACAACAACGCCCCAGAAGAAGGAAACTTCTCCTGGGGCGTTTTTTTTCGTCTTGACCGGGGCCTTTGCGTCGACTCCAAGGTCACAATGAGTCAGCTTCATTCGCAGGCTGGAAGCCTACGCCACCGTGTCGAATCAGCTTCATTCGCAGGCTGGAAGCCTACGCCACCGCGTCGACGCCGAGACGTGTTTTGAGTTGCTCAAAGCGATCGTGCATCCGTTCGCTGCTGCTGTGGACGTGCTCGGCTTCGGTGACGAACCGGATTTTGCTGTCGGGATAAATGTCTCCGGCAATCAACGTTTCGCGAAACCCAGTCAGCGGAGTGCCGTACGCGATCAGCAGTTTGTGCTCGTCAAGCTGGATTTCTTGCCGCCGAGCCGGATTGATGACGGCGATCCCGGTGCAACCATCGTCGGTCAACACATCTTCGAATTCCAACAAGATGGTCTTGAGCACAGGCACGTCGATGTGATGGCGATACAGATCCTCGTGATGCGAACGGCAGTGATGACTCGTTTCGAGTACCACGTCGACAACGCTGCCGAGATGATCGATGAGATCGAGAAAAGTGTCCATCAAGATCGATCTCGTGACCGCGGCCATGATCACGGGCGTCGTCGCACCACTGGCCTCGTCAACGTATTTGTCGTAGCGGAAGCCTTGGCGCGGTTGGATCCGCACATCGTAAGAGGGGCGAATCGCGTCGGTCAATTCGAACGTTCCATAGGTTTTGATGCCCATGTGAACTTGCAGTTCTTCATCGCTAAGGCGTTCAAAACTAGCCGCGCCGGCGGCGACGCCGGAAGGGTCGGTTGGGGAGGGACGGAGAATGCGTTTGAGGAAGCCCATCGTGTTGATTATTCGAGAAACGCGTTGAAGCGGAATCGTTTCCTGACCGCGGATCGCGCCGTCGGTCGGAAGCGGTTCACCGATCAGCCGGTGAACAACCAAAACTAGGTCATCCAGGCGTCAAAGCTTCCGCGGGCTGTTCGCATCGATCAAAACGTGCAGAATGATCGGTGTGGGGCGGGGCACGAACGCTACAATCGCTGCAATCGGCGCGACTTGCGTTGCCGCGATGGTTTAGCAATGGTTGGGAACATGACACGAATCAATCGAGCGTTTCGGACGCTCAATCCAACGTCTCGACCGCTCGGCCAAGCGTCTCGAACGCGTTCATCGGCACCGCGTTCATCGGCACCGCGTCTTGGCGGCGGACTACTGCTCGCCGTGATACTCAGCATGTCCAGCGGCTGTGATCTGCCCGATCGACACGACATCGGGATCTTTCGCAAACCGGCCGTCTGGGAGGTTGCCGACTCTTCCGCAGCGAAGCACAACCGGATCGAACCGTCTGGTTTGTCGGGAAACGCATCGGCGGATGGTGCCCGGCAGGACACTTGGCATTTCTGGTATCTGCATCACATCGATCCGACTGGAATTGTCGGCGGCGTGGAGATGCAGTCGCAGCGGATCGTCTCCCCAGGATCGGGCGATCAAATCGAAGTCACGCTGCACGAACGGCTGGTGACGCAGTCCGATGTGGCGGAGAACACATCGGCAATGCCCCGTTCAGCGTGGAAACCCAACACGTTTCGATACTTGACGGCCAACGACCAAACGCTTGGATACGCGATCGATGGGGGACTCGTGCGAGCCAAATCTCGGTTTCGATTTGGGTTCGTTGAGCAACGTCGGTCGCTCGAAGTCACCGAAGATCAGGTCGATTTTACCGCCGATGGTATCCGCCGTCCGCAATCCAAAAGTGTCGCGCACCAGGGGAAATTGGCCGGGCCCTTGGCAGTCTACCGATCGCTGTTGGGGCATCCCTTGGCCCCACGCAAGCAGCGCGAGGTGACCGTTGTGTTGCCGCTCCAAGAATTGACGGCGGAGCTGCGGATCATCGGCCAACCACCAGCACTCGCGCGGCGCATGACGAAGCAAGGTTTGCAGGTCGATTCGCTCCACGAAGCGATCGCAATTTTATCGATCGATTCATCGCGACAGCGGCAACAGTATTATTGGTACGACGACGAGGGCGTGGTACAGGCGACCAACGTTAGCGGTGATGCGCGGTTTACCTACCGCTGTGACGAGCAGCAATACACTGAGATGGGAAAGCGATTCTTGGATCAGGAGTACCCGATCGTTGTCGAGATCCCTGGGAAAGAAATCGCCGCCGGGCAGCTCACGGTGCTCGCGCTGGATGTGGAACAGTCACCCCATTCGCTGGCCGCGCCCACGTCGACTTGGTTAGGCATCTCGGCGGCACCTCGGCAATATTTACAACGGATCGACGAATCGCACCAACGTGTCGTCATGGCGGGCCCATCGATATCGCTAGCAAAGTATGTCGGTGTGTTATCACGGTACGATTCGCCGGTCGAGCTGGCGGATTTAGCGGCCACGCCGGTGCTGGATTACGGGGCGGCCGGTGTCAAAAAAGTGCTAAACGTCACCGCATCCACGGCGGGCATTAGCGACCAAGAGACAGCGATTGAACTGAACCGAACCGTCCACTCGTTGTTGTCCTTCGTGCCTCTCTCGACCGGCGTCCGATCGGCTAGTTCGATCGCCCAGTCCAGTCTCGGCGACAGTACCGAACACGCCATTTTGCTGGCCGCGATGTTGCGAGCCAAGAACATTCCCGCCCGGATGGCGGTGGGGCTGCGTTATTTACCAAACACGATTGACCGGGGCGCTGCGGTACGAGATCCCGAGGACTCCCAGACTTCCCCAACCCATTCATTCGTGTACCACGCTTGGGTCGTCGCCAAGGCGGAGGAGGGCTGGATTTCGCTTGATCCGACAACCGGCAAGCCGACGGGTCCGGAGTGCCTGACACTCGAGATCACGAACCTGTCTGAACTCGATGCCATCGGGTTGGTCAATCGCTACTTGGCGATCTTGCGTTCGCTGCGATTGACCGTTTCGACGACGCTCGTCGACCCGTAGAGTGGCGTAAGCTTCCAGCTTGCGATTGAAGAAACGCAAGCTAGAAGCTTACGCCACGTCAAAACCCTCGGTCGATGCGTTCGATGACAACGCATCGAGTCGACGCACTCTGGACGACCGGTAACGCTGCAGAACAATCGCCCAGAGTCGCTCGCTAACTCGCACCAAGTCGCGGTGTCGATGGCCGAGCCGAACCAGGAGCGGTCGGCCCCTTGCCGTCCAATCAAGCAGCTCCAAATAATCCTCGATCGCCATCGCCAGAAATTGTCGACCGACGGCTCCGCCCGTCGTGAGGAACCGGCGCGTACTCAGCTCAGACGGACGGAGCCGTCTGGCTACAATCGTCGACCGACGGCTCCGCCCGTCGTGAGCCTCCCCACTACTAACAAGGATCACGGCCCGATTCGCTGGCGACGTCAGGTTCATCAACGAGCCCCTCGAATTCCCCTATCGATGATATGAACGACTGGACGGGCTTTTCGGGCGATCGTCCCCAGGCCCAACCGATCTCCAGGACTGGACGAATTTGGCCGACGATCCCGATCGACCGGAAAAACCGGAGGACTACGAACCAAAAGCAGGGCCCAGCTTCGTCAGAAAGCTCCGACCTGAAATCGAGTAGTAGTCGGGACTTCCTTTCAGGCTACGTATTCAATGCGACCCCAAGTGCGTTCGCGGTCGCATGTTTTCGGCTTTTCTGATGCTTGAGTCTGGGCTGGCTGCTCGCGTCAGCACATCCCCTATGCCCCCCCGAAGGGGATTGGCGAGCGAGCGATCCACCACTATGGTGGGCAGGTCATGTATTCTTTATTTCTAGACTGATGTTAGGGTGTCCCTCGGAACTTCCGTCACTGTTTCATTTTATTCGACAGGAACAACAGGTATTGAGAGCATGACAGTTGGCAGCGAAGCACGCGCGGGGGGAACGTACCAGTTTGCCGTTTTCATGATCCTCGGTCTGGCGGTGGGGCCGATGGCGGGTGGTGCGAGCGGACAAGATTTCACGCGGTCGCGAGAATGGACGGATGTGTCCGGTCGGTTCAAGACGGACGCCGCGTTGGTGAAGATCGAGGATGACAGTGTCAAATTGCGCCGCGCCGACGGACGTGAAGTGTCTCTTCCGACCGGACGCTTGTCTGAAACCGATCGCGACTTTATCGGCGCGGTCAGGATTCTGCAGCAGTCCGCGCAGCAGTACGATTCGTTGAGCGAATATTTGCACACCGACGACCTGCATTTGGCGGCCACCGTGGCGGTCCTGCAGAGTGCGGCTCGCAGTGAACCGGATGGCCTGGTCGCTCCGTTCTTCTTGGTTGTCGCCAAGCCGTTGCTATCGCGAGAATCGAGTGCACAAGACCAAGCTCAACGGGCCAGTCGGCAGGTCATTGACTTGATTGAAAGGGTGCAGGAGTACTGGCCGAACCTGCATCGCCAAACGCTCGCGTCGACCTACAACAACCTGGCGGTGATTTCGGCTAGGAAGCGGAGTGAATCGGGGTTCGTCAATTATCTCCGATCCAGTGCCAAAGCATCGGCACCGATGATTTCGTTCGCCACCCATCACAATGTGTCCGTGGCACTGTCCGACAAGACCATCTCTGCGAGCTTTCGGAACGACCTCTCGGCGGTACTTACGGGTCGCACGCCACAGCCAGGTCCGGAGGGCCCCCCACGGTTGGCGTACGCGTTGGAACATGACACTTTTGAAATTTCCACGGGTGGCTCCAACGATCGGACGCCGCCATCGGAATCGAAGCAAACGCAGGCAGGGCACGAGCTGCTGAGCAGTGGAAGTGCCTTTTTGATAGCACCGGACTTGGCGTTAACCAATCGCCACGTTGCCGAGGAAGTGACATCGTTTGTTGTTCGCAATGACCAGGGGTTCGAGACATCTGCTACCACACTTGTCGTGAGTAGTGATCCTCGCGTTGACCTTGCTGTGCTCCAGCTCGAGAAGCCTTCCCCGGCGTCGATCTCACCCCTTCCCATCCCGCCCGCAGACGCACAAGTGCAAGCCGAAATGATTTTGCTGGGCTATCCGAGGCCATCCATCTTCGAACACACACTGACCACCAGTCGCGGAAGTATCAGCAAATATGTCGACGACGGATGCGCGTTCATTCACGAAGCGGCTGCAGACCCCGGCAGCAGTGGTGGACCCTGCATTAACCGTTCGGGCGCAGTAGTCGGCGTCGTTTATGCCCAGACAACGATTAGCAGGGATACTCGTAACTATGCGGTTAGTCCAACGGCGATTCGTCGGTTCTTGACCGGTGCGAACATTGAATTCGCTGATCCCGCGAGCGATTCGGCACCGAACTTTGCCGACGTTGTCGAGGCTACGAAAGCTGCCGTGTTGTACGTCGAAGCCTACGGTCCGCCATCGGAATCGCAGAATACTTCGGCAGGCGAATCTCGAGACGGTCCCTTGGTACTGTACGATGATTGTTGCTTGATGTGCGGTGGGAGTGGCGTAGCGAAGTGCCGACGCTGCATCAACGGTTTC
This sequence comes from Rhodopirellula sp., assembly GCA_041688415.1. Classification (GTDB taxonomy): domain Bacteria; phylum Planctomycetota; class Planctomycetia; order Pirellulales; family Pirellulaceae; genus Rhodopirellula. The sequence goes on along the minus strand of JBDNIG010000156.1, from coordinate 632 downwards.
CTTGAACAGCCTTACATTGAAGTGGTCGGTCGCGACGTCGCCGGCAATCCGATAACGGGTCAAAAATTTGCCAAGAAAAAATGCCCCCACTGCGACAATGGGGGCCGATTTCGCTGCCCTCTCTGTGGCGGTTCGGGTGATGCCAAATAACAAACCTCTCCCCGAAGTCTCCTGTCGTTCTGTACGAAAGCTCCCATGCCTCCCGCCGCTACCAATGCGAAACCGCGTCGTGCCGCCGACACGTCGCAATCGCTGACCCTGTTGCCGCAATTGACCTGCCCTCACTGCTGGCACCAATTTGCCGCCGAGGATGCGTTTTGGATCGCCGGCCACTCGGACTTGCGCGGTGATGCCAAACTTGGGGAATCGGAGATGCGACGCTTCTTACCGACCCGGTTCAATGCCAACGGGGACGCCATCGATGTTGCCGGTGCGACATCGACCGATACCGCGTGTCCGCGATGCCATTTAAAAATCCCCCGGAGTCTGTTTGAACTGCCGATCCTGTTCTTCTCCATCCTCGGTGCTCCCGGCAGCGGAAAGAGCTATCTGCTCACATCGATGGTGTGGCAGGCGAGGCAAATATTGCCCTCCGATTTCTATCTGCGTTTTGCCGATGCCGACGCCGCGAT
>JBDNIG010000155.1:0-12375 GCA_041688415.1 Rhodopirellula sp. | reverse complement strand
CCCACGGCGAAGCCGCGGGAGGGTGAAGTGCGTAAAGCATTTGGATTTCAATACTTAAAGCCGCACGACCCCCGAAGCGGTGGAGAGGGGAGACTGGATAATGTCAATTTAGCGTTCATGAAAGTCGTCAGTTATTAAATCGACGTCGCTCCGCGACTCTCGAAATCCACGCTCTGGCGAGCGTCGCTACCATTCAGCTCGGACCGGCGGAGCGGTCCGGCTACAATGGGACATTTCAACGACGGGGATGCCACTCCGACGCCTTGGGCATCACTTCCCATGTGGAGGTCTCGCGAGGGCCGGTGGTGGTGACGTGGACTCGGCACACCGGTGCGGACAGGCTTGATCGGGCAATCGCAATCTCGGTGACCAGTCGTTCGTCCGCTGCGGCCGACTCGGTCGCGTTCGTCTTGATCGCCGTCGCTGAATACCACACCGGCGAGATCGTTCCGACCCCGTCAAGGCTGGCGTGGCGCGTGCCATCGGGCTCGATTTCCAAACGCACCGCCGTGAAATAATCACCATCGCAGTCCAGCGACAGTCGCAGGCTAGTGCGATCGGCGACCGAAATTGCGAAATACAGATAGTCCTCATCGGCGATGCAGCGGGCCTCGTAAGCGTCATCATGCCAATGGTCCGCGATGGCCCAACATGCGTCATCGTCGTGCCCGTCGAGCAGCGGTCGGTCGTGAGTCGGCGGCGGCGCGTAACGTGGTGCCTTGCGAGCTGGCTCGCCACCGAATTGCTGGCCCGTGACCGGCTCGCCACCCGCATAATCTTGGGGCGAGACTCCACGGGCGGCCATGACGACGGGGTGATAGTCCCAGTTGATTCGTGCGAGCATGTCGGACTCTTCGTCACCCGCTGTCCGCGAATCGGCGTTGACGTTCGCCCCCAATGGCGTGGCCAATGGCGTGGCCAAGGAATTCCAACGGCGAGTAGGTTGCCTCGGAATGGGTTTGCTGTCAGGGACGAGAATGAAGGCCGGCGCGGTCCGTTGTCGGGACTCTGGGGGGGGCTCGAATGCTGGAGGCGTCGATGCGGCGCCGCTTCGCTGCGGGTTGGGCGATGTCATTTCCGCTTCGTAGGATACCGGTGAAATTTGAAACGGGGAGAGCGTCTGTCCGCGTGCGGGGCGGTCGGCGTGTGCTCTTGGTGATCCGTCCTGCCCGGCACGGCGGTCCAAGTTATCGGCCACATTGCCCAGCACGCTGGACTTTTGTCGCCGCAGCCCTGCGATCTGATCCAGCGACGTCACCCGGCGACGTTCAACGCTCGAAGCCAGCGTCGAGTTGGTTAATTCAGCCCACCGCCGAACTGCGGAGGGCTGGCCATGACGTGACAGCAGGGATAGCAACAGTTCGCGCACCTGGGGAAACTCGCGTGCCGACGACATCGCCGCCGCCATGGCTCCCCATAGCAATCGTGTGCGATCCTCCGGTGCGGTGACCGCGAGTAGCTGGTCGATCGTGTCGTTCAGACGCGACTGCGCGGCGGGCGAGCGGCCATGAACCTTAAACAGTTCATCATGCAATCGTCGGGTTTGGCTCATCCGCGCGGTAGAGATCTGCAGTCGCCGGTTCGACGCGGTGAAGGTCTCGGCGGGCTCGCGACTTTGTCCGTCCGACAATGCCAGCCCGGCGGCGAGGGCGATATCGCGCCGGACACTCCCGGATGTATCATCAAACGTCGCCAACTCAATTCCCAGTGGAGCGGACTGGTGCGGCGCCGCCAACATCAGCGCATCGATCGCCAGGTCGTTGGCGAGGACACCGGGACCACCCAACAGCGCGTTGCCGCGAAGTACCGAGGTGTGGTTCCAGGCCCGTTGCCAGCGTGGATCGCCATCACTGCGGTGCCACGGACGGCTCGGTCGGCCCGCATCTTGATCCTGATCGCTCGTCACCCGACGGCTCAAAATGACACGTTGCGGCCCACTCCAGTCAGTCGCGGCCACGGCCTCGGATTGGGAAAACGGGCGGGAGCGAGCACGGTCGACCAAGGCCGCCCACGCCCGCTGGGTGGCGGGCGAGAGGCTGTCGTCGAGCACCACGACGGCGGGTCGATGCTCGGCCAGCCACCGCATCCGTTCCGCGTCGCTCGCGACGCTGTTGACATCGGACATGCCGAACATCACCGCAGCGGCGCGGCAGCGGCGCACCTCCGCTGGGCGGTATTGGCGCCTACCAGCGGCGTCGAGCAAGATCGCCGTGCGGCGGTTCTCGTGCAGGGATTCACGACCGGCGAGTGACCATGGCACGCTGCCTGGCGACGCGGCGACAAATACCACGGCGGTGCCGCGGCCCCGCCCACGGACGGCCTGCCACGGCGAAGTTGGTTCACCACGCCGCCAAATTCGACCGTGTGAGGCGACCGCGAACTGCCAGACGTCCCCGGAGCCCGTGAGATCCCCGGAGCCCGTGAGATCGCCGGCGGCCGAGACATCGCCGGCGACCGAGACATTGCCGGCGACCGAGACATTGCCGGCGACCGAGACATTGCCGGGGGCCGTGAGATCGTTCACCGTAACCCGTCCCGAGGGCGTCTCGATCATCCGCGTTTGACCGCCAGCGGGTTCGCGACTGGAGGCGTGATTGGCGTCCGGCGACGATGCTGCGGCGTGGATATCCTCGACCCAGGTTTGACCGCCATCGTAACTATAGAAATGATCGACGCCGCTGGCCTCGGACGGATCGCCGATCGCCTCGAGCACTCCCAGGGCGAGTTCACGCTCTCGGCAGTCCCGCAGCGATGACTCCCGCGGCGATGACTCCCGCGGCGATATCGATGAGGCCGGGCTGCCCATCCGCAATTGACGCAGTCGGGGCAATTCGTGCGCATCGGCTAAAAACCATGTCTGCCCGCCGTCGCGGCTGAGCACACACACTCCGCGACTGATCCCGGTGACGGGTTCGTAGCCACCGCCGACGACAATCACATCGAGCGGCGAAGCCCACAAGATGTCCGTGAAATCGCAAAATGGGATGGGAGGCGGCTCCTCTTTGCGGCGCCGCGAGCGGCCAAAAGGCGTGTTGTCCGCCGGTTCATCGAGGCGAATGTTCTCTACCGAACGCCACGTCTCGCCGCCATTGTCACTGCGGAGAATCGTGCCGGCATCTCCAACCGCGATGGCGATACGAGAGCCCGGCGAAGTCGGGAGACGCTGCGACGAAGACGAGCTGCGCTGCGGCGGAGAAACAGCCACGGCCCGCAAGCAGCTACTCCGTCGCAACAGCGAGGCTGAAATGTAGGCGGGCTGGAGCGAGATGCTGTCGAGATCGTAGCGTTGGACTTCCGCAGCCCGCGCGATCGCAGGGAGTTGTACGGCCAAGACCATCGTCATCAATGTCAATTTGCACGCGCCGCGCTGAATCATGATAGCATCCCTCGTACCGAAGCGACCGCGAGCAGGAACAAGGCAACCCCGCCGAACAAATTCACGCTGAGCAAGGTCAGGCTCGACGCCGTGTGTCCCTCGGTGCCGAGCACGGTAACATCGCCGATCAATGTGCTGAAAGTCGTCAGGCTGCCCAGGACGCCGACCCGCATCGCCAGCAGCATTTGCGGGTGCAACGGTGTTTCGCCGAGGCTCGCCAGGCTCTCGGTCCACTGATAAAGCAGTCCGAGCAGCAAACAGCCCAATAAATTTGCGAGCGTTGTCGCGAAACCGGCCTCGCCACCGACGAGGTGGCTGATTCCCGCAATAAGTCGGTACAGCGGGCCCTGGGCGAACAGAACGGTCAACCCATAGCGGCATAAAGCGCCCAAACCACCGCCAATTGCGACGGCGAGCACGTTCATCGACCAACCCATCATGGACACTTCCCTGTTTTCACCATTGTCAGTTCGCTGCGGGGAATTTACTTTGAGGGGTCAAGAATCGGAAGTTTTCCATTCCGGGGCAAGGTCCATCTGCGACAATCCGCAGTAAAGTGGCTAGAATTGTTACGACCGGTCCCCACTCACACCCTTTTTGAACTGAAGGAAACCGCTGATGAGTACTGCTTCGAGCACGTCACCCGCGCTGCATGTGATGAACGGAGCCGATGTCCTGGTCAAATCCTTGGTCGACCATGGCGTCGAAGTACTGTTTGCGTACCCTGGTGGTTGCAGCATGCCGATGCACCAAGCATTGACCCGGTTTGGCGAATCGATCCGTACGATTTTGCCACGACATGAACAGGGCGGTGCATTCGCCGCCCAGGGATACGCCCGCAGCACTGGCAAGGTCGGTGTGGTGATGGCGACGAGCGGCCCGGGGGCCACGAACCTCGTCACGGCGATCGCCGACGCGAAACTCGACAGCATTCCGCTGGTGTGCATCACCGGCCAAGTGCCCACCGCAGCGATCGGCAGCGATGCGTTTCAAGAAACGCCGATGGTCGAGATTTGTCGCGGGATCACGAAGCATCACTACCTCGTGACGGACATCGAAGACCTGCCGCGGATCATGAAGGAGGCGTTCCACATTGCCGCCAGCGGCCGGCCCGGCCCCGTGCTCGTCGATATGCCCAAAGACGTGCAGTTGGGCGAAATGCTCACCGAAATCGATGCGTCGATGAATCTGCCGGGATACGAGGCGTCGACGCCGACGGTACCGCCGGAGACGATTCGCCAAATCGCGGCCGCCATTAAAATGGCCCGGCGACCGGTGATCTACTCCGGTGGCGGGATCATTCTGGGCGAAGCGACCGAAGAACTTCGCACCTTCATCAATAAAACCGGTATCCCGACCGTAACGACCCTGATGGGGCTCGGGTCGGTTGAGCCCGACAACCCTCACTCGCTCGATTGGTTGGGCATGCACGGGGCCGCCTACGCCAACTACGCCGTCAAAGATTGCGATCTGCTGATCGCCTTGGGCGTGCGGTTTGACGACCGGGTAACCGGCAAGGTGGAGGCGTTCGCCAAGGACGCGAAAATCATTCACGTTGACATTGACGCCTCAGAACTCAATAAAAACAAACAGGCCCATATCCCCGTGCGGGGCGACGTCAAGCAGGTGTTAACGGAACTGAACCGAATCGTGCAGAAGCCGGATATCGCCGATTGGCAGCGGCACTGCGACGAACTGAAGGCGAAATTCCCGTTCAAGTACGACACCGAGTTCGACGGCATTTTGCAACAGCACGCCATCGCCACGCTCAGTGACCTGACGGCGGAGCGGGAAACCTACATCACCGTCGGCGTCGGCCAGCACCAAATGTGGGCGGCCCAGTTCTACAAATTCCGCCAACCGCGGACGTGGATGAGCAGCAGCGGACTGGGCACGATGGGCTTTGGCCTGCCCGCGGCGATGGGCGTCCAAGCGGCCCATCCGGGGGCACTCGTGGTCGATATCGACGGTGACGGCAGCTTCCAGATGAACATTCAAGAACTGGCCACCTGTTTTTGTGAAGAATTGCCCGTCAAAGTGCTGTTGCTTAACAACCAACACCTCGGCATGGTGGTGCAGTGGGAAGATCGCTTCATGGAGCGGAATCGCGCCCACACGTACCTCGGCCCCATCCACCATCACGAGGCCAAGGGCAAGAGCGAGGTCGATCGTTACGAATATGCCAGCGACCGGTACCCGAATTTCGTGGGGATTGCCAAGGCATACGGCTGCGGCGCGGCAACGGTCAAACGCAAGGCTGATTTGAAGGACGCGATGCGGGAAATGACCGACTCCAAGGGCCCATTCCTGCTCGACGTCGAGGTTCCTTACCAAGAACACGTCTTGCCGATGATCCCCGGCGGTGCGACCGTCGACGACATGATTTTGGATTGAGACGAGACCTTCCGACACTTCCTTTTCGTTCTTTCGAGCTGATATCCCGTGGATACAAGCGTTCCTACTGATGCGGCTGGCACGTCGCCGAAATCAACGCCAAAATCGGCGTCAAAATCTTCGTCCCCTTCGGCGGTGCCCCACGAAGCGGCGACGGATGTCGCGGCCGCGGGCAAGTCCGCGCCGCGCCGTCGCGGTGTGCCCGAGGGATTATGGATGAAGTGCAATGGGTGCGGTGCGTCGCTGTACCGCAAAGAGGTCCAGCAACAGCTCAATGTGTGCCCGAAATGCAACCATCATTTCTACGTCAGCGCCTTTGAACGGATCGCCCAGGTGCTCGACGAGGGCACGTTCGAGCCGAGCAACGACCACCTGCGTCCGAGCGACCCGCTCGAATTCACGGACCGCCGCCCGTACGCGGAACGTCTCGTCGGCGAACAGAAGCGGACCGGCTTGAGTGACGCCGCCGTCACCGGCACCGGCATGATCCGCGCCCGTCGTGTGGCCTTCGCCGTCACCGACAGCGCTTTCATCATGGGCAGCATGGGCAGCGTCGTGGGCGAGCGTTTAACACGATTGATCGAACACGCCACCGAACAGAACATCGCCCTGATCATCATCAGTGCCAGCGGCGGGGGCGCCCGCATGCATGAGGGCATCCTCTCGCTGATGCAAATGGCCAAAGTCTCCGCGGCGCTGGCCCGCTATCACGAAGCCGGTGGTTTGTTCATCAGTGTGCTGACCAACCCGACCATGGGCGGTGTCGCGGCCAGTTTCGCGTCGCTGGGTGACCTGATCTTTGCCGAACCCAAAGCCATGATCGGGTTCGCCGGGCCACGGACGATCAAAGCGACGATTGGGATTGAGTTACCCGAAGGCTTCCAATCCAGCGAGTTTTTGCTCGAACATGGCTATATTGACCGAATCGTACCACGGCGAAATCTCAAGACCGAGATCGCCAGCGCGATCGATTACTGCGGGAAATAACTGTGGGCCTGCTCGATTCCCTGCGGGGCATGTTCTCGGGTGGCACCGCGTCACTCAAAAAAATTGACGTCGACACGCGTTTCACTCGCTCGCGGACCGCCGCGACGGGCACGATGAGTCATTTCTTCGTCGCCTACGATCTCGAACGCAAGGAGGACGTCGGCGTCAAAATTCTCGACATTGAGAAGTTTGAACTCTTCGAATCTCGCTTCAAAGGTTTGAAAAAACCGACCGAAGGCGAGATCGCGATGCAAATGCGTCACGAATTGATCGCTGAGACCTACGAACACGGGATCACGACCAAGGGCCAACGAATTCTGGTAATGGAATATGTTCGCGGCCCGAGCATGCAGGACGTCATCGTCCGCAAACGGCTCGAACTGATCGACGGCGTGCAATTTCTGCTGATGCGTGAAATGGCCGAAGCCCTGTCTTACGTACACCACAGCGGGTTCATCCACCGCGATATCTGTCCACGAAATTTTATCTGCACGCTGCCCGCGGAGGATCACACCGTCGTTTCGGGAGTCAAACTCATCGACTTTGGTCTGACCCTCCCCGCCACGGCGCCGTTCATGACTCCGGGTAACCGCACCGGGACGCCGTTGTACATGTCACCTGAAATCGTTCGCCGCCGCCATACGGACTCGCGGGTCGATATTTTTTCGCTCGGGGTGACGTTTTACTGTCTGTTGACGTTCGCGCATCCCTGGCAGGGCGAAATCGTGTCCGGCCGGGCGGCACTGCAGCACGACTCGACCGAGCCCACCGATTTGCTCGAACGACGTCCCGATGTGGAGCCGCGATTGGCCCGCATAATCATGAAAATGATCGCTCCCAACGTCGATCAACGTCTCAAATCGATCGATGAATTTCTGAATCAGAGCAAAAAATTCGACTCCGCGTTCGTCAAGTAGCGGCAGTCGGGACGAATTTCAATAGTTTTTCTGGAACTTTTGCTAGGAGCAATTCGTCTATTCATCACCACTGCCAACTTTCTGCCTAATGGCGGTCACCTAAAACGCCGATAGCGTTGATAACGTAGGCGTCCTAGGTAATATGGCGATGCTCATTGAATTTTCCTACCAGCTTGCAGTTTTTGTAATTACGCTGTCTGCCTGCGCTTGAGCGTCAACGTACCCATCGACCCAGCCCATCACACCGTATTGCCGAGAAAACAGATGAACCATCTGCGTCACCTCCTTCGCCGCGTGCAGCCGACGAAGTCACGCCGAGCCAGCGAAGATCGGTCGCGTGGCCCGTTTTCGAATAACCGTCGTCTGTTGACGGAAATGCTTGAAAAACGACAGCTTTTGGCTGGCGACATCGGTTCGTTTTTGGACGCAGCACCGCCCGTCGAAGACGTCGACGACTACGCGGTGGCACACAATTACTGGAATAAATACGACGTCAACAATGACGGCCAGGTCACGGCGCTCGACGCGCTTCACGTGATCAACTACATGAATCAGAATGCGGAAGGCGAGCCATCCGCGGCGTTACTGCAAGGCGTCGGGTTCTTGGACGTCAACGCGGATCATCAGATTTCGGCTTTGGACTCCCTGCAGGTCATCAACCGACTCAACCGTTCCGAGGGTGCCCCCGACTATGACGTGCGATTTGAATTAACGCCGCGAAATTTTGACGATAGCCTGATCGCTCAAGACGGCACCTACACCACCGACACCGGAGCGACCGGCGTTCGCTATACCGTCGACGAGGGTGACACCTTCAAGCTCGAAGTCGCTGTCCAAGACGATCGTGGTCGCGGTGCCTCATTCGGTGTCTTCCAAGCGGTCACCAATATCCTCGTCAATCAATCCGGCGTGCTGATTCCGGCGGTGGGCGAGATCCAAGGTTTCGACTTTGATCGATCCATTCTCAGTAGTGGCTCAACGCCCAACAGCACGATCGAATTCTACTACGCGGGCACGAACCCGGATAATCCGGTCGATCCGTCGGATGTTGTCTCGAAACCACTATCGGATTTCTTGGGCAGTAGTGATTCGGACACCGAGCAGTTCGTGAGCGATGCCGTCGTGCAACTCAGCGACGCGCCCGGCGGATTGCACGTCACGGCCGACGATATTGACGTCAGCGCCGGTACGGCTTCCGCGACGAGTCCCTTCGAAGTCCGAGTCCAGTACAACGGTCTCAGTCTCGTCGACGTCGACGTACCACGCCTCGAAACACGTCTGGTGATTAACGGTGCTGACCAAACCGTGAACACGATCGAGCAAAACGTGAGGCGGGCCGATGGCTCGTTCAACCCAATCACCCTGACGTCGCGATTCGAAACGTTCATGCGGAACGATGCTAGCAATGTCCCACCCAATCCTTCAATCAACGACGGCTTGGGCCCGTTGATCTACGGTCGGAATAGCAACATGGGTTCGTTTGACGTGGATGTGCAGGGCAGTGGAACCGACATTTTTGATGAGGTGAGAACACTCGGTCCGGTCGGTAAGCTGACCGAAATCATCACTAATTACGACGGCAACACCGCCTACGACGCCTTCAGCATCCCCGTCCGCGCCGTCAAAACGGCCTCCAACGTGGGCGTGAAGTTGGGCAAAGTCGAGCCTCGCGTTGGTTTTGAAGGTGTGTTGGTCTATGGTGCCGACGATAATAAATCAGCCGTGCCGCCCGAGCGGGTTCACTTGGACGAACGGTCCGAGTTCCAACTCAACGTCACCGGGGACGCGACCGGCGAACTGACGGCGAACAATGCCACCCTACCGGTCACCGAAGACGACGCCGTTGGCGATACCGTTCAGCTCGAGGTAACCGGTGCGTTACCTGGGGAAACGATTACCTACGATGTGCTGCCTCGCCAGGGCGCCCTTGGAACCGCCACGATCGATGTGGGCGGCGTGTTGAGCTATGTTCCCGACGCCAACAAATTTGGCACCGACCTGGTCGTCTACACGGCGTCCACCCCGAGCGGTGGATCCGCCACGGCCACCGTGACGGTCAATATCACCGCAGTCAATGATCCGCCAGTTGCCAACGATGATCCTGATTCTGGAACGCTGTCGGTCGATGTCGGTAGCAACATTCTGATCGAGGTGCTCGCCAATGACGATGCCGGTGGAGACTTCTCCGAACCGCTCAGCGAATTGACGGTCACTGCGGGTTCCGTCACACCGACCCTCGGCAGCATCGCCGTCGAAGGTGACAAGATTCGCTACACACCCACTCCGGATGCCGCATCGGGAACGGACACGTTCACCTACACCATCACCGATACCGGTGGACTCAGCGATTCGGCCACGGTCACCGTCAGCGTTGTTAATAACGCCAACGGTATCTCGGCGGCAGACAAGGATATTACCATCGCCGAAGACAATGGCGGCGGTGTCACCAGTGAAGTCTTGGTGGCCGACCTCAACACCGATAACTTGATTACGGTGAACAGCGGCAGCACAAACATCTCGCTCGATAGTGCGACGGTGCCTGCCGGTCGCGGCACCGTTCGCATCGATGGCGACCAGATTTTCTACACGCCGAAACAAGACGACAATGGGCCGGTTTCAATCACCTACACGGCCAGCAACGATGCCGGCAACGCCAGCGGCACGATCTTTGTCGATATCACCGCCGTCAACGACAAACCGCTCGCGCCGCCGCTGAGCTTCGACGTCAACGAAATGGCGACGCGAACCATCAACGTCCTCCAGCCCGGCGGTGGACAAACCGGCCCGTCCGACGTCGAAACGCCCACCGATGATTTGATCGTAACACTGCCAACGCAAACGTTTTCGCCGCTGGGTACCGTTTCGATCGTCAATAACCAAATCGTCGTTAATTCCAATGGCACGGCGACCCAGGGCGGGTTCGACTTCCAATACCGCGTCAGGGACGCCGACGGTGCCGTTTCAGACAACGGTACGATCTCGATCGATATTGTCGACGTGCTCAGCCCACCGGTTGCCGATGATGCGAGCGTACCGGCCGTGGACGAAGACTCCGGTGACGTGACCGTCGATCTGAGTGCCTTGACGACATCGGAAGCTGGTTCGGTTGTCTACACGGTCGACTCCACCAGCGTCCCAGCCGGTGACCTTGGCATCGCGTCCATCAACGGCAGCGATCTGGTTTTCGCCCTCAAGCAAGATGCGAACGGAACCGGCGCCGTCGTCTACCGTGCAACCGACGCAGCTGGGTTTGACCTCGGCACGTTGACGTTCACTGTCAATGCGGTTAACGATGCTCCCGTGCTGGGCGATTTCGGGAAATTAGTTGTCGAAAATGGTTCAGTCGATATCGACGTGGCCGGTGCCGCGACCGATGTCGACTCGACGGATCTGACCGCTGCCGTGGTCATCAATCCCACCAACGGCACCGCCGTGCTGCTGCCTAACGGCCTGATTCAGTACACGCCCAATGCCGACTACACGGGTAACGATTCGTTCCGCGTCAGCGTCAGCGACGGAATCGCGCCGCCAGTCAAAGCAACAGTCAGCATCGTCGTCACCCCTATGGTCGAAACGCCTATTGCAGCCGAAGGAGCACTCACGGTAGCCGAAGACGCGGCCGCCACCACCTTGGATCTGAAGCCGCTCGTGACCACCCCTCCAGGTGGTCCGGCCACGATCACGATCATGACGGGCCCCAACCATGGTACCGCGACGATTACCGACGGCGTGCTGAGCTACACACCCGATGCGAACTACTTCGGTGGTGATGCGATTGTCTACAAGGCCGCCAATTCCGCTGGCAGCGATACGGCGCCGATTGTGATCACGGTTACCGCCGTCAATGACGCCCCAATCGCCAACGATGACACGGCCGTCGTGACGAAGAACACTGCCAAGGAAATCGACGTGCTGGCCAACGATACTCCCGATCCAGCCGGTGAATCCGATATGGTCACCGTCAGCGTCGAGACCGGCGATGAGCCTGCCCACGGCACCGTGACGGTTGCCAACAACGTGGTGACCTATACGCCTGACAATGACTATGTGGGTTCCGATTCGTTCGTCTACACGCTCAGCGATGACAAAGGTGGCAACGACACCGCAACCGTTTCCATCACCGTCAATGACAATGTCGTTGTCGGCACGACGGTCACCGGCCAGTTGTTCCTCGATTCGATCTCGAACATTGGCGATGTGGCTGCCACCGGTGCGGACCCCATTCGCAACGGTACCTATGAATCAGGCGAAACAACACTCGTCGGTGCACGCGTGCATCTCGTCGGTGTCGGCGGTGCGTCGGGCACGGAACTGACCGTGGTCACCGATCGTGATGGTCGGTACTCGTTCGAGAACGTACCGCCAGGCGATTATGAGGTTCGTTTTGAATTGGCGACTGGCATGGAGATCGCCGGTGAGGGTTCCGACGGTGTGATCCCGATCAACGTTCCGGATGCGGGCGGGTCGCAAAACCCAACCCCCATCGCGACTGACTTCGTGATCGAAAACTTGGGTTCGCAGTACTACGCGGGCCGAAATGTCCTGACGACCGACCCGAATCGCGAAGGTTTGCCACCGACGGTCACCGTCGGTGAGACATCCAGCTTCTTCTATTCCCCATCGAGCGATAACACGCTGGTTCAGAAGGCAGTGTTTGTCGGCAGAGACTTCGGCGATGCCAAGTACGTCGAACTGCTGATG
>JBDNIG010000154.1:0-21404 GCA_041688415.1 Rhodopirellula sp. | reverse complement strand
GGGCGGAGCCGTCGGTCGACCATTGTAGCCAGACGGCTCCGCCCGTCTGAGCTGAGTACGCGCCGGTTCCTCACGACGGGCGGAGCCGTCGGTCGACATTGTAGCCAGACGGCTCCGCCCGTCTGAGCTGAGTACGCGCCGGTTCCTCACGACGGGCGGAGCCGTCGGTCGGCCATTGTAGCCAGACGGCTCCGCCCGTCTGAGCTGAGTACGCCCCAGGTAAGAGAGGTCGCATGCCTTCGGGTGCCCCGCCGATTCTGGCCCGGCTCAACCTCGACGCCGCGACTTGGTGTGAGTAGCGAGCGACTTTGGGCGAATATTCTGCAGCGTTGCCGGTCGTCCCGAGTATGTCGACTCGATGCGGTGTCATCGGACGCATCGTCGCTGCCGCCTTCGCCGCCGCGCCCGCCGTCCGAGCCGGCGACCTCCTCGCAATGGCGCGTCCATCGGTGCTTTCGAGACGCGTTTTAGAAAGAAAAACCCACTACCCACCCGACGGGGCTGTCGGTGTGCCGTTCATCCGGTGCAAAACTGCTAGCGATAGCCCCGTCGGCTCACGTCAATATCTCAGCACACCGGACGGATGCTTCACAATTGCACACTCCCACGCTTGCGCATTGGGCATGTATTTGTGTAGGATACGGCGATGATCCCCATGCTCCATCAAATTTCGATCACTTGTTTTACGACCAGCTACGCGATCGCCCTCGTGATCGAGTTGCTGCGTTTGGCCGGTCGGCCCGTGCCTGGACGTGCGTTGGCGGAGTTGGTGATGATGGCGGTCGGGATTTTCACCCACATCGCTTATCTGACACTGCGTGCGACCGCCGATCTTCCCGGTGGGGCTGGCCTCGTCGATGGCCAGGCGATCGAAGCGGGACGATTGGCGACGTGGACGGACTTTTCCTTGATGGTCGCCTTGGGTATGGCCATCTGTTACTTCATTTTGTATTTGCGGCGTCCCGACACCGTGATCGGTTTTTTCTTCCTGCCCGCCATTCTCGGCTTGATTGCGTTGGCGATCGCGGTGCGGCACCTGCCCGCGTTTGATCGTGGGGAAGCAACCGCGTTTTGGCGAAATGTGCACGTGATCTCCATGATCATTGGGTCCGCGGCGGTGCTGTTTGGTTTTCTTGCCGGAGCGATGTATCTGGTCCAGTCCTGGCGGCTGAAGCAGAAGCGGGCGGGGTCGGCATTGCGTTTGCCAACTCTGGAAACACTGCAGAATCTCAACCGCCGGTGTCTCGTGATCAGCACGATCGCGGTGGGAGTGGGGCTGGTCTCCGGCGTTGTGATGAACCTCAATCGCTGGGGCGACATTCCGTGGACCGACCGCGGTATCATGCTTTCGGGAGTCCTGTTCGTCTGGTTAGCCTCAGCCACGATGGTTGAATTCCTGTATGCGCCAGCGAGCCGGGGACGCAAGGTCGCCTACCTGACGCTGGCGAGCTTCGGCTTCCTCGTCCTGGCCATGTCCGGCGTGTTGACGACTTCTCACGGCGGCACCGCGACGGGCGCCGATACCGCCAACGCCAATACCATCGGCGCCGAAGCCGATGGCGAAGCCGATGGCGAAGCCGATGGCGAAGCCGATGGCGAAGCCGATGGCGAAGCCGATGGGGCCGAAGCCAGTGGGGCGAGCCCCCTGCCGCGAGGTGACTCATGACGCTGCAGATGATCGGCTGTTCCCATCACGACGCTGCGGTGGAAATTCGCGAACAATTGTCATTCTCATCCGAACACTCCTCGCATGCCTTGGCGACGTTTGGTGAGCGTTTCGACGGTGCCGAATTGGTCGTGCTCTCGACCTGCAATCGGGTCGAACTCTACGCCGCGGGAGGTACGTTCGGATCGGGTTTGACGGCGAGTGAAGCGGGAGCGGGTTCGCTGTCGGACGAACAAGTTCGCACGGCGCTGATCGAGTTTGTCGCTGAGTGCTTAGAAAAGCCCGCAGACTTTGTCGCCGAGCACATGATCGTTCGCCAAGGCCGCGCCGCGGTCGATCATCTGTTCTTGGTTGCCGCGAGTCTGGATAGCATGGTCGTGGGCGAAGCCCAGATTCTCTCGCAAGTCAAACAGCCCTACGATCTGTCCAACCTCGCCGGGGCCACCGGACCGCTGACTCATGCGGCCTTCCAAGCCGCCAACCGGGCCGCCAAACGGGTCCAAACGGAAACCACGATCCACCGCCGCCGATTGAGCGTGCCGAGCGTCGCCGTTGGGGAAGTCGTCCCGGAAGTGTTTGAAACGCTGCGCGGCAAACGAGTCGTGCTGTGCGGTGCCGGCGAGATGGCTGAGGAGACACTGCGATATCTCAAGAGCGGCGGCAGCGACAACCTGTGCATCGTCTATCGCGGGCAGGAGCGAGCGAGCGCTCTGGCGAGCGCGTTTGACGCTGAAACCCGACCACTGGCGGAACTTCCCGAACAGATCATCGCCGCCGATTTGTTGATCGGGACGACATCGGCCGAAGAACCGCTCGTTGACGCGGCGACCTTTGTCCGGCTCAATGCCCAACGTGGCGGGCGAGTCCTGCTGGTCCTCGACCTCGCCGTGCCGCGTGATTTTGAACCCGTGATCGGGGAGGAACCGGGCGTCTACCTCTACCAGATCGACGACCTGCAAGCGGCCTGCAATCGCAACCGCCGCGAACGTGAAAAACAATGGCCCAAAGCCAAAGGTATCCTCGATGATGAAGTCAATCGGTTCTTTGAATCGCTGCAGCACCGAGCGACGGGGCCGGTGATCCAGCGACTGCGTCAGCGTGCCGATCAAGTAAAATCAGCGGAGCTGCAACGGTTGCTCGACAAACTCAATGGCTGCACCGATCCGGCGATGACCAAAGAGATTGAGAAATCATTCGACCGGTTGACCAATAAACTGTTGCATCCGCCGATGGCCTCGCTGCGTGACGATGCTGCCGCGGGCCATTCACGCGGACTTCTCGAAGCGCTCCGGCACCTGTTCAATCTCGGCGACGATTTATAGGGTTCGTGATCGGCTGTCGTCAAATCGGTTTTCCCAATGCCCAATGTGCCGATCGGGATCATTGTTCGGATCGAGTGACTCGAACTCGGACGGGAGCATGGTCGCATCTCGGGTTACTCAGACCCCTGCGATGATTTCATCGTCCGGAGTCGCAAGCCCCGTGGAGTTTAGTCGGGTGGATTCTTGAGATTTTGCGTCATCCTACTTAGTGCGGTTGACGTGACTTCGGCCCGAAACTGGGTGAATCGACGGTGAACCGATCTCCGTCGACGGTGAACCGATCTCCGTTCGAGTTGGGCGGTGACCGATGAGTGGTCGTCGAATCGGGATCGACGTTTGGCGGTGGTTGCGGTTGGAAACCTGACGTGTGGACCTGAAATCTGCCGGCATAGCGACGCCGTAAAAATCCACCGACCACACGTCGACCGAATGGCGTCAGCAGGAAAAACCCGAGCGCATCGGTCAGCAGTCCCGGGGTTAGCAGAAGCGCCGCTGCGACTGCGATCATCATGCCATCCTGGATCTCGCGTCCCGGCATCCGGCCGGAAGCGAGGGCTTCGCGAAACCGCATTAGCGCGGCCAAGCCCTCGCGGCGCGCCAGAATCGAACCGATCACACCGGTCACGATCACAATTGTCAGCGTGGTTAGCCAGCTTGTTGCGTCGGCCATTCGCAACAACAAGACGAGTTCGATGAACGGAACGCAAATGAATAGGGCAAAGAGGCGAATCAACATGTTGGAACCTTACGCGAGTGCTCGACACCGTACGACAAACAGATCGCAGATGCGGCCGGAAGACTGCCAGCTTGGCATCCCGATCCGTCAAATGACGTCGATATCAGTAAGGAAGCGAATGCCGTTCCAACGAGGTTTTATGGTGGGGAATAAGACGCACATCGACTAGAATGGGGCGGCAACCACCCCATCCTCCGTTCGCCAGGTGATTTCCCGCATGCTCGGACTGTTCGCTGCCTGCGGCTGCTTATTCTTACTCGCCGGATCGGTGCAAGCGACTTTAAGAGTCTATGAAGTGGTTGAACGTTACCAACGCCGCGCCGCCGAGAAGGGCAACCATCGCTTTCGAGCTCCCCAATCCCAATTAGCAGCGACCGTCCGAGACGCTGGCCCCATTCGCCGAGAGACTCGTTTGCTAATTGATCTGGTGACCGATTTGTTTGCGTTGCTAGGTTGGACGTGAATCCCGTGCCTGCTCAGCAAAGTTGCCTGTGGCGGCCATTGAAGCATCCCCGCGACTGGAACGACGACTCCATGCTCAATCCACTCTCTGATTTGGTAGCGCCGCGAATCTTGATTTCTCGCATGAGTGCCATCGGCGATGCGATTTTGACGCTACCCGTCGCCTGTTGTCTCCGTGACTACTTCCCCGATGCTTACATCGCTTGGGTGGTCGAGTCCAAAGCCGCTCCGATGGTTCGCGGCCACCGAGCGCTCGATGCCGTGATCGAACTTGAGCGTGGCTGGTTCACGTCCCCGCGAGGACTGCGTGAAACGCGTGCGACGTTGCGGGAGCATCGGTTCGAGATCGCGATTGATTGCCAGGGGAACACCAAGTCCGCCTTGGCGGGAAAGTTATCGGGGGCGGGTCGCCGGATCGGATTCTCGGGCAAGCACGCTGGCGAATTGAGCCGTTATTTCAACAATGAAAGAATCTCGCCGGTGTTCCATCACATCACCGATCGCTCGCTCGAATTGCTCACGTCGCTGGGCGTTCATCATCCGCAGGTGCGTTGGGACCTGCCCCTGGAGGAAGATGACCGCAAATGGGCGGGAGACTACCGCAATACCATCCAGACACCTCGGGTGGCGATCTTGAATCCTGGCGGGACCTGGCCATCGAAACTGTGGGAAGCCGATCGGTTTGCCTCCACAGCCCGGTACTTGGCCGACCGCTACGGCTATCACAGCCTCGTGGTGTGGGGATCGTTTGAAGAACGGTTGATGGCCGAACAGATCGTCGCCCTGTCGGAAGGAACGGCCACGCTGGCGCCGAACACAACCCTGAAAACGCTCGCGGCATTGATCCAGACCGCGGATCTGTTCGTCAGCGGTGATACTGGCCCTCTGCACATGTCCGTTGCTGTTGGCACGCAGACGTTCGGGCTCTACGGCGCCACCCGGCCGGGCGATTGCGGACCTTACGAGCAAGCGGCACTGCAATTGCAGTACGAAGCCGGCACCCGGCGCCATCGCCGCCAAGCCAGCAATCGTGCGATGCGGGCGATCGGCGTCGAGCACGTGTGCGCCGTGATCGACGACAAGCACCCGATGCCCGTCGCGAGGGCTGCGTAGCCACCGTGACGAGGAAGCGATGATCGCCGCAGCACGACCTCTTTGGCGCGGCGGGGATGGTGCCAGCGTCCGGTTGATCCTGCTGATGCTCGGCAACGTGATCGTCGACGCCATCGTCGGTGCGGTCCCGGTCGCCGGAAACCTGTTCGATCTCTTTTTCCGGGCCAATCTGCGTAACGCCCGGTTGATGCGCGAGCACTACGATCAGGGCAAACACCGCGCTCATGCCTGGCCGATTCTCCTCGGCATTGCGGTTGTTGTGTGCACGGTCCTCGCCGTGCTGTTCGTGATGCTGGCGTTGGCCGTCAACGCGCTGCTGCGATGGATCTTCTGAAACTGTTTCGGATCGTGGCATAGGCTTTCAGCCTGTGATGGTTCTTCAACACATGCTGGAAGCCTATGCCACGTACAGTTTTCGCAAAGTTCAAGGTTCCCCTCATGCGCACGACCGGCATAACCGATTCAAAGTGAAATAAGTTGCAATCTGAAATGGCTCCGGCCTTTCTGAAATACAGTGGACCGTCGTAGTTCACTTCGAAACGTACCCCGTGAGAAGGATATCCGTGGTGGCCAACGAAGACTCGCAAACTAGCCTCCTGGCATCGACGACCCTCGACGCATGGGCGACGACTCCTTCGACATGGCGGCGGAATTCGGAGATTGAGTTCCGCGTTCGTCGCAAAGGACAACCCACTCGGCGGCTCCGCTTGCCCGGTGCTCGATACACGCTCGGCAGCGGTACGGGATGCTCGATCCAGCTGGAAGACGCCTCGCTGCGTCCGCTGCACGCGGTCTTGATCCGTGACGATGAGCGAATCCTCGTCCGTGCGTACTCCATCCCATTTCAAATCAACAACAGGCGGATGAGCGAGGGTTTGCTCAGCGTTGGCGACCGGTTGAGTCTGGGGGCGTATGAATTCGAACTCCTCGAGAATGCTCCCGACGCGGTCACCTCTAGCAGCCAATCACTGGCACTGGGAATGTTCAGCGGCGACGAACCGGGCGTGACTCGCGACGACGTCTCCCATCACGAGCAGTCTCGCGCGTTCCATGAAGAAGCCAAGCAGTGGAGGGCGCTCAAGCACGACGCACAGCAACGCGAAGCGTGGTGCCAAACTCGCGAACATGAACTGCAGGAGCAGCAGGGTTCGCTGCAAAAACAATTGGAAATGCTGCAGAAGCGTGAAGCAAACTTGCAGACGCAAGAGTCCGCTGCGGCCGAAGTTCATGGAGAGCTCCAGCACAACTACCAAGAACTTCTGCAGCATCGTGACGAGCTGAAAGTGCAGCAAAAAGAACTCGTGACGGGGCGCGAGCATCTGCGTCTGCAGCAAGAACGACTCGACGGCCGTGATCGACTGCATCGCCAACAAGTCGACAGACTCATCGGCGAGCAAGAGGAGTTCAAACGGGTCGAGACGCACTCGCAGCAGAAACTCGCCGAAAGCGAAGAACAACTTCATGCGTCGCATCAGCAAGCCGAAGCCGCAACGTCCGCGGTCGCACAGATGCGAGAAAAGTTCGCCTTACTTAGTCAGCAACTTACCGAACTGACCACGCATCAGGCCTCGCTGAAACAGCTCGAGGCGCAGCGGGCGGACGAACATCGACAACGCACCGACGAACTCGAGTTCGCTCGCGATGAAGCCCTCGCCGAGCGCAACTACGCTTCTGCGCAGAGGGATAACGTCACCACCCAGCGTGATGAAATGACCGTTCAGCGTGACCAAATAACCGCTCAGCGCGACGATTTTGCGATCCAGCGTGACGATCTCGCTGCCGAGCGGGACGACATTGCGATCGAGCGAGACGAAATCGCCGCCTGTTGCCAAGAACTCGAATTGATCCAAGACCAACTGCGTGCGGAAATTGAGCAGCTGCAGGGCGAAATTGCACACACGAGACTGCAGGCCGAAACGCTCGACCAAGATTGCCGCGCCGGTCGTCAGACGATCGCCAGCCTGGAAGAAACGATCCGTGAACAAGGCGATCGCTACGAATTCGATCGGCAATCATGGACCAACGAAGTCGATGCGTTGCGAAAGAACATTGACGAACTCTCGCTCGAACTTGAACACGCCCAAGCTCAGCTCACGGCACTTCGTGAGGACAACACCCAGCTCTCTGAACAATTGACGGGAGCGACCGAGCAACGCGATCAAGCGCGGGCGGAGCGGGAAACCGCAATCGAACAATGCCAAGCAGCGCAAGCGGAATGCCAAGCGGCCCAGCTAACCTGTGACACCGCTAAAATGGATTGTGAATCGGCGCGCCGCGAGCTGGAAACTGCTCGTGCTGATGTCAAACTCGCACGTCAAGAACGCGACGAAGCGGCGGCGTATCGCGATGAAATCCTAGCCCAGCGCGATGAAATCCTAGCCCAGCGCGATGAACTGACGGTCCATCACGATGAAGTGTCGCAACAACACGATGAACTCTCGTTAGAGCAAGCCACGTGGGCAGAGCAGAAATCGCAGGCCGAACGCCGCTATCAAGAGGCGCGAACACACCTCGCCGATGCACGAGAAAAATGTGAACGGGCGGTGCGGGCACGCGACGCAGCCAACGCAGCAAGACTGGAGGCCGAGGAGAAACTCGCCATCGCGACGGCTGACTTGCAAGCCATGCAGGTCGAGCGGGACGAGGCCATTGCCGGCCAAAACAATCTGCGACGGCAGCGCGACGACGCGATCGAAGATGCGAAAAACACGCGGGAACTGTTCGACCGCTCTAACCGTGATCATGACGATACCCTCGAAATGATCGAACGCCTTGAACAAAAAACTCGAGAACTCGTGGGGAGCATCACGCTCGACCCCATGCCCGAGGATCCCTCGCGACTCAGCCTGCCCGATGATCGAGTCGACGCGGCGGTCGACCACCATGCTCCGCTCGATGCTGAGAACGACAGCCCGACGAAGCTGTCCACCCAGACACCAAGCACGCTCAGCGAACCATTCGACACCGACGACGCGTGGCCGACCTATTCCAGCGACTCAGACAAACCAGAAAACCACCTGGAAAATGCGGTTTTGTCCGCTCCCGATGAGCCCGTCGATGCCGATGGCTGTCCGGAGTCGGCGCTGGCCCAGGCAACCAACGAGCACCCCGTCGATGAATGCACCAACGACCTGGTCAACATTGCATTGCCGCTGATCGATTCAAGGTCCGATGACCGCGGCAATCAAGAACACGAGCACGCGGCACCCCCCGCCCCCGCACTATCCATCGCCGCTACGAACGATGACGTCAGCGAAGTCGTGAGTAGCGAAGCTGACGCGAACAGCAATGCGGACGCGAGTAGCCAAGACGCCGCGGACGATGATTCCATCGAAGCCTACATGAATCGGCTCTTGCAGCGGGTTCAGGGACGCATCACCGATGTCGTACCGGTCGCGGTGGCCGACACCGAACCGGACGATACCCAAGAGCAAGAACCGTCGAGCGTCGTCGCGAAGTCCACGATGGCGATCGCCGAGCCGCGTGTCAAACCGCTCCAAAGCGATGATTCGCCGATACAAAATGCCCAAACAGCGAAAAAGCCGAAATTCGATTCGGCCGCGCCAAAACGCAACAACTCGCCGGCTCGAAGCACGATCATTCGCAGCCAAAAATCAACCGGCCAAACCACCCGCGCACGAGCGATGATGAAATACGCGCAAGTCGGGATCGCGTTGCTGTGCGGGGTCGCCGCCGTCGTGCTCGTCAACTTGCCGATGCTTAAGATCGTTGCCGCAGTCGCCGCGGTGCTCATCGCTGCGATCTGCGCCAAGGAAGCCCTCGCGTTTCAAACCGAGGTATCCAATCCGAGTAGCTCTCGACGAAGTTCGGGCGCGACCGACATCACCACACCCAAAGCGGCAGCGTAGACGGTCCTGGTTCCGCGGGACGTGGTCTGGATCTACTTCATCCGCCCCAGACGCAGTCGAGGGAGGTGCGCGGCCGGCCCTCTCCAACGGGACAGCCTGATGATAGCCCCTGAGCGTTTCCCTGTCGGTTATCCACAAATGCCGGTACGCCGAAGGCGTTGTAGCGATTAGCCAGCGGTCGAGCGAAGCGAACACCGCCGGATAGGTGGAGAACGGACAAGATCGACCCTATTCGAGGTCGTGTGGCCGGCTCAAATTCTTGACCGTAGGTGGCGCTGCGCTTACCTACGGCTAATGCTGGACCGCTGAATCTTTGGGGTTGACTCAACGTTCATACTTGCATTTTTGTTCCGAGCGATAAAAACACCATCCATTCTCCCCTCTCCACCACGAAGGAGACTATTGCAATACAAGCCCGACGCGCAAGCGAGGGTAAACCAGTCTCCACTCGCTAGCGCTTCGGGCTTGTATTGCGGCAGAAAGAACTGGAACATCGATTTGTGCAACAGTCTCCGAAGCGTGGAGGAGAGGGGAGGCTGGGTAAACTAGATCGGCCTGCACGAGACGGAGATGCGGAAGAAAACTTGCGCAATGCAAAAGCCTCGCAACCCCAAAGATTTAGCGGTCCAGGGCTGCCCCATTGGGGCGCCGTCACGATGTCGATTCAGCATTCATAGAATGCGTCAGTAATAAGATCGACGTCCGTCGACTTTCGTCACTTTTTCAAGCGTGACGACTGACGCGACGAACGTGGTGTGGATTTTCTGCTACGAATAACACGAATCTTCACGAATAGGAAATAGCCTTATTCGTGCAAATTCGTGTTATTCGGTGCAAACAAAACTGCTTAAAACTGCGAAAGTCGAGCTTAGCGGTGATGGTGGTTGCGGTGTTGCCCAAACGCCATTTGGCCGGGCGGATAGACCGGAGCGGTACCGTAGACGCGTTGGTGGAACATCGCCAACGACCGCAAAACGTGTGCTCGATAGCCCACACCAGCATCGTCGATTTCAACTCGCCTCATCGCTCCGGCCAGATACCGCACCGCCGCAACGACGTGCTCGTTGCCAAGCTCCTCGTCGGGCAGGTGTGTTAGTAAGAACTCGAGGATATGTCCCGTCGTCTGGACCTTGCGTGACAAATCCCCATTGTCCTGGGGCGATTCGAACCAGTTCGTGCTAAACGAGCCGTCCCGGTTTTGCAGTGTGTACGAGTATTCAACAAAATCGTCCAAGAACTTCTCGGCGCGGTTCCACTGTCCGGTGATCGGTTGGCCTTCGAGGCGTCGTTTTCGCAACGCGTGGGCAAAGCCCATCAGACGGTGGGTTCCGCCACACGCCGCACCGACGACGGGTTGATCCAGTTCGGCCGCAATCAATCGTTCAAAGTCCCACGGCTCGCCGCGTACGCCTGCCCAGGTGGCATTGGTATCGAGATAGTGAGCCAGTCCGATCAAGGTGAACGTGATTTCCGTGCCTTCTTCGCAGGCGGCGGCTTCGACCTGCACGAGATCTTCAATCGTGAATCGTTGGTTGTTGGCATACAACGGATAGTTGGCGGGCACGCCCGCGAGCGATAACGTGGCGAGCCACTGGGCTTGGTGCCCCTGCAGCCCCGTACCCTGGCGAACCTTGATTTCGCCCCGCTCGGTCGTCATCAAGCGGTTGCCGCGGCACACATTGTTGCCCGCCATCCACGCGATCGCGCTGTAGTTTCGACGTCGGGCGATGATGCGAGTATCGGTGCCGAAGACCATGATCGCGTGCATCATGCCCCAATTGCTTCGTGAATCCGCTTTCTCGGTTTGCGCGTGGAAACTGCGTAGCGTTTTCAGGATGGGTTGCTGTAGACGCGCGATCGCAGGATCGAGATCCGCGACCGCGCCCATACCAGCGTGTGTTTTCATCCGCCCCGTGGCGTCACGTTGGGTGACACTGCCAATCGATGACTTCGCCGCCGCATCTTTGGGAACCGAAATGTTCGGCGCCGATGCGGTGGCGTTCTCCTGGACGGCGCGTAGATCGGCAGTGTCTTTGGCGGGCTGGAGTGATTCGACCGGGTCGATAACCAGCGGTTCGATATCGATGGTCGACAAGCTGGGGTGAAGACTGTCCACATCGTCCATTTCATGGACGGTCATGCCGTCCCATTGATCGACCTCGACCCGTCCGGTGGCGTCACCTTCATTATTGCCGTCGTGAGGGTTTGTTTTGTTTTCGAGAGTTCTCACAGCGATATCGACATCGGGTGGATCCGGCAACTCATCGAGCGACGGCAACTGCTCCGTTGGCTTGGTCGACGCGGGCGAACCATCCGAGGAGGGCATCGCTTGCACGGGTGATGATTTAGGCAATCCACTGCCCACCGTCGTGCTCTGAGGCGAGATATCGTCGCGCTCGGCGGGATCATTTTGTGGCGATGTTAACTGCGGCATCGGATCTCGCAGCGGTTTTGGCTGGCGTGCTTCATCGCGCGGTCGCCATGAATTTTGCGATCGCTCCACCGTTTCAGCAACGGACGTTTCAGCAGCGGTTGTTTCACCTGCCCCAGTTTGCTCCGCAGGTTCGATCCACGCGGGAAATCCACGTCGATTGGCGGCCACAACGGCATTCGGCTCAACGTGTGGCGGGACCGTCGTCTCAGGAGATGCCTGTGACTTGGGATGTGCTTCGTCGGTTGGCGAGGCGGGCCGGCTCGCAACATGATGATCCGATATATTCTCGCCAGTTACGTTTTCGCCCAGTGGTTGGAACGACGGCACGCGGGCCTGCCAGTTGAGTTGCGGTGCCCCCAGTTTCGCGTTCACACGCGTCACCAGCTTCGGTGAAGACTCCGGCGGAGCGACCGAGGTGGCGTTCGTCATCGCGGCAGAATCGCTTTCTGTTCGTTCAGACTTCGGCGCTACCGCAACTTGTGCCGGAGCGGCGGCCGGGGCGGGCGGCAGTAACTGAATCGACGTCCCGACGGGGTTATTATATTGCCCGGGTAGCAACCCCAGCACGGAGTGTACCGTTGGCGTGGGGCGGAACGCGGGTACTTTGATGTCGACGCCGCCGATGCCGTCAAGGCCCCGTGCGTGATCCACTTCATCAGCGATGCACGGAAGCTGGGCACCCAGCAGCGTTGGTGACGCGCAGCCCATCATTAACCACAACGCCAACCTTCGGCGACGCGGATTAGGGACGGTTGTTTGGCGGGATGGATACTTTACTGGCACAACAACTTCTCCGAGGGCGACGGGTTCTAACGTACCTATCGGAAAGCTGCGCGGATAAATTCACCTCAATGTTCGCTTTGAAAGCTGCCGAGCGGAGGCAGCATTCTGCCGGCGTCACGAGCCCCGCGGATTACCTAAAAACTCGATCACGCCGCAGGCGTTTCCGGGATCAAAAGTGAAGGACACGTTCTCAATCAAAAAGATTGGCTTCCAAGTCGATGGGATTTCCCAAGCTGAATAGGCGGCTGAGCAATCTGCTTTGCCTGATCTAGGGACGAGTCCACAGCCGATAGCTGTTGATATCCATTTGCAATGCAGCCAAAGATCAAAATGCTGCAGCGGTCGAGCACTTTCATGCCGTGAAAATTCTTCGGCGTGGGGGGCATCTGATAGGCCTGGGTTCGTCTTGCGATCAGCCTATCCGTTGGAGTAGCTTTGCGACTGGTTCTCTTCGCCGCCCGCGCGAAGCATATTCGCACGTTCCGCATGGATGCTTGCCGTGTCGCCCCAACCTACACCATCGCGTGGAGACGGTCCTGCCGTCCCCGATCCGTCTTCCTCAACCCTCGATTCCAGCGGTTCGCTATCGCAGCTCGAACAGGTACGGATCATCCGTGATACGATGATGTGCGAATCCCGAGCGATCGGTGACGCGGTCGAATTTGCTTCCTCGGCGGCGGCCGAGGCCGCTCAGCGGGTGGCGACTTGTACCGGGTCGGTCGTGTTAACCGGCGTGGGCAAGGCCGGGTGGATTGCCCAAAAGGTAGTCGCGACACTGGCCAGCACCGGATCTCCATCCCACTTCATGCATCCCAGTGAGGCCGTGCATGGCGATTTAGGCCGCGTGCGAGCGACCGATTGGGTGATCGCGTTTTCGAATTCCGGGCGCAGCGAAGAAGTCGTGCGGGCCTGTCAGTACGTGAAGACTCAATCTGCCGGGCTGATCGCGATCACCGCCGATGAAGCCAATCCGCTGGCCGAACTCGCCGACCTCGTGGTACCGATGGGTCGGCACCGCGAAGCTTGCCCGCACGGCTTGGCACCGACCACGACGACCGCGGTGATGCTGGCAATCGGCGATGCGATCGCCCTCCTGGCGTCTCGTCTGCGTGGATTCGGCCCAACCGATTTCGCACGGTATCATCCCGGTGGCGCGCTCGGACGGAAACTCTGCTGCGTGGACGACGTGATGCGGGGAATGCATGAATGCCGCGTCTCACCGGATCACTTGCCCGTGCGTGACTCGATTGCCGGAAAAACACCCGAGCGGCGTAGCGGCGCCGTACTCCTGGTCAACGCGGACCAAAAGTTGAGCGGGATTTTTACCGACAGCGACTTGGTCAAACTGCTCCAACGTCGGCAAGAAAACAGTCTCGATCGAGCCATCGAGGAAGTCATGACGCGGAATCCGGTGGTGATTCACAGTGGCAGACCACTCGCCGCAGCAGTGACGATTTTGTCCGAGCGACACATCAGCGAACTGCCCGTCGTCAATGAGGATGGACGTCCGCTGGGAATGATCGATATCACGGATCTGATCGCCGCTGGCGACATCACCACGCGTGAAAATGCCTCATCGATTCTGCCAATGCACGCGAGCAACAACGAGACGCCGGCATCGTGACCCATCCTGTTCCCACTCCCCACCGGTTACGCGGCGATGCCGAGATTGCTGCTGAGATCACCTGTATCTTGTCGGACGTCGATGGCGTCATGACCGATGGCAGGATCACGTATCTCACGGACGAACATGGCACCTGTCATGAATCAAAATCCTTTCATGCGCGCGATGGGCTCGGGATCAAACTGTGGATGCGAAGTGGTTTTCATTTCGGTGTCATCACGGCGCGGTCCAGCCCGGTGGTTGCCCACCGCGCCGCCGAACTGGGGATCGAACACATCCAGCAAGGCGTGCCTGAAAAAGGGTCGGCAGCCGCGGCCATGATCGATGCGATGCGTATTCGCCCTCAACAGGTTTGTTACATCGGGGATGATTTGCCGGACCTGCCCGTGATGCGGCGCGTCGGTTTGGCGGCCGCACCGGACGATGCCGTCACCGACGTTCGCGAGGCAGCCCACTGGACACTGCGTGCCCGCGGCGGTGAGGGGGCCCTGCGCGAGCTGATCGAACGCCTGCTGCGCGGCGGTGATCGGTGGCGCCAACACTTGACGAAAGAGGCGTGATGGCGAGTCCATTTCGCGATTATCTCATCGGTCTCAGCGTGATTGTCGCTGCTGCGGGCGGCTACCAAGTCACCGCGGCGAAGTGGCTCGAGCCCCCGGTGGTCGAGCATGCGCCGATCGCGCGGCGACCACTGGCTGATCATGACCAATCGCTCGCTGATCTCTATCCCGCCGACGCGTGGCAGCGTGGCCGGGCGATCCGTCTGAAAACGCAAGACGGCATGCTGCTGTTCCAAAACTGGGAACGAGATAAAGATGAACGCGACGGTGGCAAAAAGTGGCGGTTATGGCCAATCACGATGGTCATCGGTCGCGGTTTGTCCGCCGACGAGTCACCTGAGCCGATTCTGATCGAAGCCGCCGAGGGGGCGGTGATTGAATTTAGTGCCGCACTCGACGTGATGAGCGGCGTGGCACCGACGATTCAGCGCGGCCAACTGCTCGGTGAAGTGCATATCCAACGTGTCCGGGCGAACGAAAGCATCACCCCAAACCCGGCGCAGGCGTCCGCTCGGGCAACACAAGATGACGACGCCGCCGGCTCGTCCGCCTATCACTTGCGCAGATCAGCGTCATCCGCCAGCGATGACCAAACACTCGATATTCGCACCGCCAATGTTGGCATCGATCGGCGGAAAATTTGGACGACCGAGGCGATTGAGATGCATGTCGGCCGTGCCGTGATAGTCGGTCGCGATTTGACTCTGCATCTCGCAGCCTCGCAAGGCAGCCCCACGTCGAAATCGAACCTGGCCCGCTCGCTCGACCGGTTGGAGTTGATTTACCTGCGCGAACTCACGCTGCCGCTGGGGAAATCCAACGACCCAAATTCATCCGGGACCGAGGAGGACCGGGGCGTTGTCGAGGTGCACTGCGATGGGCGAATTGAGTATGACTTTGCCATGGACCAGCTCTTGCTCGACCGCAATGTGCGACTCGTTCATCGTTCGCGAAACGCCGAGCCGGCTCATTCTGCATACCGCGCCGCCGCTGACCTTCCCGCTAGCGCCGCCACACCGATTGGCGAAACCACGCCAGACCTCGATCAATTTGAGTGCAGCACGCTTCGCTTGACGCTGCGTGATCCGTTGAACTCGAGTCGCGAGCGTGCGACGGCGCTCGACTGGATCGATCGCATGGAAGCCACCGGGTCGCCGCTTCGACTGTCGATGGATTCGCAACAGTTTGATCTGACGGCGGGCGAAATTTTGTTCGATCCGCTGCAGGGATGGCTGGTCGCGCGCTCGCAATCCAATCCCGAATGGGCGACCGGCCAACGCGGCGGTTCGTCACCCGAAACGGACACCGAGTCGGTGGTGCGAATTCGCCGCGGCGACATGCACGCCGCACTGTCTCAGATCGTCTATCGCTTCGATCCCAAAGTGCCTCAACAACTCGGCTCGGTCGAGGTCGACGGCGGTGGGCGGGTGGACTACGTTGCCCTCGATTCCGTTTTCAAGTCGTTCTCGTGGCGTGAGAGTCTGCGGGTGGCGCCACTGGACGTCGCCACACCGGACGATCTGAACGTGCGTTTCGGTGTGTGGTGCGAGGGCGCCATCCGCAGCCTGCTGGCCGACGGTGGCTCCTTCGAAACCGATCGCATCGAAGGCGTGATTAAGCCGACGGTACCAACGAGCACGCCAATTTCGCAGAGCCCTCAGGATGAGGCGACGAGCCCGGCAACCCTGGATCAACGTTGGTTCCCGGATCGCTTTGCGGCGATCGGCAACGTCCGGATTCGCTCGCGATCATTGCACGCGAACACCCCGCAAATGAATCTGTTCTTCGAACAACGCGCCGACCCGCCCTCGCCCGGCGGGGACGCGGTCTCACCCGACGGGGACGCGGCCGAAGAAAGCTCCTCTATTCGAAACTGGGTCAGCCAACCCAAAGCCGCTGTGAGCGAAGGGGGCGGTGCGGTCGCCAAGACAAACGAGAAACCCAAACCGACGACACCACCGGCGACCATTCGCGGTGATCAGGTGACCGCCAAGCTCACCTTTGGTAATGGCGAACTCACCGCCACCGACTTGAGCGTTGTGGGTAACGTGAAAGTCACCCATTCGCTGCAACTGCGTCAACAGCAATCCACCAGCCCCGCTGCGGACGCGGCAGATAACCGCACGACCGAAACGATGACTGCGGTAATGACCGGCGACCAATTGAGACTGCGCGATAGCGGCGGCAGCGGTGACGTGCTGCAATTGGGAAGCAAATCAGAAACCCCGGCAAGACTCGAACTCGGTGACGGCTATTTCGTCGGCCCCGAGATTCAGGTGCGTCCGAACGACAATTACATTTGGATCCCCTCAGCGGGCGAGTTTGTCGTTCCCACCGCGTTCTTGCCCGCACTCGGTGACAGTTTGACCGGCACCGATTCCAAGGTCAATCGTGGTGTCAACGATCCGGCATCGGCGACACGTTGGACGCAGAGTCCGCGGGGGCGATTCGGAGGCTCGATGATGTTCGACGGACGCGTCGCCAAACTCGGTGGTGGTGTGCGGCTGCAGGCCGCGATTGCACAGGGACGACAACCCAGCGAACTGAAGATGCGCGGCGATGAGCTGACCTTCACGCTCGAAACCCCAGTCGATTTGCGATCGCCGGGAACGTTCCGAGCGACTCAGCTTTCACAAATATCGCTGCGGCAAACGTCCGATCAACCCGTCGAGCTTCACGTCGATCGCTACGGCGACGACGGTGCCCGTGAATCACGTCACGAGATGGTGGTCTCGGAGTTGACGTGGATCCCCGGTCAAGTCGCACGTGGTGAATCGCCACAGCCATCCGAACCATCACCCCTCGATGGACAAATCGTTGCGCCGGGGCCGGGATCGTATCGCGGATGGTTCCGCACACCCCCGCCGAAACCCGATCCCGCTGACGTTGCGACGGACCGGTCCAGCGGTGCGGCCCATGCGGCGGTTTACAACGAAGGCATGATCGAAGATGACCGCGCGGGAATACGACTTCCCGTGCAGCAAGCAACGGGCGCCTCATCGGCCCCTTCCATCACCGGCGTCCATTTGGTTTACCAAGACGGGATGCGCGGCGATCTCGTCGCCCGCTCATTGACGTTTGACCGTGGAGTGCGAATCGGTCGGAAAGTTGTCTCCGATTTCAACACCCGCTTCGACGCGATCGATATGGACTTGCTCGACCAAGACGAATTGACTCTCGATTGCGATCAACTCCGCTTGGCTGTCGATCCGACGGTGGCCGTGCAGAAATCTCGATTTGCCGAAACCGCGCGCAGCTCACAATCCAATGTGGCATTGGAAGTGCAAGCATCCGGCGGGATTGTCTTCCGCGCTCGCACCGATCAAGGTTTGACCGAGGCGACAGCCGATCGCTGCGGATACGCCGTCGCCAAAGACCTCGTGAGCATCGTCGGTGTTCCTGGACGCCCAGCGAGATTCCGGCAAACGAACATGAGCGGTAAACCGGTCGATGCCGCACTCCGCAGCATTACGCTGCGACTCGATCCCTTCACCGTTCTGTCATCCCAGGTCGAGAGCGTGAGCACGGGATTGCTGCCCGCCGACTTTCCCACCAAACGCTAATTTCTAAAAGATCTCGTAGGCGACCAGGGAATAACGAACGATCAGACCCGCGACGACAACACTGACCATGCTCATCAGTTTGATCAGGATGTTCAGGCTCGGACCGCTGGTGTCCTTGAACGGATCGCCCACGGTATCACCCACCACGGCGGCTTTGTGGGCAGGGCTGCCTTTGCCACCATGGTGTCCGGCTTCGACATATTTCTTGGCGTTGTCCCACATCCCACCACTGTTGGCCATGAAGACGGCCAAGCAAAATCCACTGGTCAGACATCCCACCAACAATCCGAGCACACCTCCCACGCCAAGAAACAATCCGACCGCGATCGGCAGCAGCAATCCCAATAGGCTCGGCAGAATCATCTCGCGCTGCGCCGATTTAGTGCTCAGCTCGATCGGTCGTTGATAATCGGGTGTGACCGAGCCATCGAGAATACCGGGGTTTTCGATGAATTGTCGCCGCACTTCGAGCACCATGCCCTCGGCCGCTCGACCGACCGATCGCATCGTCATCGCACAGAATACAAATGCACTCATCGCGCCCAGAAAGAGACCGACGAGCACACGAGGGTTCATCAATGTCGTGTCGAAGTAATGCAGAAAGTCCTGGAGGGACGCGCGGGCGACACTCACCCGCGAGCCGGCAATCGCCGCGCCCAAGACGTCATCGTCGATGGGCTTCTGCGGATCAACGGCCTGCCATGCCGCTAGCTCCTTCGCCGTATGTTGTCGGCTCGGCAGGATCAGATAAGTCTGCGCGTCATCGGGTGTCTTCTCGACCAGTAAATGCTCGTTAATTTTGAAGGTGCCGTCACCCGATACGTGCAAGGCCACGTCGCGTCCCCAGCGATCAAAGCCATCTCGCACGCCTTCGACGTAGGCGGCCAGGAGTGCCAGGGCGGTCAATGCGGCCGACCCAATCGCAAATCCTTTTCCGGTCGCTGCCGTGGTATTGCCAAGACTATCGAGCGCATCGGTGCGTTCCCGGACGACTGGATCGAGCCCCGCCATCTCCGCGTTGCCGCCCGCATTATCAGCGATCGGTCCGTACGCGTCCGTCGCCAACGTGATCCCAAGTGTGCTGAGCATCCCGACGGCGGCAATGCCGACACCGTACAGGCCGAGTGAAAAGCGGCTGATGTCGTTGAAGTCGCCGCCGTTGGCAAATCCGAACGCCAGCAACATCGCGGCCGAAACAACCACGATCGGTAACCACACGCTCATCATCCCATCGGCAACGCCGCCGATGATGATCGTCGCTGGCCCCGTCTCCGCCTGCGCCGCCAGATGCTGCGTCGTGGGGTATTCGTCACTGGTCACCCGCTGCGTCCACCAACCGATGATCCAACCCGCCATCAATCCCACAATCACGCTCACCGCGATGCCGGGAATGACACCGAACAATAGCGTGCCGGGAACCCGTGGCATCAGCCATATCGCGAGTAGCACCGCGCCGACGGACACCAAGAAGGACGAGCGGTTGATGCCACGGGCGAGCGCCTTCAATAACGATTTCTGCGAAAGCGATTCTCCCGTCTTGACGGCATAGATGCCGGCGATTGAGCAAGCGATGCCAACGGCAGCAATCGCCAGCGGCAGTAACATCGCGTGCAGTTGCGCCGCGGTGACGTCGCTGCCCTCGGGCAGCACCCCGTCTTGCGCCATTGCGGCCACTCCGAGCGCCGACGCCGCGAGAATCGAACCGGTGTAGGACTCATACAGGTCCGCCCCCATGCCCGCGACGTCACCCACGTTATCGCCCACGTTGTCGGCGATGGTGGCGGGGTTGCGTGGCGAATCTTCGGCGAGACTCTGTTCCACCTTGCCCACGAGGTCCGCACCGACATCAGCGGCTTTGGTGAAAATCCCCCCGCCGACGCGCGCAAACAACGCTTGAGCACTTGCCCCCATGCCGAACGTCAGCATCGTGATCGAGATCTGGCGCAGGCTCAGCCGCGCCTCCTCACCACCGAATATCGGCACCAAGTAATACAGGATCGCAAACCACAGACAGAGGTACAACAGCCCCATGCCGACCACGGTTAGCCCCATCACCGCTCCGCTGCGGAAGGCGATCTGCAGCCCCGCGTCGAGCGAATCGCGAGCCGCCGCGGCCGTTCGGCTACTGGCCTGCGTCGCCGTTTTCATCCCAAACCAACCGCACAAGCCGCTGAATAAACCGCCGGTCAGAAAAGCGATCGGCGTGAAAATCGACATGACATTGAGCCACAGTGCCGCGGCGACCAGCAGTCCCGTCACGATCAAGAACACAACCGTGACGACCTTGTTCTGCTGATTGATATAGGCCGCCGCCCCCACGCGAACACTCTCGGCGATCGCCCGCATCGGCTCGGTACCCTCATCGGCCAACATCATTTCGCGATGAAACCGCCACGCCCAAATTAAAGCGACTGCCGAAGCGACCGTCGCGATCAACCAAACCAAAATCGCGTCCATAGTGTGTTCTTTTTAAAAGGATGGGGATCGTGAGGTGCGCGTCGAACGCCGCTTCGATCGTAAATTTTGCGAAAGATTCTTCACTCTGAATCCTAGCGGGCTGTCGTTCTAATCGTTTTTACGAAATTAGCGTGTAAATCATAACCCGACGCGTAAGCGAGCGATGGCGGCGTGAATCCCTCGCTTACGCGTCGGGTTATGATTGTCGATTCCACCGAAATATTTCCCGGTATCTGCTTGGCAGGTGCTTTTCTCTCGCCTCTATTTCTCCGCCGGCGTGATTTTGCCATACAGATGACCACCCTTGCTACCGTGCTGCCACGTGCCCGCGTATCGGCCATTGCGAATTAGAACGCGAGCCGAAAACGTTCCGAGCCCCGGGATCGCCATGGAGTCCAGCGTGATGACCGGGGTCAGCCCCGCCCACAAAATGTCGAGATCCATGGGGAATTCACCATCGACGTCGCCGTAACGAATTTTGACCTTCATACGATAGCGATCCTCTTCCGCCAGTGGTTCGCAGGAGGTGATCGTGTACGACTCGGTTGTCAACGTAGCGTTTTCTCGTCCGTCGACTGAGAACCCACCCTCGAACGTGGCTCCGGTCAGATATCGAGCCAACCTCGCCCGACGAACGCTCGGGGACCCGGCTTGGACATCCTTGGCGGCATCCGGCGTTGCTGGCGACCGTGTTTTCGCCGGCGGTTCGGCGAGGACAGGAAGCGCCGTCATCATTCCCAGCACAACGGCGAGCACGGTGCCGCCTCGGGTGAGAACGGTTCGCGTAATCAAGAATCGAGTTTTCATGGTCGTGT
>JBDNIG010000153.1:0-4823 GCA_041688415.1 Rhodopirellula sp. | reverse complement strand
TGCAACCTGGTCCCTCGCTTACGCGTCGGGTTACTAAAACGACAGCCCGTTAGCCCCCGGTTCTGTTGCGCCGTCGTTGTTGCTCGAGAACCGGACGCTAGCGCGTGGCGGCTGATCGGCGCTTGCCAGTATGGCGCGGAATCGCGCGGCGAGATTTGGCGCGATTCGTGTCCTTCGAGAACGTAATTTGTCGTAAATGTCATGCTGGAAAGGAGTTGCGAAATGTCCTTGGGATGTCGTTCGGATGTCGTTCGGGAGCGAATAGCGCGGTTCGGAACGGCGCTATTTCTGTCGCTCGGGATGTCTTGATGTTGTAAGTGCTTTCATGTCAAGTGGTTACGCAGTGTCGTTCGGATGCGATCGAGCTGCGCTGGAGATGCGCTGGAGCTGCGCTGGAGCTGCGCTGGAGCTGCGCTGGAGCTGCGCTCGAAAATCACGTTTCCGGCTCCTTGCCTGAAATGATGGGAACCAGCCACCAGCGCGCGTGCCTCCCCCATCCCGAACAGTCGATCAGTCCTAAATCACGTAATAGCTTCATATCCACCTGAACGGTTCGTTCGGCAACGGGTTTTCTCAATTGGCCGTACACCGTCCGAAATGTCTTTTTCGCACCATCGCCCAAGCTCTGCAGAATCTCTTGTTGCCGCTCGCTCAAATTCGTTTCGATCCGCGTCGGCGGCCGATAATCACCCACCGGAAAACGAATGCCCACGTCCAACACGCCATCGAAAAATTCGGGTTCCGGATAACCATTGCCGACGCACTCTTCAACGATGTTTTGAGTTCCTCGGCCCCATTTTTCGATCAGTGCGCGACGGAAGAATGGTTCGGCAATCAATGGATTCCTCGGGTGCGAACGATGCGGTTGCTTCAGTTGCGCCAAGGTAATCCCTTGCGGCAATGGCCCCGGATTGGTGATCTCCAATCGGTCGTCGAACATCGCAATCGAGATCGCTCCGCCGGGGGCCGTGTAGTCTCGATGACAAATCGCGTTGACGATTGCTTCTCTGAGCGCCTTGAACGGGAACTGCGGACGGTCCTGCCGTTCCCATTTACCCTCCTCGAACCAGCCAGCCACCGCCACGTGCCGGTTCAGGAATAGCGCGGCTTCGTCGAACAGATCGAAAGCATGGCCGCGTACCTGCAGCTGGTCGATGAACTCGTTCTTGGTGATTCCGCGAAAACGAGCCATCCGCACTTCGCATTGCGGGTAATCGGGAAGTTGCTTTTTGCCAAACAAGACAACAGCAGCCTGCGTCAGGTGCCCATCAATACGCAACCCGAAGTGATAGAGCGTATCCGCGTGCGAAGCGTACTGTGCGTCGAGCCGATTCACTTCGACGGAGATTCGGTGTGTTTTGCTGATTTCCTCCAAATCCAGATCATCGATCGTCCAGCCTTCAGCGATCTGATTTTCCCAACGGCGTCGTGAATGGAGTCGCTGCAAGAGTCGTCGTTCGTACTCAACGACGGGCATCCTTTGAGTCGTTGTGCCAATCCGCTGAAAGGCTCGTCCGTCGAATTGATGAGGACCGTCTTCGCCTTGCTGAACTTCCAGCCGCAACACGCTTAGGTCATCCCAGATTTGGATTTGTTCCTGATGCACCTGAACGGGTGGCTCGAACTTGGTGATTTCTTGTGCTACATCACGCAGTGTTGAATCGGCAACTTGTTGACCAAGGATGCGGCCACGATCGGTAACGCCTATCAGCGCTTGTCCGCCCTGTTCGTTGACGAATCCGCATAGCGTCTGCATCGCTTCACGAAGTTCACCGGTGGATCGTTTGAATTCCAGACGATCTGATTCGCCACCGGCAACAAGTTGTTCGAGTTCCTGTCGGTCCATCAATCATCCCCCATCAGCCGAAATGCGTTAGCATCCGGTTCGCTTGCGCCGTCGTTGCTCGGGACATTGTTGTTCGGGAACCGGGGGCTAGCGCCCAGCGGCTGATGTTCGGACGGTTGATAGTCGGACGGCTGATTGGAATGCTCGATCACGATGCGAACTCTTTCGACTTCCTTGCCACGAGTCATCTCGGTCACAAACTCATCAAACCGCTTGCGGAACTGATCGACCGTGCAGGAAGCACTGCCATCGCTGAGCTTGCCAAGCAAGTCGCCGGGCTTCACCTTGATCGGGGTGAGCCCTTCGAGTGCGCTATGAATGCCCTGAACGAGTTCGGTGCTAATCGTTTTGGGAAGTCCGCCGTCTTTGATGAGTTTCTTGACCGCCTTCTTCTGGGCTTCGTCGAGCAAACCAATGCTCTCGCTGACTGTAGGATCGCTAAGGTCCGAGAGGATCGTCTCGGCCCAACTGTCGAGCAGCTTGTCGATTTCTTCGTCGATAGCGTCCAAGACGACGGCACCAGTGGACGTGCTCTTCTCATCGCTTGGTCGGAAAGCACAATGCGGGCAAACCGAGTTGGCGTTCAAGTCATCTTTGATCAACGAGTAACACGGCTTCAATCTCCCGAGTCGCCCTTGCAAATCGGTCAGGCTACTGTGCGACAGAACCGAGATGCCAGCGAGTTTGCTGAGTCGGTCAAGGCGAGCGTCCTTTTCGAGCTTTCGCTTCTTCGATTCTTCGTTAACCCCAAGGCGGCTCTTCTTGTGCAAATCAAGGTAGTGACCCTGATACTCCTTTTTGCATTTTTCGATCGCCTGCACCAGTTTTTGACGAAAACTGGGATCGCTTCGCTTCTCGGCGTCTCGGAGTTGCGGTTGCCATTCGTTGCAGAGCTTTTCTGACTTCGCAATCCACGGATCACCGGAAGGCAGAACGGAACCGGCCATCGTCAAATACGAGGTCAATGGCATGAGTTCGCCGACAAGGCTGTTTGTCGCTTCGAGTTCGCCCAGCAAACCAAGGCCCTTTCCATAACCCTTCACGTCATCCACCGAGGCCGAAAAATTCTTCAGCTTGCCGGGAGTATTGAATGCCTGCAACTTCTCCAAGAATGCTTGGAAGTCATCGAGTTGCTGGCGGTACTCGTTTCGCTTCTCCAGCGGAATTAACTCGTGACCCCAGCAAGGTAGGCCAGACTGAGCATGTTGTTTGGCGACAACGACTCGCTTGACAATGTCACTGGTCTTTTCGTGAAGTTGCCTAATAGCATCGTCACGAGTGTTCGGGTCTCGGATGATTCCTTCGGGCAAACCAACTAGCTCGAACAACGCCACCAGCGATGCCAGTGGAATGTCTTTTGGTCGTTCGACATGGCGAAACTTGCAGAAGTCATCGACCGACTTCTTCCCGGCATCGGATAACGACGAAGCATCGACGGCTTCCTTTCCAACCAAACGCAGCGTGATATCCCCACTGTGGACAAGCGACAGCAGGACCAGTGCGAATAGCTCCGGTTCCAGCTTGTATTCGATGTCCACCTCGACGTTGGCGTATTTCTCTTCAAGGAGTTCGTTGCGATTGAGAACCTGTCCCGGTGGCTTCGCATCAAGCTTCTTGAGAACTGCTTTCGCATAGCGTGATTCATGAGGGCGAACCTTGTTGCCTTCGACAAGCTCCAGTCCGGCAAGGATTGCCGTCGCCAATTTGTTGTGCAAACCACCCGACAATGCACGAATGGCACTGGCAACGGCGTCCTCGATGTTGTCGCTTGTCAAAGTGACCGAGAACTTCGGGTAGTCTGGATAACGTTCTTCAAAGATTGGGTCTAAAGCGACCGTGCCGACAAGATTGACCATTTCTCGAATGGTCATGTTACCTGTTTTCTGACCTTTCAAAACCTCCAGCATCTTCTTCGACACGCCCTGATGAATCACATCAAAGGCTGTCAACACGTTTTCCCGCAGCCACTTGGTTAGCGACTTCAGGTGGACATCGGCTTTGTCCGAATAATTCTTCTTCGTTGCGCTACCTGCGGTCGCCGCCATCGCTTGGGCACCTGCGTACAGACGCAGTGCGTTATCAAACTTCTCGTCTGGGTGTTTCAGAATAAAAAAGACTTCATCGGCAAGATTGTCCTCCCAGTTCTTCTTTGGACGCTCGAATGGCTGCATGAAATACAGATAAAAATCACGAGGCGGCTGAGCCGTAGAGCGTTCGTTGGGAGCACCGAAGAAAAGATAGCCTCGACGAAAAATCTTGTGCGATTGCCAATCGACTTCGTGTTCCCAGATGCGATAGCCGGGCACATATTCAGGACGGTCAACGCATTCCATCACTCGCTTGAGCGCATCGAAATAGTAGCGGTCGAGTTCGCTCTTGGAGAGGCTCTCGGATCGCTTCTCGATCTCGGTGTCGTAGTCGATGTGCTTTTCGAGATCGAGGTAATACTGGTCGTTCTCTCGGTTGTGTGTGATGAACTGACCGCTCATCGTCTTCACGATCTCGTTCAAACACGATTGCACGGTTGTCTTCAGGAACTCACTGTTCTTTTCCGGTAGTGCTTCGTGGTAGAGACACAAGTCGTCACGAAGTTCGCTGGCGGTGGGGCCAATCTTAGCGTGAATGTCGTCAGTGGTCAGTCGGTGGACGGACAACCCGTGACTGATTCTCATCGCCATTGGCGTGTACGCCTTTCGAGTGAAAGCCTGCTTGATGCGATTTTCCAGAACGCTACTTTTATCGATGACATCCCGAACGTCGGGAAGTGATCGGATCGAGGCATTGTCTCGCAGGTGAATCCAATACGAGTCATAACTGACTAAGCCAGTTTCGTCATCTGGCACTTCTTTGTCGAGCAGCCGTCGCATTTCGGCGCTCAGCGTTTTGAGAATCTCTCGCTTTTCCGCAATGGAGATCAACTCAAACTTCTCAAGGTATGCTGGGTGGATCGGATAGAGCCCGACAAACTCATCCAGCC